>SLIA01000119.1 GCA_007135935.1 Wenzhouxiangella sp.
AAGATCTAAAAAATAAAACTTGACATCAGCTTTGGTAATCCGCGGTTTTTTAAATTTCATCAGTGCTCCTAGTGGCTTTTATCAGGTGAACTCAATAGAATTGTCTTTATCCATTTTAAAAAGTTGTTCCAGGGAAGGTTACAATTGGAACTATGCCATTTAGCTCGATTCTATTTGCCTTGCGCAGATTTTTGTATATCAGGCTCTTTTGCTCCCAGGTAACATTAATTGTTATCAGTTTAATCATTTATAGGGCATTTTACCCATTGCCTTCCAACGCAGGTAAGCATCTATAAAGGGGTCAATTGCTCCATCCATCACAGCTTCTACCTGACCCATTTCAAAACCTGTACGGTGATCTTTAACCAGGGTAAAGGGATGAAAAGTATAAGTTCTGATCTGACTGCCCCAGGCTATTTCTTTTTGCTGACCCCTTTCAGCGTCGATCGCTTCAGCCTGTTCTTGACGGTAAATCTCAGCCAGTTTAGCCTGCAGTACTCTTAAGGCCTGGGTTCGATTGCTATGCTGAGAACGATTATTTTGACAGGTAACAACCAGGCCGGTGGGCAGGTGAGTAATTCGCACCGCCGAATCGGTTTTGTTTACATGCTGACCGCCTGCACCGCTGGCCCTAAAAGTATCTATTTTTAAATCATCTGCATTAATTTGATACTCCTCTTCCTCCACTTCAGGAACTACATCAACAGAAGCAAAAGAAGTATGGCGGCGCTTGGACGTATCATAGGGAGATATCCGAATTAACCTGTGGACTCCTTTTTCAGCTTGAAGATAGCCATAAGCAGCATGACCACGGACTATAAAAGTAGCACTTTTAATTCCTGCCTCATCATCACTTAACAGGTCAACCAGCTCAACTTCATAACCTTTCTGTTCACACCACCGGTTATACATGCGCAAAAGCATTTCGGCCCAGTCCTGTGATTCCAGGCCACCGGCGCCTGGATGAAGAGATAATATGGCATCGCAAAAATCGTATTTACCATTTAGAAGAGTTTGCAGCTCAAGGCGATCTAACTGATCTTTAATGGTTTTCAAAATTCCTGCCGCTTCATTAATCGCCTCTTGATCTTCAAGCGATTCTTCTGCAGCCAATTCCAGGTATACTTCCACTTCTTCAATTAGTTTTTCCAGTGCCGTTAAAGGGCGAATCTGTTCACGCAGTTTGCCAAGTTTTTTCATATGATCCTGGGCACTGACACTGGAATCCCAAAAGCCAGGTGAGTTTGTTTTTTCTTCACCCTCCTTGAGCTGTTTCAGCTTTTTATCATATTCAAAGAGAAGCCCTCATCTCTTCAAACCGCCTCTTCTGGTTAGCCAGTTCTTCCCGGTTTTCTTTCAGCATTATACCACCACTTTCAATCCTGATTTATAATTTAATTTGCCCCACAACATTTCTTGTACTTTTTACCACTGCCACAGGGGCAAGGCTCATTTCGTCCTATTTTTTCCACAGATACTGGTTCCGGCTTTACCGGTTTTTCATTGGCTGCGCTGCTGAAACCTCCCGAAGCCCTTCCACCTCCAACTGCAGCAATTCTTCGTCTTTGCCCTCTGATATCGCTGGCTACTGACTCCCGTTTAGGGGTTGCTGTTACCTTAACCTGATAGACAGCACGAACAACATCATTTTGGACCTGCCGGATCATGTCTTCAAACATTTCTGCACTCTGCATTCTGTATTCAACGAGAGGGTTTCTCTGCCCGTAAGCCTGGGTATGAATGTCACGGCGCAGATCATGCATGACATCAATAAAATACATCCAGTGTCGATCAACGGTTTTAAGGAGCACCACTCTTTCTACTTCACGCATAATTTCTGGAGTTAATTCCAGTTCCCTTTGATCGTAAAAAGCACGGGCCTCTTTTTTAAGGAGAGTTTTAACTTCGTCTTCTTCCTGGTCTATCAAATCATCTAATGTCACCGGGTCTTTCCGAGCAAATAATTCTTCAGCTTTTGCCAAGAGGGCTTTTGCATCTTCATCTTCAAGGAACCCTTTTTCCACTGTAAAGCCCTCGACCATCCGGTCAATAATTTCATCAACCATACCCAGAACAGGTTGTCTCATATCTTCCCCTTCAAGGACCCGCCGGCGCTGACCGTAAATTACAGCCCGCTGCTGATTGAGCACATCATCGTAATCAAGCAAATTACGCCTGATTTCGAAATTCCTGGATTCTACTTTCTTTTGGGCATTCTCAATACCCCGGCTAACCAGGGCATGGTCAATGGGAACATCTTCTTCTACTCCAAAACGCTCCATTAAATTAGCAATACTCTCTCCACCAAAAAGACGCATCAAATCATCTTCAAGTGAAACAAAAAACTGTGATGATCCGGGATCACCTTGCCGCCCCGAGCGTCCTCGCAGCTGGTTGTCTATTCTGCGGCTTTCATGCCGCTCCGTTCCTAAAACGTGCAGCCCTCCAGCAGATAGAACTTTTTCTCTCTGGGAACGGGTATCCTGGATGGCATTTTCAATCATCCTGGCATGTCGTTCATCCCATTTCTTTTGCTGATCTTCTTCTAACTCTGGATAATCTGCCCCGAATTCATTGATTAATTGCTCTTGAACCAGGTATTCGGGATTACCGCCCAGAATAATATCGGTTCCTCTACCAGCCATGTTAGTTGATATTGTGACAGCTCCGAGCCGGCCCGCCTGGGCTATAATATAGGCTTCCCTTGTATGATTGACCGCGTTAAGAACCTCATGGGATACTCCTTCTTTCTTGAGCATGCGGCTCAACATCTCGGATCTTTCCACAGAGATCGTTCCAACCAGTACCGGTTGGCCTCTTTGCTGGCACTCTTTCAATTCCTCTATAACCGCCCTGAAT
>SLIA01000057.1 GCA_007135935.1 Wenzhouxiangella sp.
CATAGGCGCAGCAGCCGCATTCAAAGCAGCGATCGAGCTGGAAGTCCTCGACCATGGCCTGCCATTCATTCTTGCGCGCCAGAAAACCCAGCTCGGCCGGCTGCAGATCGATCGGACAGGCAGCCACGCATTCACCGCAGCGGATGCAGGGCATCGGCTCCGGCAGGCCGGATGTTTCTCTTGCCGCCACGGCAACGAATCCGGTCGAGCCCTTGACGATGGGCCGGTCCAGGTTGGCCATTGCCTGACCGCGCATCGGCCCGCCCGCCAGCACCCGTTCGAGATCGGGACGCATTCCGGCCTGTTCCAGGGCGAAACCGACCGGGGTGCCCAGCGGCACGCGATAATTGCCGGGCTCGCGCACACCGTCACCGGTCAGGGTGATGACCTGGTCGGTCATGGCCCGGCCGCCGCTGAGCAGCCGCCCAACCTCGGCCACCGTGGCCAGGCTGAAGACCACCGCCTCATCGGCGTCGAACTCGTGCTTGCCGTCGACGTTGCGCTTCGACAGTACGCGCAGCAGCAATTCGGCCGCACCCTGCGGATAGCGCGGCGAGAGGACATGCAGGGCCGGCAACGCGCTTTTCGGCGCCGCCGCCAGCATGGCCCGGGCCGCCGCGCCATCGCGCTTCTCGACGGCCAGCACGGGCTGGACCCTCCCCAATACCTTGTCCAGGCAACGCAGGCCGGTCAGCACATCGACCCCATGCCGGGTCAGCAGCGCGGGAACGCGACTGAATCCGGGCTCGCCCTCGATGCCGTTGATGATCAATATGCTGACCGCACACTCGCGGGCGCGCGCCAAACGCAGATGGGTGGGTCCGCCCTCACCACCAAGACCGACGATACCGGCGTCTCGAATTGCGGCCAGCAGTTCATCGGCACTGGAACGGTCCGGATCGTATGCCCGCCCGCCCGGATACTCCTGGGTATCGCCGGCCAGCGGTGCGAGTTCGATCACGCCGACCGTGTCGCCGGCCATGCTGCCAGCCTTGTCGCGCTGCTCGGTGATGCGCACCACGCGACCGGTGGCCGGGGCGTGCAGCGGCACGGCGCTCTCGTCCTCGGCCTGCGCCAGCAGCTGGCCGCGCAGCACCTCGTCGCCCGCACGCACCACGGCCACTGCGGCCATGCCCGCATGCTGCCGAAGCGGCAGAAACAGGCGCGGCGCGAACGGCAGCTGCCGGATCGCCACTTCGTCTTCCCGGCGCTCAGCTGCGGGAAGCCTGATGCCGCCGGAAAATGCTGGCCGCAGTCGTAACATGCGCAAACCCTAGTTGTACTTCTCGCCGCGCGCGATCCAGCGCTCGACATCGGGAGCACTGCGATCGCGCGGAAGGCCGGGATGGATGATGCCCTCCTTGCAGCGTTCGGCGGCCTTGACCAGGTCGCTGTAGGGCCCACCGGCCGGATCCTTGATGATGGCCTTGCCGTCGCTGTTGTAGGTAAAGATGCGCGGGTTGATCAGCGTGCACTCGTCGCAGGCCGAACACTGCGCGGTGTCGATCCACGGCGCCATGTAGTCGGCGTCATCTGACCTGGACGCCGGCGTTGCGCTCGCCGCCGCGTCCGGACGGGCCGGCTCCGCTGTCGTGGCGGTTGCCGTCGACGCGTCGTCCTCACCGGACAGGCGCAGCAGCGACTCGCTCAAGCGCCCAATCAGTTCGGCGCGAACCTGCTCGATCAGCGCTTCACGATCCGAGGCCGGCGGGCCGGCCGGTTCGGCCAGTTCACGCAGCAGGCGCCAGAAGTCGCGCCGATCCTCGCACGAGGCGACAATTTCGTCGGAGACCAGCAGCCGACCCGGATCACCGCCAGGCAGCAGGTGCCAGATGAACGGGAATTTGACCTCGCGCGCATCGTCGTCCAGCTCAAGGTAGTCGGCCAGCGGCAGCATGTCGTCATGCCAGGCCTCCTTCGGCACGGCGCGGAAATGCTTGCGGAAGCGGCCCTCACTGGCGGCGAAGTCGGCAAAGGTCAGCGGCAGGTCGAGCTCGCGATCGATGCCGTGGCGGCGATAGCGCAGCTTGTAGTCCGGCCAGTCGGCATCCGGCGCCGGGTTGCCGGAGAGATCCAGGCCGTCGCTCAGGCGCACGCCGCGGCCGGGGCGGTAGCGAAGCAGCGGATAGGCGCGCGACTCGACCGCCAGTTTGGCCTGGGTGTAGCCGGCATCATCGGCGATGCCGTGCTCGGGCTGACACGAGGTGTAGCAGTTGAACACCGCCGGTGTGCGACTGCTCAGACCCTCGATGAAGCCCTCGATCATGTGGCTGGGCTGGGCGATGGTGCTCTGCATGACATAGCTGGTGCGATGGGCGATGGCCAGCAGGCCGAGTTCCTTGCGCACTTCCTGCTTGCCCCGGGCGGCTGCGCCGAAACTGGCCATGTCCGAGACCTGGCCGAAGAAGCCCGAAGTGCAGGCCTGGCCACCGGTGTTGGAGTAGACCTGGGTGTCGAGCACCAGCACCTTGATCGGTTTGCCCGACATCAGTACCCGGGAGAGGTTCTGGAAGCCGATGTCATACATCGCCCCATCGCCACCGACGACCACCACCGGCGGGCACAGGGCGTATTCCTGATCGGAAAAGGAGCGCCAGTCGAAGTGCTCCAGGGCCTTGCGATCTTCGGCCGAAGCCTGTTCGCCGGCCAATTCGAGCTCGGCCTCGCGCACGCTGCGGAACCCTTCGGCCATCTTGGTCATGTGGCCTTCGAACACGCCCATGGCCAGCGACGGGCTGTCCTGGAACAGGTGATTGGCCCAGGGGAAGGGATAGGGGTTGTAGGGGAAGGTCGAGCCCCAGACCGAGGAACAGCCGGTGGCGTTGAGCACGCCCATGCTGGCGCGGCCGC
>SLIA01000185.1 GCA_007135935.1 Wenzhouxiangella sp.
ATATTACCCCAAAAAGCCGGAAGGAGAAGCCGGAAGGAGATGACAATGACGGATGCAGGTGAACAAAGGATGAACGGACCGGCACAAGAGGACCTTCAGGAAAAGGGACCCCTTGAGGAGGCGCGGGAAGAGGCGTCTAAAAGCGCAGAAGAGCTGGTTTTGGCAGGTGAAGAGTACGCGTCTCTCTTGTCCGAGGCGGTCGGCATCCCCACTATTTCTTCTTTTGATCCCGGCATGATGGACCCTGAGGTGTTCGGGAAGTTTGAGAAGTTTCTTAAAAAGAGGTTTCCCCGGGTGCATGCCGGTTGTGAGCTGGAACGGGTATCGGATTACGGCCTGCTCTATACCTGGAAAGGCAGCAACCCGGATTTGAAACCGGTTTTGTTTCTGGCCCATTACGATGTGGTACCGGTAGACCCCCGGGAAGAAGGGGCGTGGAAGTATCCTCCTTTTTCCGGGACCGTGGCCGAGGGCTATATTTGGGGCCGGGGTACCCTGGATGATAAGCATGTACTTATTGCCCTTATGACGGCCGTGGAAAACATGCTCACCGAGGGACACACCCCAGAGCGGACCCTGCTGTTTGCCTTCGGGGGAGATGAAGAAGTAGCCGGCCCCCGGGGAGCGGGGGCAATTGGCGCGCTCTTGCGGGAGCGGGGTATAGAGTGTGAATTCGCTCTTGACGAAGGGGGGCTTATTGCGTCAGGAATGCTTAAAGGGATTGAAAAGCCCCTGGCCCTGATCAGCCTGACAGAAAAAGGATATTACAACATAGAGCTGATTTGCCGGCAGCAGCCAGGCCATGCTTCCATGCCGCCGGCGCATACCGCTGCCGGGATCATAGCCCGGGCTATGACCAGGGTGGAGAAGAACCCTTTCCCTTATCGAATTACCCCCACAGTGGCCCGTTTCCTGCAGGCCATTGCCCCCTATTCGGGGTTTCCCGCTAAGCTGTTTTTAAAATATCCTAAGTTGTTTGCTCCCCTGATTACCCGCTCTCTGAGGAGAAATCCCCGAACAGCGGCCATCATCCGTACCACCCAGGCGGTAACCGTGCTGCAGGGGAGCAGCCGTGAAAATGTGCTGCCCGAGACCGCCCGGGGGGTAATTAATGTACGCACCCTGCCGGGTGATACCCGTGAGAGCGTGCTGGGTCATATCAAACAAGCGGTTAACGACCCTCAAGTTGAAGTGCGGGTGGCCGATTCATACGCCGGAAACGATGCCCTGCCGGAAGCCGACTCGGAAGGAGCCGGATACCGGGCAATTCTAAGTACCCTGCGGACGGTGGTGCCGGAAGCGGACGCGGCCCCGTTTCTCATGGCCGGAGGATCTGACCTGAAGCATTACGTTGACGTCTGCCCCAATATGTACCGGTTTATTCCGGTGATTATAACCAGAGAAGAACTTCAGGGTATTCATGGCATTAACGAACGTATATCATTGGAAAACTGGGGCCGGTGCATCTATTTTTACTCCCGTTTTATCCGTGAGGTTTCCGGTAAATCCCCCGGGCCCGGCTCCGGGTAGCGGCAAAAAGAGCCATAATAGCAAAAATTGCAACAGCGGGGCAGAAGTAGAAAAATAGGAATAAATAAACAGGGACAGAGGTAGGGGCATATGGAAAAGATATATCAAGTAGACGCGTTCACCGACAAACCTTTTACCGGCAACCCTGCCGGGGTCTGTCTGTTTTCAGGCAAGAAACCGGACGAGCTGATGCAGAACATAGCCATGGAGATGAACCTTTCAGAGACCGCTTTTTTGTGGCCTGAAGGCGAAGGGTATCGGCTGCGCTGGTTTACCCCGGGGCATGAAGAGGAGCTTTGCGGTCACGCGACCTTGTCGGCGGCCCACGTATTATGGGAGCAAGGTCTGCTTAAGCCGGATGAGCAGGCGGTTTTTTTTACCAGAAGCGGACGGTTGTCGGCTGTAAAACGGATTGATGGTGGAATAGTACTCGATTTTCCGGCCGAACCCGCGCGGGAAGCGGCGCCCCCCGAAGGGCTTACGGCCGCTCTCGGTTTGACCGGCGGTCAGGTGCTTTTCTGCGGTCAAAACAGGATGGATTACTTGCTGGAAGTTGAATCTGAGCGGCTGGTGCGGAATTTGGAAGTTGATTTTGCCGCCCTGCGCCGGATTGCCCGGGAACATCCTTTCCGGGGAGTGATAGTCACCGCGAAAGGGCCGGGGGCGGTGGTTCTTGAAGAGGGGCTGGGGAAGAAAAAACGGGCCGACAGGCGGTTTCACTGTGTTTCCCGCTTTTTTACCCCTGAACCGGAAGTACCGGAAGACCCGGTAACCGGCTCGGCTCACTGCTGCATAGGCCCGTATTGGGCGGCCAAATTAAATGAAAAGAGCCTGCTGGCGTATCAGGCATCAGCCAGGGGCGGGGTCATCGGCATAGCGGTAAAACCTGAACGGGTTGAATTGGCCGGGAAAGCGGTAACGGTGCTGGAAGGGACTTTAAGGGTCTGACCCCCACAGCCCGCGGGTTAAGGCTGCCTGCTGCAGTCCCATGCCACTTGTTCCAGCAGCTTAGAATGCAGCTGCCGGGATGCAGCGGCTACTGAGGCAGAGCCCAGGTTGAGAGGGCCGCCGCCGGTGTCGGTACAGAGGGCGCCGGCTTCTTTTGCAATCAGGACGGCGGCGGCGAAATCCCACACTTTTAAATCGTATTCAAAGTAAGCGTCAAACCTGCCGCAGGCAAGCCAGCTTAAATCGAGGGCGCAGCTTCCGCCCCGTCTGATACCGTGAACCCGGTGCTCAAACAATCTTCCTATTGACTCAAGGGTACGGGTAACGTAGACTCCCCGCTTGTATGAAAAACCGGTGCTGATCAATGCC
>SLIA01000276.1 GCA_007135935.1 Wenzhouxiangella sp.
CCACCCGGAACAACACCCGCCTTCGCGACCGCCAGATCTACCGCTTCAAGAGCCCCGCCCTCGCCTTCGCCTTCGCCGATGGGGCCAGCCGCCACAAGGCGATGGGGGTGATGCTCGGCGATGACGGCCGCTTCTGGGTCTGCCTGCTCGCCACCTGCGCCCGCCTCGAAAAGGCCGGCTACGAGTGGGCACCCCGCTAACCCCCCCGGAACCCGGAAGCCGGGGAAGACACCACCACCCCGAACCAGGAGCAGAACGATGAAGGGCAAGATCAGGAACATGCAGACGGCAGCCAAAGACCTCGCACGAGGCCGCGCCGCCAAGCGCGAGGCCTCGCGACCACATCGCCTCGTCCGGCTGAACAGGGATGGCAGTGAGTCCAGGATGCACGATGCGCTCGAGCGGTTCGCCACCCGCGAGGCGGCACTCGCCAAGGTCGAGCGGGTCAGGCAACTCAACCCCGGCAAGACCATCCGGTACGCCCTCGACGGCGAGGAGGTCTGACACCCGCCCGACACGCACCGCCAACCAGGAACAGAACCATGAGAACCACGCGAATCGAACTCGAAGGCGACCACGGCAGCGTCGCCATCGAACGCCAGCCCGGCAGCGCCACCATCCGCATCGACAGCATCATCCGCGACCCGGGCAAGGAGAAGGCATGGATGACCTGGCAACTGCCCGCACGCATCGAGGATGAAGAGCTGTTCAAGGTCGCCCAGATCGTCCAGCGCCGCTGCGATGGGACGACCGGCACCAACAGCATGGTCCACGACTACTTCCGCGAGATGCAGCGGTTCCAGAGCTGAACCGCCAAGGAGAACACCATGACCAACCCCCGGAATGACCCCCGGAACGACCCCAACGACCCCCGGATCGATGACCCCACCGACGATGACGGCCAGCGCCTGCAGGAGGCGATCCGCGACACGCTCACGCCCCACGCCGTGGCTGCCATCGCCGCCTACCTCCAGCCGGCCCGCACCGGCGATGCCGATGTCGACCGCGAGGTCGCATGGTTCACCGCCCAGCTCATCGAGCTGCTGGGCGGGCCGCAGGGCTACAACGGCCTGATCGAAGAGATCGGGCTCTGACCAGAGAGCGTCTTCACCCCACACATGGGCCCGGCCAGCCCGAACACGGCCAAAGGAGCACACACCATGAAGAGCAGCGACGTCAGGATCGGCGAGACGTACCTCGCCAAGGTGACCGACAAGGTCGTCCCCGTCCGCATCGATGCCGAAAGGCCCGCTTCCGGGGGCGGCGGCTGGGATGCGACCAACATGGCCACGGGCAAGAAGGTCCGCATCAAGACCGCCCAGCGCCTCCGCGGCCGCGCACCCGCACCCGCACCCGCGGCGGCGGCAACCGGCAAGCACGAGACGGGCGCGAAGCCCGCCGCGCCCGCGGGCCGGGCGAAGAAGAGCCTCACACCCCGGGAAGCCGAAGCGCGGCGGAAGGCGCTCAAGGCCCAACACCACGCGGACCAGGAGAACGCGCGCCTGCGCGATGAGCGCGAGGCGAGCGAAGATGGCATGACCGCCAGCGAACGCGCGATGGCGGCCACGGCCGCGGAGGTGGCCACCCCCGACGCCGCGGAGAGCGAGGCCAGGGCCGAGCCCGAACGCGACACGGTGGCCACAGACGCCACGGACGCCAAGCCGCGGAGGAAGGCGAAGCGCCCCAGCCTCATCAACGCCGCAGCGCAGGTGCTCGCCGAAGCCGATGAGCCGCTCGGTGCCAAGGACATGGTCGAGCGTGCCATCGAGCGCGGCCTGTGGACGCCCGGTGCGGGCAAGACGCCGCAGGCCACGCTCTACTCGGCCATCCTCCGCGAGATCAACGACAAGGGTGAAGCGAGCCGGTTCGTCAAGACCGAGCGCGGCCGGTTCACCGTCCGCAAGGGAGCGTGAACCATGACCACCCGCCACCGCGACCGCAACGTCATCTTCGATGTGGTGGACAACGTGCTGACCCGCCAGGTCGTCTTCCCCGATGGCAACAGCTACACCCACCGCTGCACGCTGGAAACCTTCAAGGAGGTCGCCTACGCCATCGAGGAACGCGCGAAGGAGGGCGTCACCTGCGACACCCTGGCCGAGGCGCTCGACCTGCCCTACACGCAGGTGAACGTGGCCCTGGAGTTCATGAAGGAGCGCGGCTGCCTCGAGGTACGCCGCCGACGCAGCTACCCGGCCTCCGAGTTCCTCTTCGAGGATGCCATGTGCGAGTTCACCTTCCTGGCTGAACTGCCGTACTGAAGACGGCAGGACTTCGCCCGGACCGCCTCGGCCCATGGAAGTGCAGCCGGGGCGGTTGCCGTTCCGATCTGCCAGCGAACGGGCCGCCGGTTGTGAAGCGGCTGGTCCCATGCATACCATTTGTGCGCTACGTTGAGGAGCCCACGCCATGGTCGCCATGACCGACATCCTCCGGAACCGCGATGCGATCCTGCGGCTTGCTGAGTCGCACGGTGCCAGTGATGTCCGGGTATTCGGTTCGGTCGTGCGTGGCGAGTCATCGGGCGACAGCGATGTCGACCTGCTGGTCCGCTTCGATCCGCGGTGTTCACTGGTAGACCACGTGGCCCTGAAGCAGGACCTTGAGGACCTTCTGGGCTGCCGCGTCGACGTGATTGAAGATGAGACGCTGCACTGGACGTTGCGGGACCGTATTCTCGCGGAGGCGGTGGTGCTGTGAAGGATGACCGGCCCTACCTGGAACACATTCGCGAGGCAATTCGCCGAATCGATAGTTACACGGCCGGTGGATGGGAGATGTTCTCCAATGACACGATGGCCCAGGATGCAGTGGTACGCAACTTCGAGATCATCGGTGAGGCGAC
>SLIA01000076.1 GCA_007135935.1 Wenzhouxiangella sp.
AAGGCCGGTGATACTGACGGATACCTGAAGGCCAATCTTGAAGAAGACCCGCCTCCGGTGCACAGAGTTAACAGGGAGGTACCCTCTTTTCTGAGCCCCGTTATAGCCGGAATGATGGCCAAAGACAGGGAGGAAAGGTATGATTCCGATACGCTTGCGAGGGATATGGAGCTGATATACCAGCATCTTATCAGCGATGCGCCCCTGGTCGAGAAGAAGAACCCGGAATCCGTATTTTTTGTTCCTGAAGTGCCGCCGGCGGAGGAGGGTCGGCGGGAAAAATGGGTTATGCCGGACTGGAGACAGTTTTTGGGCTGGCCCCAGATTGCCGCCATGACGCTGGTTGTCGGCGTTACCACGGCCTATACGCTGCTCTCATGGCCGCAAATGCCGTACGCGCCCGGTCGTCATATGCCTCCGCCCCCCCTGGATGTCTCTTACGGGCTGACGCCTGAGGAAGCCCTGAGGGAGGCGCAGCAACTGTTGCCGGAGGGTTCTTACTGGGTCGCCCTGAGCCTGCTTGAGGGCATACCTCCGGGTTCGCTGGATCCGGAGCTGCTGCATTTGCGGTGGGAACTGATGGAGGAGGTTCAGAACCGGCTTGCCGCCCCTTTTCTGGAAGAAGCGGCGGGGATGCTTGAAGAAGGGCGTCTGGATGAGGCGGAAACCATAATGAAACAGGCAGGAATCTTGCTGCCGAGAGCTTCCGTCGTGGATGCTTTTCTGGAAAAGCTCCGCAGCGTCGAAACCCGGCCGGATCCCGAATAGTATACACACATCTGCATATAGAGATATGTCATTAATACAGTTGTTGTTAATAGCATCAGGATTGTCAGCCGACGCATTTGCTGTGGCTGCCAGCGAGGGGGCGATCCTGAGGAGATCCAGTTACCGGCATACTCTCAGGATTGCCTTTGTCTTCGGCACGTGCCAGGGTATTATGCCGATTCTGGGCTGGCGTGCAGGCAGCAGTCTGTATGGCATGATTCGCCCGGCTGCCGATCTGACGGCCTGTGCAATACTGGTCATTATCGGGGGCAAGATGTTGTTGGATTCGAGGCGGGCTGATGAGCCCGGCCGGAAAAGAGTCCGGAGTGCAGGGCTGAAACTCTGGATTCTGGGACTGGCTGTGAGTCTCGATGCTCTGGGCGTCGGTATCAGCCTTGCCATGAGGGGGATGTCCATGTGGATGCCTGCGTTGATAATCGGTCTTATGACGGCGGCAATCAGCATAGGGGGTGTCCGTGTGGGAGAGATTGCAGGGGTCGGGGCAGGGAAAAAAGCCGAGCTTGCGGGAGGTGTGATCCTGATTATAATCGGTCTCAGTTTCATCCTGTAAAATAAATCCTTGCAATTGTCGAACCAATTGCATTAAAATATAGCAGCTATAGCGGCAGTTTCAATCCCGTTGTATTTATTGCAGGTCAGGAAGATGCTCGGCATAGATATAGGTCATCATACATTAAAAGTGGTGGAGGTGAAGGACGGGCGTCTGATCGGTGTGAAAGAGAGTCTTCTGCCCGGCCGTTTAGCCGGTGAGGTGGACGCCGAGGAAGTGAGCGGCTCTCTGCAGGAGATAGTTGCCGATATGAGCGCCCGGAAGAAGGCTGCCTGGAGCTGTATAGGGGGAGCGTCGGTTATTACCAATCTGACCGATTATCCCGATATGGAGCGTTCGGAGCTGGATGGCGCCGTGCGTCTTGAAGCCGAGCAGTTTCTGTCCAGAGACTGGAATGACATGGATTTTGACTATCAGATACTTGAGAAACTCGGTGAGGGCGGTTTAAGGGTTTTGTTTGCAGCCGCCCCGAAAGCGCTGAGCAACAGGACCATCAGCTTACTGAAAGCTGCCGGGTTGTATCCTGTGGGGATAAGCGCTGCTTCCATGGCGATGGCGAGGGCTTTTCAGGAGGTCCAAAAACGCACGGGCAGCCGGGAAGACAGGGAGAAGGGGGTCGTTCTCATAGATATCGGCGCCACAAATACGTGCATAGCACTGCTTGAAGGCACGAGGATAGTTGTTATGAGGGATATTGCTTTCGGCGGAAACGATATCAACAAAAGCTTACAGAAGGAGTTCGAGGCCAACTTCGACGAAGCTGAAGCTGTAAAGACCCGTTGGGGCGAGCCGGAAACCCGCGTGCTTGATTGCGTGGAAAGGTCGATAAGGCCTCTCTTGCAGCAGATATCGATAACGATGGGATATGAGCACCGTCAGAAACGCTCGGGGGAAAACGCGATCTATCTGGCAGGAGGCGGCTGCAGGGCTCCCGGTCTTCCCGAGATGATCGGGGAAAGGTTTGATCTTCCGGTGAGTTTTTTCAATCCCTTTTCGGGATTTGATTCGGAATGTCACCTTCCCGATAATGAGCGCACTCTTTCCACCTATTCAATTGCTATTGGCTGTGCTTTGATCGGCGAGGAAGAATATGGGTAACAACATAAACCTCATACGTTCCCGGGCCGAGCGCCCGCCAACGGTTGCGGAAAGGATTTCCGTCTCCATGATTGTGGCGATGGTGTGCGCCTACGCATTTACCGCTGCGATGGCCGTCTTCGTTATACGCGGTTTTGATTTCCGTGCCGAACTGGTCCAGCGCGAGATAGAAAAGCTCCATGAACGCCCGGCGGTGCTGCACAGGATTCCCCAGGACGAACTGGAAAATGTGGAAAGGGAATTGCGCGTGCTCGAGGCCGTTGTCCGGCATTTCGAGGAGCGATGGGAATGGGGAGAAAAGCTTGCTCTGATCCGCAGACACGTGCCCCCGGATGTGGTACTCACTTCCTTTGCGGGGCAGACGGATGAAAGGATATTCCTCAGCGGATATGCGGACAATTCGCAGG
>SLIA01000239.1 GCA_007135935.1 Wenzhouxiangella sp.
ACCGGTTTCTTCTATCGAGTGTATGGCGCAAATATTGGAATGATCGAGTGCAGAGGCTGCTTTTGCTTCGTTGAGGAAGCGTTGTTTTTCGGTTTCATCCGCTCCGAGATGTGAAGGTAGAAACTTCAACGCAACGGTGCGGTCGAGTTTGGTGTCGTGGGCCCTATACACTACTCCCATTCCACCCTCACCAAGTTTCTCAAGTATTTTATAATGTGAGATGATTTTGCCTATCATCAATAACTCCTTTCACTCGTCCCGACAAAAAACGTCGGGATCCGCAAAACTGCATCCGCTCGTTGAAATACACTCGCGGGCAGTGTTGGGACTTTGTAGACAACACCCATTCCGCCTTCGCCGAGTTTATCGAGTATTTTGTAATGTGAAATAGTTTCGCCGATCACGATAGTTAATCGTTATTTGTTATTGGTTAATGGGATTTAGCATCAACTGTACGACTTCCAATTACTGATCTCTAACATCTGTCCTCTGTATTCTTTTAACATATTACCCGTTTTCCGCTTCCTTGTAATGAGCGACAATTTGATTGATTATAAATTCTTTTCATCCTTCGCTTATAATTTTCCGAAACCGCGGATCCCCTCTGAGCGGGTCCCAGTATGGAGATGTACGAAGACGTCCAATGTTCATTTGATCGGTTGGAACTTCTAAAAGGCGCTCGATGTACTCCAACGCCAGATCGGTTTCACCGAGTAAAGAATAAATTTTTGCCATCTCAACTTCCATTCGCACACCAAAGACGGCATCCTTATCAGAAGACATTAGCTCCATCGCTTTTTTCCCTTCAGCAATGGCTTTATCTTTAAGACCCAGACCAGCATACGTTTTTCCAAGTGCTGCCCGGTATCTATAATCTTCAGGATAGGTGCTTCGAAGTTCTTCAAGTGATTCTTGTGCATCGCCATAATATTGTAATGCTATTACAGAATCATTTTGAGCATCATATGCAAGCGCGAATAACAATGACTTCGGATAATATAACCACTGGACATCGATTACATCTCCCGGAAAATCATGTTCATTTTCAATTATATATTCGAATTCTCTGGTTTTATATAAAATATGCCATCTCCTTGAATGATCCGTATAAAAGTCCGGCCACTCCCGCAATAGCTGATCTATCGAGTAACGTACATTACCTATTGCATTAATATCCGACCACATAATCATTTCAATAACGGTATCGGAATCCGGGAATAATGCTAAAGCTTTTTCGTTCAGCGAATCGGCTTTTGAAAACTCCCGTGTTGCCCAATAGGTGCCAATCAACTCGTATATTTTTATAAAATTGAGGGGATCGAGCTCGTATGCCCTTTCAATATTTTTTTGCGCCTCATCCCATTGAGCGGTCCGCCTTTTAACAGCACCCGTATTAAAGTAAACCATATCGTGGTTGGGCATTAAATTTCTCGCATATGCAAATTCCTCGAGGGCAAGATCATAATTCCTGAATCTTTGATATTGATACATGCCGTAATCCAATCTGACTTCGGGATGATCGGGTTCCAGTGTCAATGCCCTTTCAATTGCATTGTGAGCTTTTTGTAATCGTTCTTCAGATAAATCGTATGCAAACCAATGCATCATCATGTGTGCATTAGATAACCCTGCATATGCAAGGGCAAAATCCGGATCCAGTTCTATTGCGCGCTCATATAGTTCGATGGCGATCGTTATGTCTTCCGGATTATAGTAATCCCGTCGCTGGTATTCACGTGCTTGTAAATAATAATCGTACGCTCGTGTAGAGTGTGTCGGAATGTAAGCAATCGATTCCCTCTCTCGTGGAGACAAACTCGCTTCAAGTGATAGGGATATTTCCTCTGCAATATTGGCTTGAATAAAGAACAGATCGGTCATATCCCGGTCGTACCGCTCCGCCCAAAGGGTTTGACTTGTTTCCGCATCGATTAAATTGACGGATACTCGAACACGGTCTGCATCACGGCGCACACTCCCTTCAAGGAGAGTCGATACACCGAGTTCGTTACCAATTGTTCGGTAATCCCGTCGACCCGGTTTATATCCCCCAACCGAACCGCGACCTATAACGGTTATATCTTCTATCTTTGCAAGCTGAATGATAATATCCTCGTGAATACCGGCAGCGAAATAGTCATCAGCGGGATTTGGGCTCAAGCTTTCGAAAGGCAAAACGGCAATAGAACTTTCGACTTCCGATATAACCGTTCGGTCGGGAAGAAGAAGGAAAAATACAATCAACAATATAAGCAACACCGGTATACCGTACAGAAAATGTTTCTTTTGCAGCAGTGCAGGTTGATCTCCTGCGGCAACAGTACGTTCCTTTTGCCATGCGGGCCTGGAAATATTCTTGCGAATACCGGATGAAATATCCTTCTCTACTTTTCGCAAATCGATGATAATCTCATTAGTCTGTTGATACCTGTCAGCCGGTTCTTTTTCAAGGCATTTATTAATAATCCTCTCCAACTCCATCGGCACACCGCTCCGGAGTGCAGTTACCGGCTCGGGGTCTTCATTTACTATAGAATATACAAGAGCGGTATCATATTCACTCTTGAAGGGAAGTTGTCCGGTTACCATTTCATACATCACTATACCTAAGGACCAGATGTCCGTCCGGTGATCGACTTTGCTTCCCTGTGCTTGCTCCGGCGACATATACGGTACCGTACCCAGTGTTGTCCCGGATTTTGTGAGCATGGTCTGCTGTGCTGCTTTCGCCAGTCCGAAGTCAATTATTTTTACCTGATCGTCGTTTGTGATGAAAATGTTTGCCGGTTTGAGATCGCGATGTACGACACCCTTCTCGTGAGCTTTTTGTAATCCGGATGCGA
>SLIA01000254.1 GCA_007135935.1 Wenzhouxiangella sp.
GTGGATTTCTTGGAGGGCTTCGTAACATTTTTGGCATTAACGACGCTATCATTTCACCACGAGGGGACATCATCACACCACACCCCGATGATTATCTGATAGCCACGAAAGATCCCGGCGGTATGGCCGATAATATCCGCAATGCGGGGAATGGTGGTAAGTCTAATATCAACCTAACCGGAGAGTTCCGGATAAAAGGAACTGACCTGGTATTGACACTCGAGGAGGCGAAACAGACACTCGAATGAGCTACGGGTTAAAATATTACTGTACACACAAAACGAACGTTGATAATCACGAGACAACCGTTCGAATTGAGATATTAGAGCTGAACTGGACGGGTGGTACTGCCGAAATACTTGGCACCGGTGATGTGTACACAAAAGAATACGAGCAACTTGACCCGAACGACATTTTCGCGAACCCCATCCAGAAGAGCAGGCTTGAGTTTCATCTGTACGTTGAGAGCCAAAGCGAGCTGAATATCCTCCTGGACATCGAGGCGGCTGATGATAATCAGTATATTATGCGGCAGTTGGTGGATGGTAATGTGGAGTGGACAGGTAGGGTATTGCCCAATCAGACCCGTTATAGTGAGGGGCCGTATCCGTTCAGCTCTACAATCACAGCGAAAGATCTTTCTGTACTGGAGGGGGGTGATTTTCCGCTTCTCACCCTTGATGAAACAATCATCGAGACACTTTCCCGCGCCCTGGACGCCACCGGGCTTGATCTTGATCTTCATGTATATACGAATTGGGAATACGCTGACGCTTCGGGCGATGATTACCTGAAAACACTCAGGAACCGCCCATCCAGGCTACGTAATTTCAACCGGCGCGATAGAACTGAAGATACGCCAATCACGAACATGCAGGCGCTGGATTGGATACTGCGATCACACAACCTGTTACTGAGGCAGGCTGGGAACGTTTGGCAACTTATTCAGCTGAGCGCTACAGAAACACCGGGGGCCATCCAGCGATATGTGTATGACAGCCAGGGAAATCAACTATCAAGCGGTGTCGTGGATATCACAATCCCGATTGATCGTGATGAACGATATATCCTGCCCAGCAGCAGCAATAGCTTTATCGCTCCGCTAAAAAGCGCTGAGGCAACTTATCAACACGGCGCCGAGATTAACATCATGGAGATACCCCGGGGGATATCCATTGAAGATGATGAGCCCGATGAGGTATTTATTCAACCATTTATTACGTCCCTGAACGAGGCTTCGCTGACATTGAGCGCAATGGTGATTGTGCAAGATCCACGATTACACCGGGCCGCCGCCGCAATAGAAATTAACATCGGGAACTGGTACTTCACAAACGAAGGCTGGCAGGACTCTGAGGGGGAATACCTGATTGATCTTCAAAGCCCAGGGACACAAAATAACGATGGGAATTACACTTATACAGGGCAGTTCAGCATCCAGACAGGAACATTGCCAGATGATTTGGGTGGTGATGATCTAAAAATCACATTCAAAAAAGGACGAATCTATATTGATCGTCAGGTGATTGAGGAGGTTCAAACCGCGCTTCGGGTAATGTATAGTGGAGTGGAATTTGAACTGCTGACCGGTGATGATGAACAGCCTGGTGCTTCGGCAATCAGAAATACATTAACGCAAGAGGGGAATTATCACAGGCGATACGATCATCAGAACATTTATTTCGGTGATGGCCCGGTAAATATCGCACCCGGCGCCTTGTTATATGATCAATTTCCGAGTAAGAACACGGGCACTCGCTGGCGGTTTAGGGGTGAGAATGATGAATGGAGTTTTACCCGCCTGCACCTCGAGGAGATTATGAAAACGCTCCGGAGACGTGTACGCAGGCTGAATGCGGATGTCTGGGGGCAATACAGCCCGGCAAAAATGATTGCCTATGGGAACGGGTATCTCTTTTTTATGGGCGGCCGCCAGACAGGAATGGAAAACTCATGGAATGCGCGGTTCATACAACCATCGTTCTTATCACAAGAGGATGATTTTAAGCAAACTGTCGTTGATTCTGTGCCCGGCGCTGGGAACACCTTTATAAGTGGATTCAATAGTTTCTTAACCCGCCTGGATGAATTTTCACAAGCCCAGCGAATTACGGTAACCACAGCGCCACTATCAGGCACTATTACCAGCATCCCGATTAAACCCATCGGTATGCAGACTATACAGAAAGGTGACCCGATATATATTCTTTCTTTGCTGGATTCTACATTAACAGAATTTACTTTGAGTGAAGATCAACAGCCCGGTGATGAGTTGCTTTTTGTTGAGGAGAAAACGATTTCATTCACTATTCCCACAGGTTCGTGGGTTGTGTGGAGCGGCCAGCAGATTACGTCCGGTATTATTGCCACACGGAATATTATCCGGCTGTTCACCCAAAGCAATGCTATAGGTGTGATTACTGAATCCGCTAATGGTATCAAGAACAGTCTTGAAGTACTCCTATGGGGTTATGTAAGGCCGGGATGGAGTCTTGATCTGATTAGTGATGATATGGATGACCTTCAGGCCGTAACAATTGGAGAGCCGGAAGGAGTAGAGAAATTTGACGCCGGGCCGCATACGCTGCCCATAAAAGAACAATTTGTGAGTGTAACAGAGGGCGATTACGTCAAGCTCAATGGCGTAACGCTTCACTCATTATTCCACGTAGATCCCGGAAAGATTCATGGAAGCGTACAACGCACTCAAAAAGGCCAGGGCATAGCCACCCTTGCCGCCGACTACGATGAAGGTACTCAGTATTCGCAGATTGCGCTGAAAGATATTGAGACGACCGTCAGAGTTCAGGATGGAGATATTCTTAGTATCCGAAACA
>SLIA01000181.1 GCA_007135935.1 Wenzhouxiangella sp.
ACACACTTTTCCACAATCCACCAGACAGCTTCCCGCTGTTCTCCGGTTAGCCCTTTTTTTCTCCCCAGCCGGGGGACCATCTCATCCAGATACTCCTGCCTGGTAACCATGGAACCAAAAATGAACCCCTCTATCTCATGTTCCAGTTCTTCGTTGTCCATAAAACTCAAAGAATTAAACGCCCTGATAAGCTCACCAAGAACGGTGCGTGAAACTACCCCTTTACCCAAAAGCCTGAATTTCTCAAGAAGAAAAGATTCGGAGGTCTGGATGTCCATATTGACCGCCGGAATATTCATGACTTCCGCCACGTAGGAGTCATATTTTGCCAGGGTCCGGGTATAGGTTAACAGCACCGCTGATGCAGGCGCTTCATCAAACTGCAGTTCAGACCCGGCTTCTTTCAAAGCTTTAGCCATTGCCTTCAGCAGAACTAACGTTTTTCCGGTGCCTGCCCCGCCTTTAATCATGAAATCTTTATCCAACTCTATCTGCTCAAGAACCCGCTGCTGCTCTTTGGTCAACCGCAGCAGGCTGCGTTCGTAATCAGCCCGGGTGCGGGTGTATGCTACTATGGATTTAAGTTCGTTAAAATAGGTGTTGGCCAGTTCAAGGGTCTCAATTTTACGGGTAAGCTCGCCGGCCTGCTGTTTAAGCTCCCAGCGCTCCCTTCGCAGCGCATCAATCTTTTTCGCCGCTTTAACGTCTTCCTTGCCGGCCGCCTTTCCGTCGGCCTTTTTCTCCTCCCTACCGTCCGCCCTGCCGTCCGCCCTGCCCCCTGCTTTGCCGTCCGGCGTTTCCGCCTTCCGGGGTTCCCGACCCAGCTCATGTTCCAGCTCTTGTTCAAGCTTTCTTATCTGCTGCCGGTACCGGTCCCTTTCCTGCTGTATTTCAAGAAAAGCATCAAGTTCTTGTCTCATCTGCTTTGTCTGCTGTTTTTCTTTGACCAGCAAATAACCCTTTTGAACCAGTTCCTGTACATCGTCCAGGCGGCTGCCCCCCCGCTCCCAGAGCTCAAGCCCTTTTTCAAACTTTTGTTTGTATTCCGGATATTGTTCAAGGGAAAACTTCACCAAACTGCAGAACCGCATTAACCGGTGGGTTGCCGCCGCGGCTTCAAAGGGAGACATACCTTCAAACCGGTGGCGCACCCCGTTGGTAGCACCGTGGCAGGCCTTGAAATCACGCAGGATATCAAGTTCCGGGACCCACCCGGTTTTATGAGCCATCACGTGGTCATAGAGTGCCTGAATAAGGTCCTGAAAAGAGGCTTCACGGTCATAGAGCGAAAAGCTTTCACGCAAAAAAGCTTCCACAAAAGCGTGGACCCCCAGAACGTAGAGCCCCGGGTCACTGCCGATCATATTAATCAGCCGGGGCAGTCTCTCTTCAACCCAGTCAGCCGCAAGCAGCTTCCCTGGTTTCCGGTTAGTGTATTTGTACTGATACGGCCTGTTTCTCGGTTCTAAAGCCATGGGCCTATTCCTTTGCCATAATACATCGACTATAATGCGTCGACACTTGTGGTCCTGTTACTTCATTAATAATGCATCAGCCATTATACGTCCACAGATCCGGCAGTTTCAGCGGACCGGCTTGAAACCTGCCGCATTGACTCAGGCAGAATATCAAGCAGAGTTTCCGGGTCATACTCCAGCTTTTCGGCAATCATCCGCAGGACCAGGGCGGGAGTCTCCGAAACAGCCCGCGGTTCAACCAGCAGCGTTTTATATCCCCGTCCGGCCAAACGCTCTTCAAATCCGTCATCCCGTTTTTCGGAAACCACGCACACCGCAAGGTTGGCGCCGTCTTGTTTGAGGGTCAGACCGGCAACATCATCGCCTATCTTTTCATTAATATTCGGGTTCCAACCCTTCAGAACCATCCAGGCGTAAAGCTCAGCCTCTTCACGGCATGACTCACGCAGCCTCTCTATTCCCCCGATGTACCGGGCTAATTTTCCAATAATGCTGTTTCGTAAAGTCAGGAACTCAATATTTCCAATAAGCACCATAGACTCCCGGGCCCGGGTAACCGCAACGTTGATCAGGTTTCTCGGCTCTTCAATCCAGCTTACAGATTCCGGGCTCATACCGGGCGCCGCTACAGGGCTGAATATCATAACGTCCCGTTCATCTCCCTGAAACGCGTGGGCCGTACCGATGGTGATATGTTTATGGATGGAGCCGGAATCCAGAAGTTGAGAAATAAGTTCCTTTTGGGCCCGGAATGGGGTCACAATCCCAATTGAAAAATACGCCGGCTGGGGTCCTTCAAGCAGCCGTTTCAAATAATCCACAACCACTTCAGCTTCATCTCTATTCATCCAGCTGCGGTTACCGCTCCCCCGGCTTGCTTTGCCCGGCACGTTGATACATGAAACCCCCTCCGGGACCAGGGAGGCAAGGTTTGAGTCAAGGCTTGTGTTCGGGTCTCTTCTCAGTTTCAACATGCTTTGGTATATGTGCAGATTGGAAAACCCGATTATCAGGGGATGGCTGCGGTAATGTTCTTTCAGCATAAGAATATCACTATGCCGCCGGGGCAGACAGCGGGCGGCTGTACCGTATACCGTGTTGTGATCATGCCCAAAAGAATCCAGATAATCGTAAACCCCGAATTTCATCGATAACGGCCGTTCGTTTGCAGCAGTTATACTAGGTATGGCCGGCAGCTGCTCCGGGTCTCCAATCACCACCAGACGCTTTCCGCGGTAAATCAAAGGCAACAGATTAGTCAGCGTACACTGGGTTGCTTCATCGATGATAACTAAATCAAAAGCTTCCGATATCATGGGTATGGATTGTGACGATTGGGCTGTGGTAATCCAGAC
>SLIA01000004.1 GCA_007135935.1 Wenzhouxiangella sp.
CCTGGGTCGCGACTTCGTCGGGCAGCTCGTCTGGCGCCATGGCCGAGCCGACCACGATGAACACGACGCCGACAACGATCCCGATAATGCCGCCGAGTATCCCGCCCACGCTCTTGTTGTTACCGCGACCGCGTCTGCTGACACGTCGGGCGCCGCTGCGAATGACGCCGAACAATCCCTCGGCGACCAGAATGGCACCGGCAGTCATCTTGGCCGCGCCGCGGGCGGCCGGGTCTTCGGACCAGTTGGTCTGTACAGTATTGAAAAAGTGTTGGATTCTTTTCACTTTGCTACCCGATTGATTGTTGTGTAGTGGTTCAGGAGTATTGAACGACAAAATCGATTGATTCGCGACAGCCTGCCATCTCAATGGCGGGAAGGAAAGAGCTCCTCGCCCCGGTATTCGGGGTTGTTGACCCGGGTGCTGACCTGCTCGGCTTGCAGCGTGCCGTCGGCGGGCGGATGGATGACCCGCTCGGCCTCTGCCGCCGGCGCACCGAGCCAGCAATCCCAGTCTTCGGGTTCCAGTATGACCGGGCTGCGGTGGTGACCAATGTCTTTCAGCAGCCGATTCGGTTCCGTGGTCACCAGGGTGAAGGATTCGATGACTTCGCCGCCGGGCGAGCGGGAGCGATCCCACAATCCGGCCATGACCAGCACCGGCGCTTCGACCGGCATGACGCGCCAGGGCTGACGAGGGCGCGTGCGCTGATCCCATTCATAGAACCAGGAGAACGGCACCAGGCAACGACGATTGTGCTTCCAGGCATTGCGAAAAGCGGGCTTGCCAGCCACCGTGTGCGAAATGGGCCGGTCGCTTTCCGAGCGGCAATTGGCGGTGGAGAACTTCGGCAGATCGCCCTTGAGCCAGTGCGGCACCAGCGGCCAGACCAATGCATCGATACGCCGGCCCGCATCTGCGCCGCGAACCACGGGAACCCGGTTCCAGCGGATCTCGCCGCGCCGCCGGCTCGACGGCGCGACATTGGGCTGGCAGATTCCGCCTTCAGGCGGATCCCCGGGAATACTCATGTACTCGTGGATCTGCCGCCACGAATAATTGAGCCCGCCTCTTCCGCACATGCCGCCATTGTCCCGGATTGCCTGCGGGTCTGTCTAATCGAGTTGTGGTCATCAGTGGTAACGGTTAGTCTTTCGAAGAGGGATTCACTGGAGGGTGAGCCGGTTGCCTGACCACAGTAAGCATGCCAGCGATGGGCTGGTGACCGTACTTGTCGTTGCCGGGGTTCTTGCCGGGCTGATCATCCCGGACATCGCAAGAATGAGCTGGTTGATCGGCGAGACTCGCATGCTGGCCATGGCTGTCGGCGGATGTCTCGGCGCCTTGCTGGCGCAACTGCTGGTTGTGCAGCGCCGACTGGCTGCGCTCGAGAAACGTGTCAGCGCACGCGAGGAACCGCAGCCCGATACGAGCGATGCCGAAACAGCGCATGCTGCCGAACCGAAAGCGACTGCTGTTTCGCGGCCGCCATCAGAACCGGAACCTGCCACCGCGAGTGCACCCGCAGCCACGGCAGCCGTCGGGCCGCAAACCGCCAGCGGCGCGCCCGCAAAAGATCGTACCGCCGCTGCCGCTTCGGGCCTGGTCCACGATTGGCTGACCCGGGGCAATGTGCCGGTCAAGGTCGGCGTTCTGGTGTTGTTCGTGGGCGTGGCGGCGTTGTTGCGGCACGCACTCGATCAGGGCTGGCTGGCCATCGGCATCGAGTGGCGTCTGAGCGCGGTGGCGCTGGCTGCCCTGGCCGCCCTGGCCTTTGCCTGGCGCGAGCGCCATCGGCGCCGAGTCTTTGCGCTGTCGTTGCAGGGCGGCGCCGTGGGCGTGCTGGCCCTGGTGGTCTTCGCCGCATTACGTCTCTACGAGGTCTTGCCGGCAACTGCGGCTTTCGCGATGTTGATCGTGCTGACCTTCTCCACTGCGGCACTGTCAGTATTGCAGGCGGCACTGGCCCTGGCTGTACTGGCGGTCATTGCCGGTTTCTCCGCACCACTGCTGATTGCCACCGATGCCGGCAATCACCTGGTCCTGTTCGGCTGGTACGGCCTGCTCAACCTGGGCATCTTCGCCATCGCCTGGCGACAGTCCTGGCCGCTGTTGAACCGTATCGGATTCGCGTTCACCTTCGTCATCGGCACATCCTGGGGCGTGCTCAATTACTCCCCGATGCTATATGCCGGCGCTCAGACATTCCTGCTGCTGTTCTTTGCCCTGTATTTCCTCATACCGGTCATTCATGCGCTGCATGACGACAGCCCGCGGCTGCCGGACGTGGTGCTGGTGTTCGGCCTGCCCCTGTTCGCCTTTCCCCTGCAGGCCGGACTGCTCGACGGCGAGCGTCTGCCGATCGCATTCTCGGCACTGGCACTCGCCGCGCTCTACCTGGCCACGGCAGTCTTTCTGTTGCGCCGTCATTCCCGTTCGGCGCTTGGACGCAGCCATGCCGTGCTGGCAGTGGGTTTTGCCACCCTGGCCGTGCCGTTTGCCTTCGCCGCACCCACGGTGGCTCTGATCTGGGCCCTGCAGGGTGCGGCCCTGACCTGGTTCGGTATCGCCTATCGTCACCGCGCCGGCCGGCTGGCGGGCCTTGGACTGCAACTGGTCGCCGGCTGCGTGTGGCTGTTTGTTCTGCTTCGCTACCGGGGCGACGGACTGCCGCTGTTGAACGAGGCTTTCCCGGGCGGGCTGGCCGTCGCGGTGGCCCTGACGCTCAGTGCCTGGCGCTACACCCTGGCCGACGCTTCCGCGCGCCTGATCGCGCTGCTGAACCTGGCTGCCCTGTCGGTCTGGCTTCTCAACGGAGCCATCGAGATTGCTCACCACACCACCACCCCGCTGACCGCGCAGCTCTGGTTGTTGCTGGCCGGCCTGACCGCTGCCTTTGTTGCCGGTTTCTGTCGACGCTTCGAGTGGGCCGTGGCCGGATGGGCTGCGGGGCTGATGCTGCTGTCCGGCGTCTTCCTGGCCCTGCTTCAGGCCGACGGGCAACACTGGCCCCTGGGTGGATTCGGTGTGATTGCCTGGCCGCTCTTCATCGTCCTGGCCTGGTTGAGTCAGCACCTGCTCGTGCACTCGCGCGAGGCCTGGCAGGCGTTGGCTTCACTGGGTACTCATGCTGCCGTTGTCGTCATGCTGGCCCTTTCGGGAGTGCATGTGGCCGACCAGGTCCTGACACTCGGCGAAGGCTGGCAATGGCTGGTGGCGGCGTTGCCGCTTTACCTGGTGCTGGCCTGGCTGCTGGCGATGGTCCGGCCACCCCTGTCGCCGGTCGACTATACTGCCCGGGCCCGGCGCTGGAACCTTGGCGTGTTCAGCACGGTGACCGTGCTGGTCTTGCTCTACAGCCTGCAATCTGCCGGAGATTCCCATCCCCTGCCCTACGTTCCAATACTCAATCCGCTCGAAATCATGCAACTCGGCGGGCTGCTCGTATTGCTCATGCTCGCCCGGCAGCACGCGACGGGTCCCGGCACGATGGGCTGGCTGGGGCTGCTGTTTGTCGTTGTCGCGACCTGGATGATGCTCCGCGGCGTGCACCACCTGGCCGATGTGCGCTGGTCGGCCGATGCCCTGCTCCAGTCGCGCATCGGGCAGGCCACATTGAGTGTGGGCTGGACCACACTGGGCGTGGTCGCCTGGGTGAGCGGTTCGCGTTCGGGCAATCGGGGATTGTGGCTGGCCGGTGCGGTGCTGCTGGGCGTGGTGCTGGTCAAGCTGCTGCTGGTCGACCGGACCTTCCTGTCCACCCTGGCCGGCATTGTCTCTTTCCTGGCCTTCGGCCTGCTGTCGATACTGGTCGGCTACCTGGCGCCGGCACCGCCGCGGGCCAGCTCCGGCGACTCGTCCGCCCCGGCAAGGAACACCACATGATGCAACGAGCGCTGCCTGTCTTGATGCTCGCCATGGTCGCCATGCCGTTGTCGGCATTTGATCCGGACCACTTTTTCGGCGTTTGGACCCTGGATGCCGACTCCGGGGCCGGAATTGCCCGGGTCACGGTGACTCCCGACATGCAGGACGTTCTGGCCGACCCCGGGCTTGCCGA
Organism: Wenzhouxiangella sp.; assembly: GCA_007135935.1. Taxonomy (GTDB): domain Bacteria; phylum Pseudomonadota; class Gammaproteobacteria; order Xanthomonadales; family Wenzhouxiangellaceae; genus Wenzhouxiangella. The sequence goes on from SLIA01000004.1 coordinate 4,062, forward strand.
CCTGCTGATCACCGATGCCGAAAACCAGCGAGTGCCGTTTGCCATGCTCGGGGCGGGCGATCTGCGCGAATCGCTGATGTCGCGTGAAGCGCTGGACTACTCCGAGTCAAGCGTTGCCGATGCCGATGCGCCCGCGCCGGCCGACACCTCGCCGTTGCGACTGGAGCTGGTGCATGACGGACAGCACCTGGTCATTTCCATGCCGCGCGGACAGCCGGATGCCGGAACGCGTCAGCAACCGGTGCTCGAAGCGCTCATTGGTGCCAGCGAGATATCCGACGAGTTGCCGAATCGCCATCTGAATCTGCGTTTTCAAAGTATGCAGCAAGCCTCACTGGACTGTCGGCTCCGAGACGCCGACCGGCCCGATGAGCGCGAGCAACGCCTTCGGCTCGACGACCAGGGCGAGCGCCATCCCTACCGCTATTCTTCCACTGTGCCCGTCCACCACTTGCCGCGGGCCTGGCACCTGCGCTGCTTTGCCGATACCGCGCCCGAAGGGCTGAAAATCGAGCAGGCCTGGCTACTGGCTCAGGGTTTTCGAGACCATCGTCAGCTGCACTCCTTTCGCCATGAACTGGCGGCCGATGGCACGGACCCGGTGCTGGCATTGCCGGGCGCCTACCGGGTACGCACGATTGCGGTAAACACCGAACAACCCAACGTGCTTGCCGACCTGACCGTCAGCGCCCGCAACCATGCCGATCAGCCCTGGCGACGGCTGGCCGGCGGTGTCCTGTCGACCCTGCCCGGAGAGACCGGCGACGCCAATCGACTGGCGTTGGAACACCGCGAGCGCTATCGCTACTGGCGAGTACAGGTGGATCCGCCCCCCGGCCAGAACGTGACGGTGGAGTTCAGCGCCGAAGCCGAAGAAATTGCCTTCCTGCCCCAGGGGCAGGGACCATGGCGGCTTTATGCCGGCTCCAGCCGTCTGCATCGGGTGGATACCCATCGCGACCTGATCGCGCGCACGAGTCAACGCCTGGGGCCGGCCTGGAAGTGGCCGCTGGCAACGGTGACCGGCGCTGACAAGACCGGCGGCCCGGGTGCCCTGGAGGTGCCGAGCGAGCCCCTGCCCTGGCGGCAGATCGTGCTCTGGGCCGTTCTCGGGCTGGCGGCATTGGTGCTGATCGGGATCAGTATCCGCCTGCTGCGCCAGACGACTTCGTGACTACTTCCTGACTACTTTTCCTGCTTCCCGAGCATTTCGCGCAGACGCTTCCAGCTGGTACTGTCGGTACTGTCGGCAAACAGGCACAGCCAGTAGGGTCGTCGTTCCCCACGAACGCGGAAACAGGTCACGAAGGAAGAAACGATCAGACGCCGACCGATCCGACCGGCTTCGCGGTACTTGTCTCTCGAGATCAGCACGACCTGTTCGCCGCCGTGAGACAGCACCAGGCGGCGCCATCGGAAACGGTTGATCCGATGCATCAGCCAGGCCCACAAGAAGATCATCGCCGCCAGAACGGCGAGAAAGAACCAGATGTCGAGCTGCAGGTAGAACGCCACGGCGACCACGATGGCCGCCATGACCGTGACCACGCCCTGGCCATAAAGAGAGACCTTGAGATCGACTGAAACGGTGCCGCCCTTTGCCATGAATTCATCTCCGGAAAGTCATGTCCGCACGCCAGTCGCGCGAATGCAGTCGATTATGCGCAAGCCCGGCATTTCACTCAAGCGTTGCTGACTGCGCCGCGTCGGGTCAATGGGCATCGCCGGGCGATGCGCGGGGTCCGGACCAAGCCAGACAGAAGTGTGATGCGCTTCACATTTCAGGCTGGCTGGACTATACTTCGTTTTGATGCTGGCCGGAATGCAACGGGGGTATCCGGCACGCAGATGGTGCTTCATCCGGCCATGACCGGGACGGCCTCAGGCAATGGCCTCGCTATCGACGACTCCCGGCATTGTCGACTGTGGCGTTGGAAACGCTGGAGGGATCATGCCCTCAAGGCTGTCCCGGCTACATTACTTTCTGCATGAGCTGAGACGACGCCATGTCTTCCGGGTAGTGGGTGCCTACGTCTTCTGTGTGTGGGTGATACTGCAAGTCGGTGCCATCGTCTTTCCTCCGCTGCTGGTGCCGGGCTGGGTACTGACCGTCATGGTCGTGCTGTCGATTATCGGCCTGCCGCTGGTCGCAGTACTGACCTGGATGTACGACATCACGCCACGGGGCGTGGTCCGTACCCGCCCGATTCCTCACCACGAGCTGCCCTCGCTGAATGTCAATTGGCACTACGTGGACCTGGTCATCATAGCGGCCTTGTTGTCCGTTCTCAGTTTCCTTCTGTTTCGTCCCGAGGGCAACTCCGTGCCGCAGCCGGGGCGATCGATTGCCGTGCTGCCGTTCACCGACCTGAGCGTGAACCGCGACAGCCAGTATTTCAGCGATGGCCTCGCCGAAGTGCTGATCGACAGCCTGGGCAGGATCGGAGATTTGCGGGTCATGTCGAGAACGTCCACCTTCGCCTTTCGCGACCACGATGGCAACCTCGAAGAACTGGCCCAACGATTCGATGTGGACACCATTCTCGAAGGCAGTGTGCGCAAGTCGGACAACCGGGTGCGGGTCAACACTCGCCTGGTCGATGCCCGTCACGGACACAGCCTGTGGAGCGAAACCTACCACGCCACCCTCGACGACATCTTCCAGGTTCAGGACAACATCGCCCGTTCGGTAGCCGAGGTACTGCAAGTGAGATTGCTGGGTGACCAGAAGGTGGTCGAAGTCGCCACGGAAGACGATGAAGCCTACGACCATTACCTCAGGGGGCGCTCGTTCCTGCGCCGCGAAGGCACACTCGACAATGTGATGTCGGCCATGGAGCACTTCGAACAGGCGCTGGAACTCGACAGCCGGTTCGCACTAGCCTGGGCCGGTCTGTGCACCGCAAACTGGCAACGGTACGAGTCGACCCTGGACGCGAATGACGCCGAGCAGGCGCTGGAGATCTGTCGGCAGGCCGAGATCCACGATGACCGGCTGGCCGAAACGCATCTGGCACGCGGCAACACTTTGGCCAGGACAGGTCGTTACCAGCGTGCACTGGCGGCCTATTACCGTGCCCTGGAAATCGATTCCGATCGCAGCGACGTACACATCGGCCTTGGGGAAGTCCTGAAAAGGATGGGGCATGACGAGGAGGCCGAAGAGCACTATCGGCGTGCCATCGAGCTGGATCCGGCCTACTGGCGAAACTACTCGTTTCTCAGTGTCTTTCTGGCAGAGACGGGGCGTCTGGAAGAAGCAATAGACGCAACCAGGAGAGCCCTTCGACTGGAGCCCGACAGTCCGAGACTTCACAACAATCTCGGCGCCTTCTACCTGATGTCGGGCGACCACGAGAAAGCCGAATGGGCCTTCGGTGAGTCGATCGACCGACAGCCCACGGCGCGGACCTATTCGAATGTCGGTACGGCCTGGTTCTACGCTGGCGAGTATGCCACCGCCGAGGGGATGTTCCGCGGCGCGCTGGCCATCAACCCCACCGATTACCGGCTGCATGCCCACCTGGCCGATTCCATTGCCATACAGGGCGGGCGCGACGCCGAGGCGAAGCAACACTACCTGCGGGCTGTGGAATACGGACGCCGGCTACTGGAAGTCAACCCCAGCGATCACGACTGCCGGGCCGCAGTGGCACTGAGCCTGCTCAAGGCCGGACAACCCGACGCTGCCCGGGAAGAGATCGGCCGGCTTTCCGATCACCAGCACCTGGGACGGGATGCGCATTGGCAATTGGGCCAGGCTCGCTACATGCTCGATGACCTTGATGCTGCACTGGAGCATTTCGGCAACGCCATCGAAAAAGGGCTGAACCCCGATCAACTCGCGCGCATGGCGCACAACCCGGAGCTGGAATCGCTGCTCGAGGCCCCCCGCTTCCTCGAGCTGATCGGCGAAAAGCCGGAGCTTTACTGACTTCACACCAAGGAGAGCCAAAATGAGGGTACTTCCGATTGCGAAAATACTGATCGTGACAAGCTGTCTGATCATCCTGCAGGCAGCCCATGCCGCACCGGATCGGGAGGCGCGCACTTGTCGGGCCGACTGTACCGCTGCCATAGAGCTGCCTTCCGAACGCGGGCAGAGACCGGCGGCACCGGCGGTGACCCGGATTGCCGGCGGCACAATGCTCGATTTCGTGGTGCCGTCAAAACCCCGCGGCAGTGGGCGCACGGTACTGGCCTTCGATGAAGCCGCATTCAGGGATCGGCAAGGCGATTCCGTTTATGTGCTGGAGCTGCGATCGGGCAACAACCGGTTCGAATCCCGCCCGTATGAAGACGGGGTCTGTCACGCGCCGGATGGCTGTCGCTATGTGGTCATCAACGTCGGCACGCCGACCCGCCCGCCGGTAATCAACACGCCGATCATCATCATCGATCCGCAGTAGCTGAAATCCCGGCAAGAAATTTGACGATGGCCCGGGTCATGGCCTCGGGCTGCTCGGTGGGAATCCAGTGCAGCGCATCGATCTGCTCGATGCGAACTCCGGACATCCGACCCAGCCCTTCCCGGCTTTTGTCGGGGTCGGCCAGCAAGGCGCCTCGGGATAGCAGCGCAAGGGCGGGCTGGTCGATTCGTTCTATCGGTCCGATTTCGCGCAATACCTGATAAAGTGCTTGAAGATAAGTTGCTACCGGCATGTAAAACATGTCTTTATTGGGCCTGGCATAACGACCGAGCATGGCCTGATGACTGCCATGCTCGGCCATGGCCGCGCGGGTATTGCGATCCAGTTCCGATAGATCGAGTACCGGCAGGCTGCGTCGGTGAATGCCAGCGGCATTGAGCAGGCGCACCGGCCAGGCCAGCGCCGGCAGCAGCCAGCGGATCGGGCGGATGAACCGCAACGGGCCATGCAGGGCCGCCGGTAGCATCGGTTCAACCAGCACCAGCCCGGCGACCCGGTCCGGGTGATGCAGGGCAAGGCGCATGGCCAGGTTGGCACCCAGGCAATGACCGCCGAAGACGGCACGCTCACAGCCGATGCGGTCGAGGATGGCCAGCAGGTCATCCATCCAGTCGCGCGAGTCCAGCCGGCCGCGGAAGCTCGACCGACCGTGCCCTCGCAGGTCTGGGCAGACGATCTGCCAGTCGCACTGCTCGTGGGCCATGTCGGCGAATTCGCGCCAGCGCGTGCCATTGCTGGCCAGCCCATGACACATGAGAAGGGTGCGTTCGGCCGGGCCCGGCCAGCAGCGGTAGAACAAGGAGGTGCCATCGCGTTCGATGCGGTGCTCTTCCATATGCCTCCATTGTTTAGCGTCCGTTCGCGCTCACTATAACGCGGCGCTGGCCAAACCGTTGTTATAGTGCTTCGGGGAAAATCGATAACGACAACACATGCCCGATCAAAAACGCATTCTGGTACTGGGGCGTGGCGCCATGGGATCGATGTTTCGCCGCTTGCTGGCCCGCGAACATGAACTCGATATCTGGCACCGCGGCCTCGACCAGGAGGATCCGCACTCGCTCGAAACCCTGGCGCAGGATCGCGACGCCATCATTTTCGCCCTGCCCACCCAGCCCCACGAACGGCTGATACAACGCATCATCCCGCACATCGCCTCGTCGACCGTGTGTCTCTCGATTGCCAAGGGCGTCGATGAGCACGCCCGCACCCCGGCCGAGATCTTTGCCGACACACTGGGGTCGGAACGTCACTGGGGCCTGATCTATGGTCCGATGATCGCGCGTGATCTCAGCGAGGGACGGACGGGCTTCGCCGTGCTGGCAGGCAACAGCCAGCACGCACGCAAGGCGGCCGGACTGTTCGCGGAAACGCGGCTGTTCCTGGACACCGACGACGATCTGACCGGAGCGGCCTGGTCGGTGGTCCTGAAGAACGTCTACGTGCCCCTGCTTGGTGCCATCGACGCGCTGGAAATGGGCGACAACATCCGCGGTTTCGTGATCTATGAAGCCGTGCACGAACTCGAATCGGTCATGACCGAGCTGGGCGGGCGCCCCGACACCGCGCGCGGCCCGGCCGGCATGGGCGACCTGATTACCAGTGCCACCAGCCGTTCGTCGCATCACCGCACCATCGGTGCCGACCTGGCCGCCGGCAAGAGCGACAAGATCGCCGCCGGTGGCCAGTACATCCGCTCCGAGGGCGTGCATACGGCCCGGCGGGTCAGAGAGCACGATACGGTGCCTCGCGGGCACTACCCGCTGTTCGACCTGGCCTGCGATTTCCTCACCGGCCCACTGGATCTGGAAGCCGCACTCAATGACTACCTCCAGCACCGCTTCGGGCGCGTGAGCTCGGCATGAACCCCGAAGCACCGGCAAGCCAGTGGCTGGTTGCCCATCGCGGCTGGCCGGATCGTTATCCCGAAAATAGCCTGGAGGGAGTAAAGGCCGTGCTCGAGGCCGGCGCCCGCTTTGTCGAATTCGATGTCCAGATCACGGCCGACCGGCAGCCGGTCGTGGTCCACGACGACGACCTCACCCGGCTGACCGGGCGCGGCGAGCGCGTGACCAGAATGCCCTTGGCCCAGCTCGAAGGCATACCCGTCACAACTCGGCCCGGTGAACATGCCCATGTGCCGACGCTCGAAGCCATGCTGGCTCTGGTCGGCGAGTATCCCGGCGTGACGGCTTTTGTCGAACTCAAGCGCCAGAGCATCCGGCGCCATGGCCGTCGGCTGGCCGTCGAAACCGTCATGCGGCGCATCGGTACCGCGCCCTGCCCGACCGTATTTCTTTCCTTCAAGTGGCGGGCCGTTCGCCTCGCCCGGCAACTGGGAGCAGCATCGACAGGCTGGGCATTTCGTCCGTGGACGCCATTGTCCCGGCTGCTGGCCGCCTGGCTGCAACCCGATTACCTGTTTGTTCGTGCCGACCGGGTACCGGGGCGACCACGACCGTTCTGGCCGGGATCCTGGCAATGGGTCATCTACCGTGTCGATGACCTGGATTCGGCTCGCCGGCTCAGATCGCTTGGCGCGGACCTGATCGAGGTCGACGACTTGCCTGGCCTGCTGGAAGCGGCTGACTCCGACAATGAGGACTGATTCGACACTTCTGCTCGATGTCGGCGGCCAG
>SLIA01000168.1 GCA_007135935.1 Wenzhouxiangella sp.
AGGCGGGATCGAACCGCCGACCTCTACAATGCCATTGTAGCGCTCTCCCAGCTGAGCTATGGCCCCACAACAAGCCGCGCATTTTAGACAAGGACCCCGGATCTGTCAAACGTTTTCGACCGTTTTTTTTCGTCAGCCCGTGCCCAGCACGAGGTCGGCGAAGTCTACCATACCCGCATCCCTTTCGATAATCCGGGAGGCGGCCACGAGTGCGCCGCGCGCGAAGACCTTTCGATCACTCGAGCGATGGGTCAGCTCCAGACGTTCGCCGTCCCCAAGAAAGAAGACCGTGTGTTCACCGGCCACATCGCCGCCGCGAATGGCCTGATAGCCAATCTCGCCTTGATTGCGCGACTGCCGCCTGGCGCTGCGATCATGTACGGCACTGGCCTGAAAATCCAGCCCTCGGGCGCTCGATACAGCCTGCCCAAGCCACTTTGCAGTGCCGGAAGGGGCATCCAGCTTGCGCCGGTGATGCGCCTCGAGAATCTCGATGTCGTAGCCCTTGCCGAGCGCGCGGGCGGCCTGTTCCGCCAAACGGACCAGCAGGTTCACGCCCAGGCTGAAATTGGCTGCATAACACACGGGAATGCGTTCGGCCGCCGCTTCGAGTTTGCGCACCAGCCCGGCATTGAGACCCGTGGTGCCGGTAACCAGCGGCAGGCGGCGACGCACGGCGAAGCCGATGACCTGGGCCAGTAGCTCGGGATGGGAAAAGTCGATGATGACATCGGCCTCGACATCGGGCGCGAAGAATTGCTGGCTGCTGGCCTGATCAGCCAGCAGGAAATGGCTATCGGATTCAATCAGCTCACCGATGACACGACCGACAGCGCCACTGGCGCCACTGAGTAGAATCTGCAAGCTCATGACGCAAGATTACTGCAAGATGGCAGCCTACGCCATGAAATTCGTTGTTTCGTTTATTGGTTTGTTCGTTTCTTCGTTGGTTCGTTACGTGCTTGTACTTAGGGAGCCCCAATGGGCATGCTGGCGGCAAAGCACCAAAACGAATGAACGAAAAAACCAACAGACGAATCAACGAAGAAACGAACAAACGCCTAAAAACCCATGCGGTCGAAGAAGCTCTTGACCTTGTCGGTCCAGCCGGTCGATTGCGGATTCTGATCGGACTGTTCGCCCATGGTTTCCTGCAACTGCTCGAGCAGCTCTTTCTGCTGCCGGGTCAGGTTGACCGGCGTTTCCACCGCGACCCGGCACAACAGATCGCCGGCGCTGCGGCTGCGCACCGATTGCACGCCCTTGCCACGCAATCGAAACAGCTTGCCTGACTGTGTTTCGGCGGGGATCTTGAGTTTCACGGAACCATCCAGCGTCGGCACCTTGAGCTGACCTCCCAGCGCCGCCGTGGTAATCGTGATCGGCACCTCGCAATACAGGTCATCACCGTCGCGCTGGAACAGCGGATGGGGCCTGACTTGGACATCCACGTACAAGTCGCCGGCCAGGCCGCCCTGCGCACCGGCCGCGCCTTCTCCACTCAGGCGGATGCGATCGCCAGTATCGACACCGGCTGGAATCTTGACCTGCAAGGTGCGGGTTTCTCTGACCTGTCCACTGCCATTGCAGTCACCGCAGGGGTCCTGGATCGAACGACCGGAGCCATGACAGGCCGGACAGGTCTGCTGGACAGAGAAAAAGCCCTGCTGCATGCGGACTTGGCCTTGCCCGCCACAGGTTGAGCAAACCGACAGCTTGCCGCTTTTCGAGCCACTGCCATCGCAGGATTCGCATTCGCCCAGCGTCGGCATGCGGATTTCCTTCTCCACGCCGGCGACAGCCTCCTCGAGGTCGAGCTCCAGCGTGTAGCGGATATCCTGGCCGCGACGCGATCGTTGCTGGCGACGCCGGCCACCACCGCCGAAGATATCGCCGAATATGTCACCGAAGATGTCGTTGATGTCGCCAAACCCGGCATGACCGGCGCCCGCACCACCGCCACCCATGCCATTGACACCGGCATGGCCGAAGCGATCATAGGCAGCACGCTTCTGCTCGTCCTTGAGCACATCGTGCGCCTCGCGCACTTCCTTGAACTTGTCCTCGGCGCTGGGATCATCGGGATTGCGGTCCGGATGATACTTGCGCGCCAGGCGACGATAGGCCTTGCGGATTTCGTCCTTGCTGGCGTCACGCGATACGCCAAGGGTTTCGTAGTAGTCGGCTGGCATAAAAACTCGTTTGTTGGTTCGTTAGTTTGTTGGTTTGTTCGTTTGGTTTTCTGGTCGCTGCCCGAGAGCGACGTAGCCACTTGAAATTTCTAATGACTCCGTCGTCTCGAGCAACCAATTAACCAACAAACCAATCAACCAATTAACCAATTACTTCTTGTCTTCATCATCCACTTCGGTGAACTCGGCATCGACGACTTCTTCGTCGTTCGACCCTTCTGCCGACGCATCGGCCTGTTCGCCGCCCTCTTCGGCCTGGGCCTTTTCAGCCGCGGCCTTGTAGAGTTCGGCGCCGGCCTGCTGCAGTTCGTTGACGGCGTTGTCGATCGCTTCCTTGTCGTCACCCTTGATGGCCTCGTCGACCTTGCTCAGTGCGCCTTCGATCTGCTGCTTGATCGAATCATCGAGCTGGTCGCCGTGTTCCTTGAGGCTGGTTCGGGTGGCATGGGCCATGCCATCGGCCGTGTTGCGCGCGGTCACGAGTTCCTGGAACTTCTTGTCCTCCTCGCGATGGGCCTCGGCGTCCTGCACCATCTGATCGATCTCTTCCTCGGACAGCCCGGAGCCGGCCTTGACCTCGACGCGCTGTTCCTTGCCGGTGGCCTTGTCCTTGGCCGAAACATGCAGGATGCCATTGGCGTCGATATCGAAGGTGACCTCGATCTGCGGCACACCACGCGGTGCCGGCGGAATTCCGGCCAGATCGAAACGGGCCAGCGACTTGTTGGCCGCGGCCTGTTCGCGCTCGCCCTGCAGCACGTGCACGGTGACCGCACTCTGGTTGTCGTCGGCCGTCGAGAAGACCTGCGAGGCGCGCGTCGGAATGGTGGTGTTCTTCTCGATCAGCTTGGTGAACACGCCACCGAGGGTCTCGATGCCCAGCGACAGCGGCGTCACATCGAGCAGCAACACGTCCTTGACGTCACCGGAGAGCACGCCACCCTGGATGGCGGCACCGACGGCCACGGCCTCGTCGGGGTTGACGTCCTTGCGCGGCTCCTTGGCAAAGAACTCGGCCACCGCCTTCTGTACCGCCGGCATGCGCGTCTGGCCACCGACCAGAATCACCTCGTCGATCTCGTCGACCTTGAGGCCGGCATCCTTCAGCGCGGTGCGGCACGGCTCGATCGAGCGCGAGACCAGGTCCTCGACCAGCGATTCGAGCTTGGAGCGCGTCACCTTGATGTTGAGATGCTTCGGGCCGGACTGGTCGGCCGTGATGTAGGGCAGGTTCACCTCGGTCTGCTGGGCCGAGGACAGCTCGATCTTGGCTCGCTCGGCCGCTTCACGCAGTCGCTGCAGCGCCAGCGGATCGTTGTGCAGATCCACGCCCTGCTCCTTCTTGAATTCGCCGGCCAGATAGTCGATCAGGCGCAGGTCGAAGTCTTCACCGCCCAGGAAGGTGTCACCGTTGGTGGCCAGCACTTCGAACTGCTTCTCGCCATCGACATCGGCGATTTCGATGATGGAGATATCGAAGGTGCCGCCGCCCAGATCGTAGACCGCTACCTTGCGGTCGGCACCATCCTTGTCCAGCCCGTAAGCCAGCGAGGCGGCGGTCGGCTCGTTGATGATGCGCTTGACGTTCAGCCCGGCAATCTTGCCGGCATCCTTGGTCGCTTGGCGCTGCGAATCGTTGAAGTAGGCCGGCACGGTAATCACCGCTTCGGTGACTTCTTCGCCAAGGTAGTCCTCGGCCGTCTTCTTCATCTTCATCAAGACACGGGCGGAGATTTCCGGCGGAGCCATCTTCTTGTCGCCGACCTGCACCCAGGCGTCACCGTTGTCGGCCTCGACGATCTTGAATGGCACCAGCTTCTTGTCTTTCTGCACCACCTTCTCGGAGAACTTGCGACCGATCAGGCGCTTGACCGCATACAAAGTGCGATCCGGGTTGGTGACCGCCTGACGCTTGGCCGGCTGGCCGGTCAGCACTTCGTCGTCCTTGGTGAAGGCCACGACTGACGGCGTGGTGCGATCGCCTTCCGCGTTCTCGATCACGCGCGTCTTGCCGCCTTCCATGATGGCAACACAGGAATTGGTCGTTCCCAGGTCAATGCCGATTATCTTGCTCATGGTCTGTAAATCCTGATTCCGTTGAAATTGGAAAAGTTGAAAATTGCTCTAGCCGTTTAGTGGGGCCCCGCCCCGGGCATTTCAATCACTGCCTGCCAGGCATCCGGTGCGATCTAAGGCGACTTCGCCACGATGACGCGAGCCGCGCGCAGCAGCCGATCGTGCAATCGGTAGCCCTTCTGGAGAACGGTCAGCACGGTGTCGGGTTCGGCCTCGTCGCTGGGCTGCATGCTCATCGCCTCGTGCCACTGGGGATCGAACGGCTCACCGGCCGGGTCAATGCTCTCCAGGCCGTGCTGCTCCAGGGCCTTGAGCAGCAGTTTGCGCGTCAGCACCAGGCCCTCGTGGGCCGACTCGCTGTCGTCGCCCCCGTCGAGCCCCTGCTCGAGCGCATCGATGACCGGCAACAGCTCGCGCATCAATCCCTCGAGCTGGAACTTGCGCGCCTTGTCGAGTTCGCGGCGGCTGCGCTTTTCCATGTTGTCCATTTCCGCCCGCGTCCTCAGCAGGGCATCGCGAAGACGTGCCACTTCTTCATCGGAGCCGCCGCTCTCGCCGGCCGAGTCCACATCCTGTCGCGACTGCAGCTCTTCGTCGTCTCGCTGCGGCTCTTCGTGCATATCACTGTCGCTCATCCGGGTCTGTTCCTGGTCACCCATTGCTATTGCCTATCCGCGTGATTGATCCTGTCGGCAACAATGGGGCTTGCCCGGCGCGAATACAACCGGCGTTGCCGTTTGCCCGGCTTGGTGCTAGTTTGATGGCCCGTCTTCAGTCTCCAACAGCGATATAACCCAAGGCATGCTGCGCGCACTGGCCATAAGCAATTTCGCCATCATCAGCGAGCTCGACCTCAGGCTCGAACCCGGCTTTACCGCAATCACCGGCGAAACCGGGGCCGGCAAGTCCATCCTGGTCGACGCCCTCGGCCTGCTGCTGGGCGATCGCGCCGAAAGCTCGCTGGTTGCTCCCGGCTGCAAGCAGGCCGAACTGGCCGCAACCTTCGGCCTCGACGGTGCACCCCAGGCCCGTGACTGGCTTGAAGAGCAGGCCATGGAAGAAGACGACGAACTGCTGCTGCGTCGGGTGATTTCGTCGGATGGTCGTTCGCGCGCCTGGATCAATGGACGCAGCGCAACCATCAGTCAACTGGGTGAACTCGGTGCCCTGCTGGTCGAGATTCATGGGCAGCATGAACACCAGCAGCTTGAAAAGCCCGACGCCCAGCGCCGGCTCCTGGACAGCGAGATCGACACAGACCGGGTCAAGGCGGTCGCCGGCGCGTTCAACGACTGGCGTCTGGCCCGACGGGAACTAGAACGCTTCGAGCACGAAGCCGGGGATGCCGACCAGCTCGAATTGCTGCGTTTCCAGTGCCGCGAACTCGATGAGCTCAACCTGCTCGAAGGGGAATTCGACGAGCTGGAGAAAGAACAGGAACGTCTGTCGCGCAGCGATGACATCCGCCTCGCCGCCAGCCGGGCTGCGGCCGCGCTCGATCAGGACGAGACACCGAGCGTGCGCGGTCTGCTGCACGAGGCACTTCACGAACTCGCCCGCGTCGGCGACTTCGAACCGCGCCTGGCCGAGGCGGCCGGCATGCTCGAAGAGGCCCGCATCAACATCGACGAGGCCTTTGCCGTAATCGAGCGGGCAGGCGAGGAAGAATCCGGCGACCCGGAACGACTGTCCGAGGTCAATCGGCGACTGGAAAAGTGCCTGGACCTGGCACGAAAACACCGGGTCGAGCCGGGCGACCTCCCTGCCCTGGCGACTTCTCTCAGTGAGAGGCTGGACCGGCTCGAACACCAGGGTGAGCGTCGCCAGGAACTGCAGGAGGCAGTGACAACGACCGAACAGAGCTGGCGCAAACAGGCCGAGGCCCTGAGCGCGGCCCGCGCAAAAGCTGCCCGGTCGCTGTCCGCCAGAGCATGCAAATGCCTGGCCGAACTGGGCATGGACCAGGCCACACTCGACTTTCAGGTGGCACCCGATGCCGACAGCGCACCGACGGCCCATGGCCTTGACCGCATTGGCATCGTGTTCAGCGCCAATACCGGCCAGCCGCCGCGACCGCTGGCCAGGGTCGCCTCAGGTGGTGAACTCTCGCGCGTGGCACTGGCGTTGATGATCGCCAGCGGTCAGCAACAGGGCCCTCGCACCCGGATCTTCGACGAGGTCGATGCGGGTGTCGGTGGCGAAACCGCGCACGCGGTGGGCCGTTTCCTGCGCCAGGCCGCCGGTGACGGTCAGGCCCTGTGCGTTACTCACCTGGCCCAGGTGGCCGCCTGTGCCGACCACCAGCTATGCGTCGTCAAATCCAGCGAACAGGGCGCCACCAGCACCCGGATCGAGCGACTCGAAGACGAAACCCGCCAGCGCGAAATCGCGCGTATGCTCGGCAGCGCGGAATCCAGCGCCAGCCTGGCTCACGCCGCGGAAATGCTGGAAAAGGCCTGAGACTGCTGCATTCACCACCCCACCTGGTGCCGCACGCCCAGGCACTGCGTCTCGCGACGGTAAGGAAGGCAGCCTGAGATCAGTTCTTGCGGGGACGAACGTAGATGACCAGCGAGTGGTCGACAATTTCGAAACCATTTTCGCGGGCAATTTCTTCCTGGCGCTTTTCGATCGCCTCGTCGAAGAACTCCACGACCTCGCCCGTTTCGACGCAGACCATGTGGTCATGGTCCTCTTCGTCGAGTTCGTAACAGGCCTGCTGGGCGCGCCCCGAGCCACCGTCGAACATGTGCTTGCGCACCAGGTGGGCAGCCTCGAACTGGGCCAGTACGCGATAGACCGTGGCCAGCCCGATCTCCTCCCCCTGATCGACCAGGGCGCGATAGATTTCATCGGCAGTCATGTGCTTCTGCTCGGTCGTCTCGAGCAGCCGGAGTATCTGAAGACGCGGATGCGTGACCTTCAGCCCGGCCTTGCGCAACTCACTGGTTTCTTCGGTCATGAGCCACCGTCGATCATTCAACTTCGCCGTAGTGAACCAGTATTGTATCATTGCACTCATGAAACATTCGCATGCAATCAAGGGTGCCACCACCCTTCTGATCGTCCCGTTCCTGGCCCTGACGCTGGCCGGTTGCGGCTTGGTCTACAAACAGGACATCCAGCAGGGCAATGTGCTCGATGCAGACGATGTCGAAGAGCTCAGCGAAGGCATGACCAAGCGCCAGGTACAGCTCCTGCTCGGTTCGCCCTCCGTGCACAGCCCTTTTCATGCCGACCGCTGGGATTACATGAATACCTACTCCCGTCGCGGCGGCAATCCCGAGAAGCGGGTGCTGACCCTGCGTTTCGAAAACAATCGGCTGATTGCCATGGAAGGCAATTACCTCGACGAGGAAGATCTGGCCAGCCAGGCGCTGGAGGATCTGCAGGAACCCGAGGATCAACCGATCCAGGATCTCGACACCCTGCAGCCGCCGGATTTCGATCCCGAGCCCGGCACCGATCCCGGCACCTGAACAGTGCGGTCAGCGCCGCGAGCGGCGTGATTTCTCCATTTCGGCGAGCTGGCGCCTGACCTCCTTGGGGTCGGCGGTCAGCGGCCGATAGATCTCGACCCGGTCACCGTCCTGCAAGCGGGTTTCCGGGGGCCGCACGCGCCCGAATATTCCCAGGCGTCCCGGCCCGATCTCGAGATCGGGCAATTGCTGCCTGATGCCGGAACGATCCACGGCATCGATCAGCGTGGCGCCGGCGGGCAACTCAACGGAAATCAGCAGCTGCCGCTGAGGCAGCGCTGCAACCACCTCGACCCGGATGGGCCGATCAGCCATATATCGCCTCCGCGCGCCGCGAGAAATCGTCCACCATGCGGTCGGCCATGCGACCGAAATTGCGCTGGAAAGGCTTGAGCAGCACCGAGCCGGGAAGGCGGAAGGACAAATCCAGGCTGACCTTGGTACCACCGCCAAGGGAAAGAAAAACCCACTGCCCCGATAGCTGATCGAACGGCCCCCGATGCAGCCGCATGGACAGGCACTCGCCGGGAACCAGCTCGTTGCGGGTGGTGAAACGCCGCACGAGGCCACCCAGCTTCACCTCCAGTGTCGCCAACTGCATGCGCTCGTCTTCATCATGCACCTGTGCCGAGCGCACCCAGTCGAGGAACTCCGGGTAACGCGATACATCACGCACCAGCTCGTACATTTGCTCAGGCGTGTAGGGAACAAGGGCGAAACGATGGACTTCTGGCATGGAGGTAAGGGGTCAGGGGTCAGGTTTCAGGGTTCAGGGAGCGCAAGGCACCCTGAACCCGCCGCGAAATTGTAACGCCCCTTCTCCGGTCGTCCCATTTTTTCGATCTACTGAGCCTGAACCCTGAAACCTGAAACCTCGAACCAGCCCTGCGCTATCATTGCCCATCCATCCAGATCCGGCTGAAACCTCGGTGTCCAGCAAGTCCTCGTCATCCACCATCGCCCTGAACAAGCGCGCACGATTCGAGTACAAGCTCGAGGAGCGTTTCGAGGCCGGTATTTCGCTGAAGGGCTGGGAGGTCAAGTCATTGCGGGCAGGCCGCGTGCAGTTCGGTGAAAGCTACGTGCTGCTCAAGAACGGCGAGGCCTTCCTGTTCGGCTGCCTGATCACGCCGCTGCCGTCGGCCTCGACGCATGTCGATGCCGACCCGATGCGCAATCGTCGCCTGCTGCTGCACCGCCGCGAGCTCGACCAGCTCATCGGCATGGTCGAACGCAAGGGCTATACGCTGATCCCGACGGCCATGTACTGGAAAAAGGGCAAGGTCAAGGTCGAGATCGCCCTGGCCAAGGGCAAGAAAACTCACGACAAGCGCCGCACCGAGAAGGAGCGCGACTGGCAACGCCAGAAGGGACGCCTGCTGCGCCAGTCCTGACCGGCTCGTCCGAACGCAAACGGGATACCGGAATGGCGGGCGACCGTGCCAGGGGCTGGCCGCCTCACTTTGCACAATCCGCAGAAAGCCGTTGATAATGAGGGTAATCCGCTACCGGAATTCGTCCACCCCATGCACCTGAAAACGCTTCGCGTCCAGCACTTTGCCGGTATTCGCAGGGCCGAATTGCTCTTTGACGGCACAACCGTCCTGATTGGGGAAAACAACTGTGGCAAATCCAGCCTGCTCGACGCCCTCAGCCTTGTCCTTGGTCGAAACGCGCAGACCCGACCCAGCTTCGAGCAACGCCATTTCCACCAGCCCGGCGGCAATGGTCGCGACTCGAGCCATCGGGAGCGGCGACCAGACCCGATCGGCATCGAACTGATCTTCGATGAGCAGCGCCTGGGCGCCTGGAACCACCCGGAAATGCAAGCGCTTGTGCGACTACTCCCTCAACGCTCCGGCGGCTTGCGGCAACTGTCCGTGCGACTGGAAGGCGACCCTCCCGACGATGGAGTATCAAGCGTAGCCGCGCGCTGGCGCATCGGGCCGGTCGATGATTCGGAAGGCAGCACAAACGACCCGGAGCTGCTGGCCCTGATTCGCCAGCTCAACCCGCTGATCGACCTGCGCGGCTGCCCACTGTCCGGCGCTGCCCTGGGGCGACACAACGGCAAGGAGCCCTGGATAGCCGACGATCCCCGGGGTCGCGAATTGCAGCAGCGGGTCGATCGACACTTTCACGCCATGGTCTCGGGTGGAGGGCAGGATCGAGATATCGACATCGAAGCCGGTGTTGCCGCCGCCGAGGAGCTTCTCGACCACATGGGCGTGAGACTCGATCCCGCCGCCGGCCTCGGCCAGAAGGCCATTGACGAACTGGTGGGACGTTCGGCGCGACTGGTGCGGACCCGCCCCAACCGCCTGCCAAGCACGTCGATTCAGCGCATGGGCCTGCTCATTTTCACGGCCGTTATCCTGCGCGGGCTGCCGCAGGGCAATGGCCATCCCGACTGGCCCATCCTGGTCCTCGAGGATCCAGAAGCGCACCTGCATCGCATGACACTGGCGGCTCTCTGGCGCCTGGTCAGCGGCTTCGATGTGCAGAAGATCATCACCACCCAGTCCCCTACCCTGCTGGCGGCCTCCTCGCTGACCAGCCTGCGCCGGCTGACCCGCCACAACGGCGAAGTTCAGCAGTGGCGCGTTCATGAGGAAGCCCTGTCGGACAGCGACCTGCGCAAGCTCGGCTACCACCTCAGAGCACGACGCGGCGAGGCGGCGTTTGCCCGCGCCTGGATCCTGGTGGAAGGCGAAACGGAATTCTGGGTGATCAGTGAACTGGCTCGCATCAATGGTCACGACTTCGATCTCGAAGGCATCGCCTGCGTGGAGTTCGCCCAGTGCGGCATTGCGCCGCTGGTCAAGGCGGCCCGCGAGCTGGGCATCGAGTGGCACCTGCTCACCGACGGCGATGCTGCCGGGCGCAGTTATGTCGAGCGGGCCCGAGGCCTGTTCGGCGGGAGCGACAACGAGGCCGAGCGCATCACCCGCCTGGCCGAACCGAGTCTCGAGCAGTGCTTTCACGAGCATGGCTACGCCCCGGTATTCCAGCGCCTGGCCGGTTTTCGCGGCGACCCCGGACCCAACATGTCAGCGCAACAGGTCATCGAACGGGCACTCAAGCGGCACGCCAAGCCCGACATCGCCTTGCAACTGGTCATGGCCGCGGCCGAGCCGGGGTCTCCCGGTGTGCCCGAACCGCTTTCAGCGATGATCGAAACCGTCGTGCGCATGGCGCGCCACGCCCCGGAACGCGGCACCGTGAAGCGAAACGAAAACAAACATGAACAGTAAATATCCCCCGGCAAAGCCGGGGGCTTTAATTTTGTGAGCCGCTCAAAGCGGCAATAAAACCTGGGGCCACCTAAAGGTGGCTGATCAGCCCAGCAGATTCATCTGATCGCGGCG
>SLIA01000278.1 GCA_007135935.1 Wenzhouxiangella sp.
AACCAGTGCTCGGCCGAGGGCGCCTGACGGGGCAGTGTGAGCATGTCGATGGGGCTGTAGGGCGCCAGCGCGGGGCCGAAGGCGGCAGCGATCAGGTAGACGAGGGTGAGGACGAAGGAGACCTGTGCGATGCGACTGCGCCTGAGCTCGCGCCACAGGGGGTTGTCCGTGAAGCGACGCATCAGTATCGGATCCTAGGGTCGACCGCCGCGTACAGCAGGTCGACGAGCAGGTTCACGCCCACGTAGATCACGGCGATCACGAGGATGGTGCCCTGCACGGTGACGTAGTCACGGTTGAAGATGCTGGTGACGAGCAGGCGGCCGATGCCGGGGAAGGCGAACACCGACTCGGTGAGCACGGAGCCCGCCAGCAGGTTGCCCAGGTTGAGGCCGAGGATGGTGACGATGGCGATCGCGGAGTTGCGCAACGCGTGCTTGTACACGACCACCCAGCCCGCCAACCCCTTGGCGCGGGCGGTGCGCACGTAGTCCTGGCTGAGGGTGTCGAGCATGCTGGCGCGCGCGAGGCGCGCGACCAGGCCGATCGAGAAGGTGCCGAGCGTGAGACCTGGCAGGATCAAGTGCTTCCACGTGCCGGTCCCGAACGACGGGAGCCAGCCGAGCGTCAGCGAGAAGAGCAGGATGGAGAGCAACCCGAAGAAGAAGTTGGGGATCGACACCCCGACGAGCGCGATGACGCGCGCCACCCCGTCGAGCAGCGAGTCGCGTCGTACGGCCGAGAGGATGCCGAGCGGGATCCCGAAGACGATCGTGATGAGCAGCGCGACGCCGGCGATCTGCGCGGTGA
Organism: Wenzhouxiangella sp.; assembly: GCA_007135935.1. GTDB lineage: Bacteria > Pseudomonadota > Gammaproteobacteria > Xanthomonadales > Wenzhouxiangellaceae > Wenzhouxiangella. The sequence continues at coordinate 811 of SLIA01000278.1, forward strand.
AATACAGGGCTCGCGAGATGAGACCCGTAACGGGCCGACTGAGGATGTAGGACGTTCCGAGATCCCCTTGGAGCGCGTTCCATACGTAGATGCCGAACTGTACCGGGACGGGCCGATCGAGCCCGAGTCGCACGCGCGTGGCCTCGATCATCGCTTGGGTCGCGTCCTCACCGGCGAGCAGCGTGGCCGGGTCGCCGGGCGTCAGCCGCGTGACAGCGAAGGTAACGACGAGGACGCCGAACAGCACGGGTACGAGCTGCAAGAGGCGCTTGCCGATGTATACGAGCATGGAGCGTTGACTCCCGAGCGGCGCCGCGGCGCGCCGCAGGACGCGCTAGCCCCGGCAGCGGGCGCGGCAGGCGGACGCGCGTGGGAGGGAGATCGTCCCACGCGCGTCGGAGAGGAGGAGAGCGAGGGTCGTCTCGCGCCTCAGTCCTGGCGCAGGCTCACACCGCGTAGGTCGAGTGAGTCCTGCGGGTCGACGACGAAGCCCTCGAGACGGTCCGTCGCACCGATGTTGTTCTGCACGTGGAACAGCGGGTGACGGTGCATGAACTCCTTGGTCAGTTCACCCATCACCTGGTAGGCCGCGAGGCGCTCCTCGAGCGGGGCGGGCGACTGCGTGATGGCGAACGCCTCGTCGTACTCCGGGGTACAGCTGATGGCATACCAGTTGCGGACCGTCTGGAAGCACAGCGGCCGGTTCATCAGGTAGCTGACCTCACCGGTCCGGATGCCGGAGGCGGTCGTCCACATCTCGGTCTCGGGCGGCAAGCCCTCGTTGGTCCAGCGCAACGCACCGTTGTCGAGCGCCGCGCGGAAGGCGGCCGTGTCGACGCGCTCGATGGTCATCTCGATGCCGACACGGCGGAGCTGGAGCTGCACGACCTGCAGCGAGTCGATCTCGCCGGCGGTCAGGCCGCGGGTGAGCACGTTGAGCGTCAGGCGCTCGCCGTCGCGAACTCGGATGCCGTCGCTACCGAGCGTCCAGCCGTCCTCTTCGAGCAGGGCGATCGCGGCTTCGGGGTCGTGGGGCAAGGTGTGGTCGTAGAAGCCGATGGTCTGGGGCGGGCCGTGGCCGAACGCCGGGACGCCGTTCTCGCCGATCACAGCGCTGATCTGGTCGCGGTCGATGGCGTGGGCGATGGCGTAGCGCACGTTGTCGGTGAGGCGGGGGTGCTTGGTGTTGCTCTCGAGGAACAGGGTCCGGAGCGTCGGAGTGCGGAACACCTGCATGCCGCTGGCGCGCTCGACGAGGCCCATCTGGTCGGCGGGCACGGTGAAGGCCATGTCGATCTCGCCAGTCAGCAGCGCCAGAACGCGGGCGCTCTCGTCGGGGATGGCCTGGAAGACCACGCGGTCGACCTCGGCGCCCACAGGGCCCCAGTAGTCGGGGTTGCGTTCGATGACGACGCGCTCGCCAGGCTCCCAGCTGACGAAGCGGAAGGCGCCGGTGCCACTGGGCTGCTGGCCGTAGTTCGCCTCGCCGACGGTCATGTAGTGCTCCATGTCGACGATCATGAAGAGCGCGGCGCCGAGGATGTTGAGGAAGATCTGGTTGGGCGCGTCGAGCGTGACGTCGAGGGTGTACTCGTCGACGATCGCGAGGGACTCGAACGCCGTGAGCAGCCCGGCAGCGATACCCGGTGCCTCAGGGTTGAGCATGGTCTCGAAGTTCCACTTGACGACCTCGGCGTTGAACGGGTTGCCGGTGTGGAACGTGACGCCCTCTTGAAGGTAGAAGCGCCACGTGCGACCGTCCTCGAGGAGCTCCCAGTCGCGCGCGAGCACGGGGACGAGCTCGAGGTCGGGGCCGTAGCGCATGAGACCCTCGTGGATCTGGTAGGTGACCTCGGAGGTCAGGTTGTTGGCCTGGCGGAAGGGGTTCATGTCGCTCACGTCGCCGGCGCGGCCGATCGTGAGGGTCGTCTGCGCGACGGCGAAGCCCAGGACGAGCAGGGCGCCGAGCGAGACGAGCAGGGTACGGATGGTTCGAGTCATGCAGCGGACCTCCTT
>SLIA01000208.1 GCA_007135935.1 Wenzhouxiangella sp.
CCAGTCCAGCCTGTTCGTGGTGCGCAACATCCAGTATCGCAACAGCCTCGAGGGCCTGGAGTCGCTGGTGGGCGACGTGCGAGCCTGTTTCGTACGCCTGGTCAGGGAGGATGCCAATTCGCACATGATCGGCAGCGCCATGGCCAGTATCGGCCGTGCCTTCAAGCAACGCTTGCTTGAGCTGGGCGAAGAAGCGCTCGGCCCGCCGCCGGTGCCGTACTGCTACCTCGCCCTGGGTTCCATGGCCCGCGACGAGCAGTTCATCGTCACCGACCAGGACAACGCCATGGTGCTCGACGATGCGTTCGACCCGGCAGCGCATGATGCCTATTTCCTGGAGCTGGCCCGCTTCGTGTCCGATGGCCTGGCCCGATTGGGCTATACCTATTGCAAGGGCGATGTCATGGCCACCAATCGGCAGTGGCGGCAACCGCTCTCGGTGTGGAAGAAAAAGTTCTCCAACTGGATCGGGCGGCCGAAGCCCGAGACCCTGCTGCACAGCTCGATATTCTTCGATCTCGACGGCGTTCACGGCAAGACGGCTCTTGCCGGCCAGCTCCAGTCATTCATCGCCGAAAAGGCCAGCCGCTCGCCGCACTTCCTGGGCTGCCTGGCGCGCAATGCCCAGAACCGCACACCACCGCTGGGCTTCTTCCGCGATTTCGTGCTCGAGAAGGGCGGGCGGCACGAGAATTCCATCAATCTCAAACGCCGTGGATCCGGGCCGCTGGTCGACGTGATTCGCGTGCACGCGCTGGCCGCCGCTTCGACGGCCCAGAACTCCTTTCGGCGATTGGACGATATTGTTGCCGCCGGCTTTCTGACCGCCAGCATGACGGCCGACCTGCGTGATGCACTGGAGTTCATCTCCGTGGTGCGGGCACGCCACCAGGCCGCGGCCATCGCCGCCGGCGACTCGCCCAATAACAATATCGATCCCGAGACCCTCTCGAACCTGGAGCGGCGCAGCCTCAAGGATGCGTTCAAGGTCCTGTCCAATGCACAGAAATTCCTGAAGTTCCGCTACCGGCCCGGTGGCGGCTGAGCGCCTGGCTGATGTTCGGGGTGCGCTTGCGAAACGAGGACAGCCGGCCGCGTGACTGGCCGGCGATCATGCGACAGCAGGCCGAGTCGGCGCGCTCTCCGATCCTGCGAGACTTCTATGCCCGTGGCTGTGTCGAAGCCGATCGTGCGCTGCGCGACACGCCGCTGGTGGCGCTGGACCTGGAAACCACCGGCCTGGATCCGGAACGTCATAGCGTCGTCAGCCTGGGCCTGGTGCCGTTTTCACTCAAGCGCATCGTCTGCCGCGATTCGGTCTACCGGGTCGTTCAGCCGCGTCGCGAGCCGGATGCCGAATCCATCGTCGTTCACCATATTACCCACTCGGAAATGGCATCGGCTCCGGATATTGCCGATGTGCTGGAAGTGTTGCTCAAAGCACTGGCCGGCAAGGTGGTGGTGGTCCACTACCGTGCCATCGAGCGTCGATTCCTGGATGCCGTCTGCCGCGACCGGCTCGGCGAAGGGCTGGTGTTTCCGGTCATCGACACCATGGCCATCGAGGCCCGGGCTCATCCGCACCGAAAACCTGGCCTGATCGGGCGCTGGATGGGTCGCAAGCCGATCTCGTTGCGACTGGCGGCCTGCCGCGAGCGCTACAACCTGCCGCACTACGGCGCCCACCATGCGCTGACCGACGCCCTGGCCACCGCCGAGCTCTTCCAGGCGCAGGTTGCCCATCGCTACGCGGCCGAGACGAAGGTCGGGACGTTGTGGCTATAAGCCGCCGTCTTCCTGATCGGTCCGGGAAAACGGGTCGAAATTCGGCCGGTGACGACTGGCATGAAAGTGACGCAGTGACCAGTGCACGGAAGGGAAGGCCAGGTCATCCCAGGGGATATCGTCCCAGGCGAACAGATCGACCTCGCGCGATTCCGGCCCGGCGGCAAACTCCGGACGGGCCAGCCGCGCTCGGTAGATCAACTGCACCTGGCTGATACGGGTTATCGAGTAGATGGCCAGCAGGCGATCGATCACCAGCTCGGCACGAGCCTCCTCCCATGCTTCGCGCCGCGCCCCTTCTTCCGGGCTCTCGCCCAGTTCCAGGTAGCCGGCCGGCAAGGTCCAGTAGCCGTCTCGAGGGTCAATGGCACGCCGGCAAAGCAGAATACGGTCGTCATGCTCGACCACACTGCCGACCACGACCTTGGGGTTCTCGTACTGGACATGCCCGCAGCGATCACACACCAGCCGCCGACGATCATCGCCGGGCGGCACGATGCGGGAGAATTCCGGTTCCATCTCGTCGCTCATGTCATCTTCCTCCACTCAAGGCATGCCATGCTCGTAAAACCATCCCCTTCACGCTGACATTCATCTTGATCGGCTGCAGATCAATCTTTGACTGCCGGGTGACGAAAACCCGGAAAATTTCGTCGGCGAAGCCTTCCCGATGGAGTCTACCCCTTCGAAGTCGGAGATGACGGTTTGGAAGCGATCGACGTGATTCAGATGCTTCGTGTTATCCGGCTCCAGTGAGCTTGAGGGCTGGGGTCACTTTCAGGATAGTGCTTGGCGCTTGGGGCGCGGCATGGGCACAGAATGGGCACAATGCCTCGCGGCCGGATCCGTGGCGGAAGCCGCATACAGGGTAAGACGTTGAAAGACAAACAAAATATATGGTGGCTACGGGTGGAATTGCATCCCGCCTGACGCCAAGAGTCGATAAGTGGCTGACTTTTCGTGATTTTATTCATTTAATAGTCAATCAGTATAGCCACCAATCGAGCGAAGTGTACCATCGCG
>SLIA01000219.1 GCA_007135935.1 Wenzhouxiangella sp.
GGCTTCGAAACCAACATCATCCCCAAAAGTACCATTTTGATGAACATCGTCTTTCTCATAACGAATCCTCCTTTTCCTCCGTCTCAAACATAAGACTTCACCTTTGCATGCTTCCATCGTATAACCCCGCAGGAGAAGGGCATTTCAAGTATTTTACCTCTATGATATCTCTTATCCCGCGCTTATTTGAGGACTAGTGGCAGAGTGAGAAGGTTGGCATTGTAAAATTGCGAGAAACGCAAACCATTCGCAGCAAGCTTTAAAATGGTACATCATGTGGAAAGATGGTTGCATGCGTTCTTCGCACGATTATTCCGGCACGCTGACAGTAAAGTTTTTGTATTGCGAGGAACGGGTGAACATGTGCCGAATGCCAATGCGGCCCTCTGTGACGACAGGGAAATCCGTGTTCCGGACATGGGCATGAAACGTTTCTTCCGCATTTTCGATGCGCATATGCAGATCGCGGTCCGTCTTTATGACGGTGACCTTGTGCGGAACGCCCGGCTCGAATAGGGTTTCCGACTCATATTCCGGCTGCAGACCGGTTCCGCGCAGGCCTCGGCCGTCGGGCATATGTTTGTCATTCATTTTATTGATGTTGGTTTGCCTCCCGTGCCTTGCGATCCGCTAGCTGCTGCGCATATAGACTTGCAGGTGTCACATGCTGGCCATGCGATTCCCAATACCCGTAGCTCCATCCAAAGTTTTCCATGTTCCAGTCATGAAAGGGACCATCGTAGTGCCTGCCGACATGTCCGATCGCCCAGTTCTGGGCTGTGGGCGGCTGTTCGCAAACGAGTCCCCCTCTTGTGTTCCAGGCTACATAGTTGGCGGCGGACCATCCATGACCCGTACCAAAGCGCAAGCGATTCATAAGTCCGATTCGATGACTCTCTTCTACGTTTTCATACAATCCGGCCACCGACCAGCGATGATGTGCCTCGCTGTAGGTGAGGCTCTTTTCCGCGACACTGTCGGCAAACACGTTGGGCCCGGATACACGCGACGAAACGACATAAGCATGGCGGTTGTTGATGGCATAGCAGTCTCGAACCAAACCGTTTTGCCCGACAAAATGAAAGCCATAGCGCCCTACATACACGCCGGTTTCCTGGTGGGTACGTCCGCTGCGATCATACCCTTCGCCTTCAAAAAACGCACGTGGTGTCGCCAAAGCCGAGCAGTTTTCGATGGTAACACCATAACTATGCCTTCTTGGCTGGAACATACCTTGTGTTCTGGCGGTAAAGTGCTCTGCCGCAATATTGCGGGCCCAACCATCGCGCATCCTGTCAAATGTGACAAACTGGTCGGCGTGCGCTGTATGGTCCTTGCCGTGCTCGTCAACCTGAAAGAACGAAACTGCACGTAGGTTCTCGACGCCGGACTGTCGTATCCGTCCGCCCTCGTGAAACCGCCGGATGCTACCACCGCCCCAGCGCTGTTCTATAGCATTGAAAATGCCGCGATTGATTGTGATACGATTACGATTGATAGCCGTTATCGTTGCTTCGTAGCGCAAGCTGAACGGTTCCCATTGCCTTACTCCGCGCGTAGGAATCTGATCCATCTTGATTTCCGAAATCCATGCCTCGTTGCCGCGCCGTTCGAGTTGGATCGTGTCGCCGACTTCAAAAAACTCCGGATTGGCAACATGAAACCAGCGGCGTCCCACGGGCACATAGGTATCCAGAATTTCGGTTTCGGTTTCCGACTCGGTCTCAATTCCGGACGGACCAACAATCCGAAGTACCGGCCGGTGCTCTGGACCGGTTGCCACCAGAACGGTCTGCGTGGTACCCGCCATGATCTCACGCCACTGCTCCAGCGTCAGGTTCAGCCCTGGATCGAAAGTGAATTCGCGTATATTGCCAGCGCCGGCACCACGCAATACTACCCCGCTCTGGCGAATGTAGAGCGCGTCGCTGACCTCATAAAGCCCCGCTTCGAGTTCTAGCGCTCCCCGGAACCCATTTTCGTCAGGCTCGCGGGCGGAGACTTGATCGATTGCCTCCTGCAAGCGTTGGGTGGTATCTCCTGGCTTTGGACCCACCGTAAGTACCGTCGGCACATGCGGAATATCCTCGCCCTCGCGATACCCGACTCCCGAGAAGTCCGGCAGGCGGTTCCCGCGCACATCAGGTATGTACCGCATCATCCCGTGGGGTCCGGGATGTGCAATCCGACTATAATTGTCCGGCAACGCTTCTGTATCGAGCACGGAGAAATAATACGAATCATAGTACACAATCGATTCACCATCATGCATTCGCACATCGATCCGGTAAACCCCTTCCGGTGGCAGTCCTCCGGATGGATGCAGGGTTTCCTTTTGGCCGGATTCAATGGACAGGGGCCCAAGAATCTGCAGTCTTGCGCCGGATTCCACATTGAAAATAGCTGCACCCAGATTTCCGGCTATTTGTGACTCTATCTGCAATGACGGGTATTCGCCGTCAGGCGCAATAAGTGCCGGATATCCGATTCGCTGCTCCATGGAAGGGTGCTCGACATGCACCGTGACTTGATCACTGGCATGTGACAGGCTGACCCCTGAGAGCAAGCATATCAGTAGAGTCCAACTGAACCGAAGTCGTCGGGCATTGTTCCTGTGTGTCTTGAACATTGTATATTCTCCTTGTTTTCGTGCGTAATATAAAAAGGGCTCTTCGTAGATTTTTGTGAAGAATCAGGGCTTGAGGTCGAGTTTTCCGCATTGGAATAAGATAGCGATTCTGTAGTTCTCGAAGTTGCGGAAGCCTCTTGCATTCGCTTTGATGCTTTGGATCACGCCGTTGAA
>SLIA01000297.1 GCA_007135935.1 Wenzhouxiangella sp.
GTTTCCGCAACATCCTTTCACCTTTCACCTTTCACCTTTCACCTTTCACCTTTCACCTTTCACCTTTCACCTTTCACCTTTCACCTTTCACCTTTCACCTTTCACCTTTCACCTTTCACCTCCCCCCCACTGGCCCGAATCTTGCTGCTCGCTTAGAATCAGGCCATGAAGCAGGGAACGCGCCTTCAGCTCAAGCTCGGCCAGAAACTCAAGCTGGCGCCTCAGCTGCGCCAGGCCATTGCCTTGTTGCAGCTCAATCGCATCGAACTGCGCCAGCACATTCGCGAGGTGCTCGATACCAACCCCCTGCTCGAACGCGGTGACGAACCGGCCGCCGATGGTGACGATTCGGCCAGTGAGGCCGACGGCGACGTCGACCTGGATTACGAGGACGATTACGGTTTCGACGACCTGCCCGAAGGGTTCTCGGTCGCGCGGGATGCCCCCAATTACGACGAATTCATCAGTGACCGCGCCGACGAGTCGCTGCAACAGCACCTGCTGTGGCAGGTCAACCTGTCGGGCTTCAACGAAACCGACGAGGCCATAGCCCGGGCCATCATCTACGCACTCGACGAGGACGGCTACCTGGGTGACGACATTGCCACCCTGCGCGGCTCGCTCGCCCCGGAGTACCTGGTCGGCGAAGACGAGATCCTGGCCGTACTCGAGCGCATCCAGCACTTCGAACCGGTGGGCGTGGCCAGCCGATCGATCGACGAATGCCTGCTGGTTCAGCTCCGCGCCATGCCCGCCGCCACTCCTTCCCTGGGACTGGCCTGCCACATCGTCGAGCACCACTTTACCGCCCTTGGCCGACAGGATATCGATACCCTGTGCCGGCATACGGGGGTGGGCACCGACGAGATTCGCGCGGCCATCGAGGTGATCCGGCGCACCAACCCGCACCCCTGCTCGCGCTTTTCCAGCGACAACGAAAACTACATCGTGCCGGATGTCTACGTCCACCCGGCCGAGGACGGCTGGCGGGTCACGCTCAATCCGGACAACGACCCCGGACTGCGACTCAACGACATGTACGTCAACCTGGCCCGACAGAGTCGCGGCGAAGACCGAAAGTATCTCAACGACCGGCTGCAGGAAGCGCGCTGGCTCATCAGTGGTCTGGAAATGCGCAACCAGACCCTGCTGGCGGTCACCCGCGCCATCGTCGAGCGCCAGCATCCCTTCTTTAGCGAGGGCGAGGCCGGCATGCGACCATTGCTGCAGCGCGAAGTGGCCGAAAAGATCGGTGTGCACGAATCGACCGTTTCGCGCGCAACGACGCAGAAATATGCCCACACCCCCAGGGGAACATTCGAACTCAAGCACTTTTTCTCGGTCGGAATCGACACCCGCGACGGTAGCCAGGTGGCGGCCACGGCCGTCAAGGCACGCCTGCGCCGCCTCATCAGCGAGGAGCCGACCGGCAAGCCGCTGTCCGACCAGGCACTGGCCGACAATCTGGCCGAAAACGGCATCCTGCTGGCCCGGCGAACGGTGGCCAAGTACCGTGAACAGCTGGGCATCCCGGGGTCGGCGCAACGCCGACGGGCCGCGCGTCTCCAAACAGCCTGACGCCCCGGCCTTCACTGGTATAAGATTACGTCAACATTGCCAAGGAGTTTATCCATGCAACTTGAAGTGACTGGTCATAACATCGAAGTGACCCAGGCATTGCGCGCCTACATTGCCGAGAAGACCGAGCGTCTCGAACGCCATTTCGACAACCTGATCTCGGCCCACTTCGTCCTGCGACTGGACAAGCTTGAGCATACCGCGGAGGCCACCATCGGCGTCGGCGGGCGAACCAACCCCATTCATGCCGATGCCGTGGCCGAGGACATGTACGCAGCCATCGACGGTCTGATCGACAAACTCGATCGGCAAGTCCGGCGACACAAGGACAAGGTCACGGATCACCGGGCCACTCGTCCCACCCCGGCCGACTGAGCACGCCCCACGCACTTCCGGCAAGCCGCCATGCACCTCACGGATATCCTCGACGTCGACCAGATCGCGGTCGACATCACCGTCTCCAGCAAGAAATCCTTGCTGGAGACGGCCGCCACCCTGCTGGCGTCCACTCCGGACAGCGCCGACTCGCGCGACATATTCGACAGCCTGGTCCAGCGCGAACGACTGGGCTCCACGGGTCTGGGCCACGGTGTTGCCATCCCGCACGGCCGGGTTGCCGGCCAGCAGACCGTTGCCGCCGCCGTCATCCGGCTGCAGAAGGCCATCGATTTCGATGCACCGGACTCCGATCCGGTCGATCTGTTTTTCGCCCTGGCCGTGCCCGACAAGTGCACTGACGTGCACCTGAGACTGCTGGCCGACATTGCCGAACGGCTCGGCCGGGAACAGCAGCGGCAGGCCATTCGCGCAGCGCCCGACTCCGACCATCTGCTCAAACTGCTGTCCACGGATCTCACCGAAACAGCGCGGCAATGACCACACGCGTCACGCCGGCCGAACTTCATGACCAGTTCGCAGAGCGCCTCGGGCTGGCCTGGGTGTGCGGCAAGCGCGAGGCCAGGCTGCGCGAGATCGAGCCGACCGGCTTCCAGACCCGGCCGTCGCTGGTCGGTTTCCTCAACCTCATCCATTCCACGCGCATCCAGGTCATCGGACGCGAGGAATTCGCCTGGCTGGAAGGGCTGGACTCGCGCATCCGCTGGGAGTCACTGGCGCGCATCATGGATTCGCGCCCGGCGGCGATCATCGTCGCCAACGGCCTGGAGGTCGCCGACGATCTCGAACAACTGGCGCGCGAAAGCAACACCCCGCTGTTGACCTCGACACAGCGCGACTGGGAGCTGGTCGAATTTCTCGAATACCAGATCTCGCGGCGGCTCGCGTCGCGGACGACACTCCATGGCGTGTTCATGGAAATCTTCACCATCGGCGTGCTGATCACCGGCGAATCCGGCACCGGCAAGAGCGAACTGGCGCTGGAGCTGATTTCCAGGGGGCACCGCCTGATCGCCGACGACGCACCCGAGTTTACCCAGCTCACGCCCGACATCGTCGAGGGCTCGTGCCCGCCGGTGTTGCGCGAATGCCTGGAAGTACGCGGACTGGGCATTCTCAATATCCGGCGCATGTTCGGCGATGCCGCAATCAAGGCCAAGAAATACCTGCGCCTGATCATTCACCTGCACATGCCCGAACCGGGCGACGAAGAAGGTGACCGACTGCATGGCGATGACAGCATGCGTAACGTGCTCGACCTGAAGATCCCGCAGATCAACCTTCCGGTGCTGGCCGGCCGCAACATGGCGGTCATCGCCGAAGCCGCCGTGCGCGACTTCATGCTGCGCATGAAAGGCTTCGACGCCGCCGCCGAATTTGTTGAACGACACGGCCGTCTGCTGTCTGATCAGAAATGAGCAACGCCCTGTCATTGATCATCATCAGCGGCCTGTCGGGCAGCGGCAAGACCGTGGCTTTGCATGCCCTCGAGGATCTCGGGTACTACTGCGTCGACAACCTGCCGGGCAACCTGCTGCCACAGTTGGCCGACGAAGTGCGCAACCAGCCCGAACGTTACCCGCGTGTAGCCATCGGCATCGACGCGCGCAGCGGACCCGAAGGCCTGGGTCGCCTGCCGACGCTGCTCGAATCGCTCCCGGGAGATCCCGGTTTCCGCCTGCTGTTTCTCGACACCGACGAGAAGGTGCTGATCCGCCGCTTCAGCGAAACGCGCCGGCGCCATCCCCTCAGCGACCTGGGCGGTCTGGAGATGGCCATCGAGGCCGAGCGCAACCTGCTCGCCCCGATCCGCGAGAGAGCCGACTGGATCATCGACACCTCGGAGAGCAACCTGCATCAACTCCGGCGCCAGGTCTGGCGCACCATCGGCATTACCGAGAACGAGACCGTGCAATCGGTCGTGCTCGAATCGTTCGCGTTCAAACGCGGCGTGCCACGCGATGTCGACATGGTCTTCGATGCCCGCTGTCTGCCCAATCCGCACTGGCAACCCGGCTTGCGGGCCCACACCGGCCTGGAAGCATCGGTGCAGGCCTACCTGGAACGACATGACATCGTTGACGAGTTCTGCGACGACGTACTCGCTTTCGTCAAGCGCTGGCTGCCGGCACTGGCCGAGGACCAGCGCAGCCTGGTGACCATCGCCGTCGGCTGTACGGGCGGCCAGCACCGGTCGGTCTACGTCATCGACCGCATCGGCCAGGCCCTGAATGCGCAAGGTTTGAGAGTACTGGTCAGTCACCGGGAGCTGGAGCAATGACCGGTATCGTGCTGGTGACCCACAACGGTCTGGGCGAAATGATCCGCCACGAGGCTGAACATATCCTCGGTCGCACTGTGAATCTGACCACCGTGGCGGTCAGTTACCGGACCGACCCGGAAACCAGCCTGGATCAGCTTCGTGTCGCCATGGCGGCCAGTGCCGACGCCGGCGGTACCCTGGTCCTCACCGACCTGCCCGGCGCCACCCCTCACAATCTTGCTGCCCGTGCCGCCGTCGAGAACGGCATTCCGGTGGTTTCCGGCCTCAACCTGCCGATGCTTCTCAAGGTCATCAATCACGCCGATGAACCGGCCGACGAGCTGGCCAGCCGCGCGTGTGACGGGGGGCAACAAGGCGTCGTCCGAGCATGACCCGCAAGTCGCTGAAACTGACCAACCAGTTGGGGCTGCATGCCCGCGCCGCCAGCAAGCTGGTGCAGACCGCATCGGCGTTCGATTGCCAGGCCTGGCTGGAGTACAACGGGCGCCGCGTCAATGCACGCTCGATCATGGGCGTTCTGCTGCTGGCCGCGCCCTGCGGCAGCGAGCTCGAGCTCGAAACCTCGGGCGAGCAGGCCGAAGATGCAGCCGAGGCCATTGCCGAGCTGGTCGAGAACCGCTTCGGAGAAGGGCAGTGAGCCTGGCACTGACCGGCATCGGCGTGACCAGCGGCATTGCGATGGGCCGGGTGCACCGGCTCACTCCAGGCGAGCTGGCCCTGCCCGAGTACCATCTCGAAGCCGGGGCGGTGAACACCGAAGTGACCCGCATCCGGCAGGCCGCGCAGCGCAGCGAGCGCTTCCTCGGCGAGGTCATGACACGGGTCAGCGGGCGGGGCAGCGAAACCGCGCGCGATCTGCTCGAGGCCCATCGACTGATGCTGCGCGATCCCATGCTCATCGACGCCACCTGCGAGCGCATCAGCGAACAGCGCATCAATGCCGAATGGGCGCTGGCCCAGCAGAGCGAACAACTGCAGGAGGAATTCCGGCGCCTGGACGACGAGTACCTGGCCCTGCGGCGCGAGGACCTGGAACAGGCCGTGGGGCTGGTTCAGCGCGAACTCGCCGAGCAGCCGACCACGGATATCGATGCCCGCATCCCGCACCATCTCGACCGCACCATCCTGGTCGCGAGCGAACTGGGGCCGGCCGAACTGACCCTGCTCAGCCAGCGCCGGGTTGCCGGCCTGATCACCGAGCACGGGGCGCCCTACTCGCATGCTGCCATTCTCGCCCGCAGCCTGGAAATTCCGATGGTGGTCGGCGTGCACCATGCCCTGGAACTGCTGCAGGAGGACGAGGAGGTCATCATCGACGGCCACTACGGATCGGTGCTGGCCGAAGTCGACGACAGCCTGCGTCGCCACTACGCGGAAAAGCTCGACGCCACGCTCAGGCATCGAAACGATCTCAAGCGCTACCTCGGCCGCCCCTCGCTCACCGCCGACCGCCAGCCCTTCTGCCTCCACGGCAACGCCGAGCTGCCGCTGGAATTCAAGCGCTGTCTCGATGCCCGGGTCGAGGGCATCGGCCTGATGCGCACCGAGTACATGTTCCTCGAAGAGAACCTGCCCGACGAGGAAAGCCAGTACCGGGCCTACAGCAACGCGGTGCGCACCATGAACGGACGCAGCATTACCATCCGCACGCTGGATGCCGGTGGCGACAAGCTGCCGGCCGCACTCGAGTTGACCCGCGGGCCCAACCCGGCGTTGGGTTTGCGTGGCTTGCGGCTGTCACTGTCCATCGCCGATGCCTTTCGCAACCAGTTGCGCGCCATCCTGCGAGCGTCGACTCTCGGCCCGGTGCGCATCCTCCTGCCCATGCTCACCAGCGTGGCCGAGATTCACCAGGCCCGCCAGCTCATCGCCGAATGCCGCGAACAGTTGCGCAACGAAGGGGTGAAAATCGACCCGGATCTGCCGGTCGGCGGCATGATCGAGACCCCGGCGGCGGCGCTGGACATCGAGAGCATGGCGCCGGAACTGGATTTCCTGGCCATCGGCACCAACGATCTCATCCAGTACGTGCTGGCCGTCGACCGTCAGGATGAACTGGTCAGCCATATCTACGATCCGACCCACCGCGGCATCCTGGAGCTGATCACGCGCATCGTCGAGGCCGGCCGGCGTCATGATCGCGAAGTGACCGTCTGCGGGGAACTGGCCGGCGACCCGGCCGCCGTGCGCATGCTGATCGGTCTTGGCGTGCACCATTTCAGCCTGCCGCCGGCCCAGGTCGGCGCGGTCAAGAAAAGCCTGATCGAGTGCAACAGCCGCCGTTGCCGCGAACTGGTCGAATCCTATCGCTCGGGCAATGCACTGCCCGACGGCACCGACCTGCTCACCGCGCTGGCCGAACGGGGCTGTTGACGACCTTCAGCGACGCTGATCGGTCACCTGGTTGCGCACGTAGGTCGGTTCCAGCTGCCAGGCATTGACCGGTTCGACCGTTCCGGCCAGCGAGAGCAGGGAGCGCGCGTCCGGCCAGGCATCGGGTTGTCGGCCGGCCAGCTTCTCACCCACCGCCTGCTCGATCTGCTCGCCGTAGACAGCCAGCCCGGAGCCGGCCGCCAGCCAGGGGCCGGAATGCGGCGCGACCAGGGCCTGCGGCGGTCCGACCTGTTCTTCGCCGATCAATTCATGCCCGCCGGGCACCGCCCGGTACCAGGCCGAATAGACCTCGCGCATGCGGGCATCGAGTATCGCGACGACATGCCCGGCCGTGCTGCGCGGATTGGCCGCAAGGGCCAGAGTGGCCAGCGTGGAGACGGGGTGGACCGGCAGCCCATGGGCCAGGGCCACGCCCTGGACCACGCCCAATCCGATGCGCAGACTGGTGAAACCGCCGGGGCCGCGCGAGACGACCAGGCCGTCGAGATCGGCAAAACCAATCCCCCCTTCGGCCAGCAGTTCCCGCATCCACGGCACCAGCAACTCGGCGTGGCGGCGCGGCGCGTGTTCTTCGCGCACGCGCACGTCGCCGTCGATTTCCAGCGCCACGGAGCAGAAGTCGGTGGCGGTTTCCACGGCCAGTCGATTCATGGCTGCAATCTGTCCTTGAGAAAGCTCGCCGCTTCGGCCGCGTCGTGAACCGGCGTCATCGGCGGCAGACTTTTGAGAAACAAGCGCCCGTAAGGCCGACTGGCCAGGCGCGGATCGCCCAGCACCAGCACGCCGAAATCATCGGCCTGTCGAATCAGCCGGCCCGCGCCCTGCTTGAGCGCCAGCACCGCCTGCGGCAGCTGCACGGTGGTGAAGGGATTCTCGCCGGCCTCGCGCACCGCCTTGAGGGTGGCCTCGAGCACCGGATCGTCGGGGGCGGCAAAGGGCAGCTTGTCGATCACCACCACGCTGAGTTCGCGCCCGGGCACGTCCACGCCCTCCCAGAAACTGGCCGCGCCCAGCAACAGACTGCCGGGCGTCTCGCGGAAGCGCCTGAGCAGCACCGGGCGCGGTGCGTCTTCCTGAACCAGTAATTTGAAATCGCTGTTGGCCCGCAGCCACTCGGCCGCCCGACGCAGCGCTCGATGCGAGGTGAACAACAAAAACGCGCGGCCACCGGCGGCGCGCAGCACCGGCAGCACGTTCTCGAGCAGCGATTCGGTGTGGTTGTGACTGGCCGGTTCGGGCAGGCCTTCGGGCAGCCACAGTCGGGTCTGGCCGGGGTAATCGAAGGGACTCTCGACGACCAGCTCGCGGGTCTCCTCCATCCCCAGCCGGCGGGTGAAATGATCAAAACGCCCGCCGACTGCCAGCGTGGCCGAAGTCATGATCCAGGTCGCCGGCACCCGCTCGCGCAGTTCCTTGAGCGGCCCGGCCACATCCAGCGGGGTGAGGTTGAGGCCGAAACGGCCACGCCGATTCACAAACCAGCGTACATAGCCTTCCCGGCCCTCGAGGAAATCGTTCAGCCCCTCGGCCAGTACCGCGGCACGCTGGCAGGCATTGGCCAGGTCGCGGGTCTGTTCGGCCAACGGTTCCAGGGCGGCGGCCAGCCGCTCCAGCGCCCGGCGCAAGGCGGCGAATTCAGTCAGGCAGGCCGACAGGGCACCGAACTCGCCGCGCGCCGGCAAATCGACACAGCGACTGACGGCCTGGTCCAGCGCGGTGCGCAGATCCTGCGCCGGTTCCATCAACAGCTTCAGGGCCCCGCTGGCCTGGCCGGCGGCACGCAGCGTGTCGTTGCCCAGTTCGCGAACCTGCCAGGCGCTGATGCCGCGCGAGAAGAATCGCATTGCCGTGTCGGGCACCTGGTGCGCCTCGTCGAGCACCACCGCGGCCGCGCCCGGCAACACCTCGCCGAACCCGGTCTGCTTGAGCGCCATGTCGGCAAACAGCAGGTGATGGTTGACCACCACGATATCGGCCTCCTGCGCCTGGCGGCGGGCCCGCAGCAGGTGGCAATCGCCCAGGTACTCGCATTCGCTGCCCAGGCAGTTGTCCTGGGTGGAGGTCACCAGCGGCCAGACGGCCGAGCGCGTGGCGATCTCGTCGAGCTCGGCGATCTCGCCGGAGGTGGTGTGGCGAGACCAGCGCCTGACCAGGCGCAACTCCTCGCCGACCTCGGCGGCGGCCAGTTCCGGATCGGCCAGGTGTTTTTCCATCCGGTGCAGGCACAGGTAGTTCGCCCGACCTTTAAGCAGCGCGACCTTGCGTTCCAGTCCGAGCGCGCGCAGGGTCATGGGCAGATCGCGGGCGAAGAGCTGATCCTGCAGATTGAGCGTGCCGGTGGAGATGATGGCGCGCTCGCCGCGCATCAGCACCGGCACCAGGTAGGCCAGGGTCTTGCCGGTGCCGGTGGCCGCCTCGGCGACCAGGTCGGTCCCCGAGGCCAGGCATTGCTCGATGGCACCGGCCAGTTCGAGCTGCCCGTCACGCGGAAGATAGTTGGGAAGGGCAGCAGCCAGCGGCCCGTCATCGGCAAAGACATCGGTCAGGGCCGACCCCGCGGACTCCGCCACCCCGGACATGTCAGAAACGTTCCGGCATCTCGACCTGGCATTGGGCCAGGCGCTCGCGGGCCCGGCGCGCGGCATCGTCGCGGCCCTGCCGTTCGCGCGCCAGGGCGATGGTGCGCCAGTTGCGCTGGCACAGCTCACCGACGCGCGGACCGACATCGAAAGAACGCGAGGCATAGTTCTCGGCCTGGTCCCAGGCTTCCTTGTCGAGCTGCACTTCGGCCATGTACTGCAGCAATTCCGGATCGCGCGGCTCGATTCTCAGGGCGCGCTCGAGCAGGATGGTGGCACGATCGGGATCGCCGTCGGCCTCGGCCGTCCGGGCCGCGTCGGTCAGCTCGGTCACCGCCGGGTTTCTCAGCGGATAAACCTGCAGCCCGCTGGCCTCCTCGGCCGCGGGCGCGCGCACCTGCTCGGCCACGCTGCGATCCTCGACCGGGGCCGGCGGCTGCGTGGCGCAGGCAACCAGCAGGGTGCCTGGTACAAGAATGAAAACCGTTTTCCAGAATCTGCTCATGCCGTGCCGGGGTCTCATGTTCATTGACTGTCGTTCGATCAGTGTGCAGGGTTCGATGTCATCGGGCAAGTGGGTGATGCCGACTCGTTATCGTCGCCAGAACCGTCGCCTGCGCTCCTCGGTCTCCATGCATGGCGACAGCTCTTCGGGCTGGCTGCCGGCAACGAAGGGAATGGCGATGGCTCCGCTGCAGGATTCGCTCGCCAGCAGGGGGGACGGCCAGTCGATCCAGTACCACTCCACTCCTTCCGGCCAGCCCGGGCTGTACTCCCGGATCGGCAACGACGAGAACAGCTCGGCCCACACCGGCATGGCGCCGCTCGCCCCCCCGATACCGGCCGGCGCATGATCGTCCCGACCGACCCAGACCACCCCCAGCCAGTCGCGAGTATAGCCCACGAACCAGGCGTCCCGGCGGTCGTTGGTCGTGCCGGTCTTGCCGCGTATGCCCGGGTCATGGCCAATCAGATTGGACAAGCCCTGCCCGGTGCCGTTGGTGATGGCGCGGCGCAGGGCAAAGTCGAGCAGCGAGAGCGCCTCCCGGTCGCGGATCGGACGCAGCCGCATCGGGTAACGGCCGATCGATCGGCCATCGCTGTCGACCACTTCGCTGATGGCTTTCAGGGTGGTGCTGTAGCCTTCCGCGGCCAGCGGCTGGTAGAGCTGGGCCACCTGCATGGGCGTGAGACTGATCGAACCGAGAAATACCGAGGGATGAGGATCGGTGCCCGGCACCACGCCCAGTTGTTCCATCAGCCGAAGCAACGGCGCCACGCCGACTTCCAGCCCCAACCGGACCGTGGCCTGGTTGTAGGACATGGCCAGCGCCTCCATCAGCGGCACGGTGCCATGGCTGGTGCCGTCGTGATTGCGCGGCTGCCAGGGATCGCGTCCCGGCACGGGTATGGACAGCGGTTCGTCCTCGAGCGGAGTGACCAGCGTGAATCGGCCCGGCTCGGCCAGGGCCAGCAGATAGACGAAAGGCTTGATGACCGAACCAACCGAGCGACGGGCATCCAGCGCCCGGTTGAACCCGGCGCGACCGCTGCGCCGATCGCCAACCAGCGCGCGCAATTCGCCGGTGGCCGGCTCGGCCAGAATGATGGCGCCCTGGAGTTCACCGGACTCGCGCTCGACCCGGCCCAGCCCGTCACGCAGCGAGCGTTCGGCCTGGTGCTGGGCCGATGGCGACAAAGTGGTGAAGATGCGCAGGCCGGTACCGCGCAGATCGCGATCCCGGTAGTCGGCCCGCAGCTGGCGGCGGACCAGGTCGATAAAGCCGGCGTGTCGACTGGA
>SLIA01000233.1 GCA_007135935.1 Wenzhouxiangella sp.
CCACCAGGTTTTCACCTTCAATGTTCATGAATGAAGGCAATCCGGCGCCGGTACCGATGAAGACCGCGTCAAACCCGTCTTTTTCCAAGAGGTCCGTAATTTTTCTGGTGCGTCCCACCAAAAAGTTAGCCCGCACTTCAACCCCCATATCCATGAGAGTGCTGACTTCATCACTCACTATGGCTTTGGGCAGCCTAAACTCCGGAATCCCATACACCAGCACACCGCCGGGTTTATGAAAAGCTTCAAAAATGGTCACTCCGTGGCCGGCTTTTCTTAAGTCGGCGGCGACGGTGATCCCCGCGGGGCCGCTGCCGATAACGGCTACCCGCTTGCCGGTATCAGGGCCCACCGGCGGAACGGCTTTTATCTTTTGGCTCATTTCATAATCGGCCACAAAACGTTCAATACGGCCGATGGAAACCGACTTGAGAACGTCTTTTAATGATTTGCCCACGGTACACGGCTCCTGGCACTGGGTTTCCTGGGGACACACCCGGCCGCATATCGCCGGCAGCAGACTGCTTTCTCTGATAACCCGGAGAGAATCGGCAAACTTTCCCTCCGCGGCCAGCTGAACGAATTTGGGAATATCTATTCCCACCGGACACCCTTTGATACAGGGAGCGCTTTTACATTGGAGACAACGGGCAGCTTCCAGGCGCGCCTGGGTTTCGGTATAGCCCAGGGCTACTTCGTTCATGTTGTGTATTCTTCGGGCGGTTTCTTGTTGAGGCATATCCTGAGGGGGGATTGCCAGCCGCTCTTTTGCTTTTAGACTCATGTCCGACGCCCTTTTCAAGAGCGCTTCTGTGTCGGTTGCGGAATATGTATCTTGGGTGTTTTCTGTTCTATTCATCACTGCCCCTCTTCGCATCAGGTGCATTCAGTTTGTGTTCCTGTTTTCCAATTTTATCCAGCTCCAAATGGCAAGCGTGATGGTCCCGGTCTTCTATCTCTTTAAAAGCCCCCAGCCTGAGGATCATATTTTCAAAATCTACCTTACGCCCGTCAAATTCCGGGCCGTCAACACAAACAAATTTAGTTTCGCCTCCCACACTTACCCGGCAGCCGCCGCACATGCCGGTACCGTCAACCATTATTGTATTCAAGGAAACAATAATTGGCACATTGAACTCAGCCGCTGCCTGGCTGCAGGCCTTCATCATTACCGCCGGCCCTACAGCTACAATGAGGTCCGGTGGAGAATCGGCGCATATTTCTTTCAGCGGTTCGGTAACCAGCCCTTTCAAGCCGTAGGAACCGTCATCGGTACAGACAATACAATCTTCAGCGGCCGCGCGCATTTCCTGTTCTAATATAACTAACTCTTTTTTACGGGCCCCCATTATAACCTGTACCCGGTTTCCGGCTTCCGCCATGGCTACAACCACAGGATAGAGAGGCGCGACACCGATGCCTCCTCCCACGCACACCACCCTGCCGAAATTTTCCACGTGAGTGGGATTGCCCAAAGGACCGAGAATGTTGGCAATTGACTCACCTTCTTCAAGCAGAGCCAGTTCATGGGTGGTACGTCCTAAAGTCTGGAAAATGAGGGTTATAGTACCCCGGTTACGATCCACATCTGCGATGGTCAGAGGAATTCGCTCGCCGTACTCCGAATCTTTTTGTACGATAACAAACTGCCCTGCTTTACGTTCCTCGGCAATAAAAGGGGCCTCCACCTCCATGCGGACGACCTCTTCTGCGAGATGCTCTTTTCTTACAATGTTGTGCATATATAAGTCCCTGTTAATAATGATTAAAACTTTGCAGTTTCACATTATACGCCGGAAATGATGTTTTCCGCAATGGAAAAACCCATTTCTTTTGTAGAGACTCCCTGGTTTTTTGTGATATCCCCGGTAACAATCCCGGCTTGTATGGTTTTTTCAACCCCTTTACGCACGTTATCAGCTGCTTCAACCATATCAAACGAATACTCAAGCATCATGGCGGCTGAGAGTATCTGGGCCACCGGGTTGGCTATACCTTTACCGGCAATGTCCGGTGCCGACCCGCCGGCGGGCTCATACAATTTAACCTTGCTGCCGAAAGATGCCGAAGGCAGCAGGCCCAGAGAACCTGCCAGCACCGCTGCTTCGTCGGACAATATGTCCCCAAACAGGTTTCCCGCCAGTATTACATCAAATTGATGGGGATTTAAAATAAGCTGCATGGCCGCATTGTCCACATACATATGTGTTACTGCAATATCAGGATAATTGCTGCTCATCAACTCCACCTCTTTACGCCATAGACGTGATGAAGCCAGCACATTTGACTTATCCACGGAACATACCTTCTTCCCGCGGTTCAACGCGGCCGTAAAAGCCACTTCAGCGATTCTGCGCACCTCTTCACTTTTGTAGACCATGGTATCAAGACCGTACTGATCGCTGTACTCCCTGGGGCTGCCGAAATAGATACCGCTCGAAAGCTCCCTGACTACCAGTATATCCAACTCCCGGTCATCCACTTTTACCGGACAGAAATCTCTCAGCTTGGGGTACAGCTTTACCGGGCGCAAGTTGGCAAACAGGTCAAGTCTTTTCCGCAAAGGAAGAAGCCCTCCGGTTTCAGGCCTTTTTTCCGGGGGCAGAGAGTCCCAACGTGGGCCGCCTATACTCCCTAAAAGCACCGCATCGGCCTGCTCACACAAGGAGAAGGTATGCTCCGGCAGAGGGGTGCCGTATAAGTCCACCGCCGCTCCGCCGAAAGCAGCTTCTTCCATTTCAAAGCGGACCTGGTACACTTCTTCAACCTTTTTAAGTACAGTCACAGCTTC
>SLIA01000302.1 GCA_007135935.1 Wenzhouxiangella sp.
AACAGACTCGCATCCTCAACAGAACGAACACCATTCCCGCCGGGACTTGACGGCCAAATGCAAACGTTGTCGGATTCACGGCCGCGGATTCCACGAAACCGCCGTTCCGGGCCCCCTGAAGGGCCGCGTCGGCGAATCCGCCGGTAAAGGCGGATGAACGTCCGGTCCGAAACTTTTGCTGATAGTGTACTCATTAACATTCTTCCCAAAATTCACGCTGGATCGACCCCGGCTCTTTCCTTTCCTCCCCCGTCTTTGTCGTTGAATCTGACGGGTTCCGGAAATTCCTGGATTAGGCTTTCGAAGATCCGCCGAAACCGGCAATCCGGCCCAGGCAAACAACATCCGTTAGCGTTGATTCGAGATTAGCACCTCCTTCTCAATACGGCTATCGGGGAAAGTACTAGCAATTCCCTCGTGAAAACCTCTTTTTTGTTATACTATTCCTACCCGGTTCCCGAGTGGGAAATCCCGTATTCAGGCGGTGTTTGCGCCTCATCCTGCCCAATGGGCACCCGTATGAGCCGTCCCTTTGGGACTCGCGTTCGCTCGCCATCTCCGCGCTGACGCGCTTTGTCGGTGTTTCCGTAGGGCGGTGCGTCAGTGCGTCGGTGCGTCGGTGGATCGGTACGTCGGTGCGTCGGTGCGTCGGTGCGTTCCCGGCAAGCCGGGACTTCTCCCGCAGGCGCGGGATCAGCGGATCAGGGGGCGGTTGGTCAGTGCGTCTGTAGGCCTGTCCGTGAGGACAGTGCGTCGGTACGTCAGTACGTCAGTGCGTCGGCATGCCAAGCCGTAGTCGCGAAGCGCGGAGGCTGGTGTTTTGCCGCAAAGGGACGCAAGGAGTGCAAAAAGGATCAGGATCCCCTGTCCTGGATTTCTTTGAACAAAAAAGCAGCGCGCAGCTTCCCGAGCCAAAGTAATGATTCCGCCGTCAATGATTCTGCCACCTCGTTGGTTGCTGTTGGTTCCATGCGACGGCTAAAGCACGTCGCTCCGTAGCGAATTCAGTGGCCTGAAAGGAGGTCCGTGCATAAGCCGGACCTTTCGGGGTACGCTGCCTTTCCTTGCGTCCTTTGCGTTCTTTTGCGGCAGGAAGAGAGCAAGAAGAGGGAATAGCCGCCAAGCGCGGAGGCTGGTGCGTCTGTAGGCCTGCGCGTGAGCGCAGGGGGCAGTGCATCGGCGTTTCCGCCGATGACCCCGAACCAAGAACCCCGAACCAAGAACCGATCTTCAACCACGGATTTCACAGATGGGCACAGATAAGAAATCCCTGCCTTTGAATCCGTGCATTCTGTGTAATCTGTGGTCAAAAATTCCGTGATAGACCAGAGCCTTGTTGCATCGGCGCTTCCGTGCTCGACTGAGCTCGTCGCAGGCCAGCGTGAGTTCGCACGCAAGATGCGTGCACTACTTCGGGTCTGAGGCTTTGCCTCGCTGAAGTCCTAACCCGGAAGTTGTTGTAGTTGGATTAGGTTTCAGAAAGCCTTCACACAATTCAAACCGCCCGCACGGGCTGTCCGGATCCAGTGTTTCGTTTCTTGAAGCTCGCCGTCAGCATCGGTTACTTGCTCAAAAAATGTGCCGGATACCTTCGTTTCGCCCAAGCCTCGGACATGTTCGCTCCGATAGACCGTGAGCTGCGGCGAACCTGGTCGATTAGCGCAAACCGTTCTTCAATCGGCCAAAGTCTGGACGTGACGAAGATTGCCTGCTGAAACTCGAACGAGCGCTGATATACTTGGAGTTCTTCGACTGTTTGGGCTAAGTTTTTCATAACGAACATATTGAAATACAAATGTTCGTCCGCGATCCAGTTTAATCTCAAACAAACTGTGCGTGATCGCACCTCCGCACCGCCTACCGAAACACCGAAACACCGCCCTACCGAAACACCGCCCCACCGTCCCTCGCCCCTCGCTCCCTGCCCAACCGCAGAATCCATGGAAGAAGCAGCGCCGGGGCGCCGAGGGCCACGCCGGCCAGGTTGAACTTAATGTCGGTCAGGGAAAAACCGCGGTGCGGAAGCCAGTACTGGATGCCTTCCGCGCCCACCGCGATCAGCAACCCGAGCGCGATCCAGACCGCTCCCCTCACAAAACGACCCGACGCACGTCCGTAAACGAATCCCGCCCCAAGCAGCCCCCACGGAAAAAATACCGCCGCGTGAAGGAAGTGCGTCGCCCGATACGATCCCGCCTCGAGCCGATTCAGGTCGACGTCACCGACCATCACCGTCGTGGTCGGAGCGACGTGAAACAGGAAAATCCCCGTTGCGTAGATCAAAATCGCAATGCCGCTAAGACGCTTCATGAAATCGCAACAGGAATCACTTTTACAGGAAATGCAACCACGTTTGCCGGTCCTTCCGGTTCCCCTCTAACCGTAGCGATACTCGCCAAGACCATCGACCCGGAGCAAAAAACGTAGCGATGCTCGCCAAGACCATCGACTTCCAAGCACCCCGCCTTCGCGGTCGAATTTTCAGTGGAAAATTCGCTACAAAAAATGCTACAAAAAACCGTAGCCAAGACCATCGACCCGGAGCCCCACCAGCCTCCGCGCTTCGCCGCTACGGCTTGGCATGCCGCCCACCGACGCACCGACAAAGCGCGTCAGCGCGGAGATGGCGAGCGAACGCGAGTCCCAAAGGGACGGCTCATACGGGTGCCCATTGGGCAGGATGAGGCGCAAACACCGCCCTACCGAAACACCGCATTAACGGCCCTAATCCGGGCTATTCAAAAAATAAAGCCTCCCTCG
>SLIA01000123.1 GCA_007135935.1 Wenzhouxiangella sp.
CCAACCAGCCAACCAGCCAACCAATCAACCAATCAACGAACCAACGAACCAACGAACCAACGAATCAACGAATCAACGACCGAAGCAGTTCCGTCTTTTCCCTCAGTAATGCCGGGTCGGCGCGGGTTTCGACGTTGAGGCGAACGACGGGCTCGGTGTTGGACGAGCGCAGGTTGAAGCGCCATTGCTCGAACTCGAGGCTGATGCCGTCGGTGCGGTCAATCCGGGGCTCTTCCTCGCCGAAATGCCCGAGAACGCGGTCGATGACCTGAGCGGCATCGTCGACCGTGAAATTGATCTCGCCACTGCAGGGGTAGGCCTCGATGCGCTCGTCGACCAGTTCGGCCAGCGATTTACCCGTCGTCGAGATGCGTTCGGCCAGCAGCAGCCAGGGAATCATCCCGCTGTCGCAGTAGGCGAAGTCGCGGAAGTAGTGGTGGGCCGACATCTCGCCGCCATACAAGGCGTTTTCTGCGCGCATGCGTTCCTTGATGAAGGCATGACCGCTCTTGTTGATCAGCGCGTTGCCCCCGGCGCTGGCGACCTCATCGAGGGTATTCCAGGTCAGGCGGGGGTCGAGAATGATCTTTTCGCCGGGGTGCTTTTCGAGCAGCTGGCGGGCAAACAGGCCGACCAGGTAGTAGCCCTCGATGAAGCGACCGTTGTGATCGAAGAAGAAGCAGCGGTCGTAATCGCCGTCCCAGGCAATGCCGAAATCGGCACCGGCCTCGACGACCGCCTCGGCGGTTACCGACCGGTTCTCGGTCAGCAGGGGGTTGGGCACGCCGTTGGGGAAGCTGCCGTCGGGATCGTGATGCAGCCGAACCACATCCATTGGCAGGCCGCGCGCAATGGCGTCAAAGGCCGGGCCGGCACAGCCGTTGCCGGCATTGACGACCACTTTCAATGGCTTGAGCCGGTCGGTGTCGATCAGCCCCCGGACCCGGTTCACATAGTCTTCGAAAACCTCGAGGCCTTCATGCTGCCCGCGACGGGCTGCCGCGACGCTCTCGTCATTGCCGGCAAGCAGCGCCTCCATTTCTGCCAGCCCCGAATCGGCACTGATGGGTATGGCCTGCTCACGCACCATTTTCATGCCGTTGTAGTCGGCCGGATTGTGACTGGCGGTCACCATGATGCCGCCACCCATGCCTTCCAGCGAGGCGGCATGATAAACCACCTCGGTGCCACATAGACCGATGTCGCGACTGTCCGCACCGGCCTGGTTCAGCCCGGCAGCCAGCGCACGCGCCAGCGGCTTGCTCGACGGCCGCATGTCGTGGCCGATGACCACGGGCCCCGATGGCCGCACGACCTTGACAAAAGCCTCGCCGATCCGCCGGGCCAGCGATTCATCAAGCTGATCCGGAACCCGCCCGCGAATGTCGTAGGCCTTGAAGGGGGAGTTGGGGAGTTTTGGCATGTTTTCGTTGACTGGTTGTCGTTTGGTCGTTTGGTCGTTTGGTCGTTTGGTCGTTGGTTCGTTGGTTCGTTGGTTCGTTGGTTCGTTGGTTGGCTTGTTGGTTGGTTTGTCGTCTTGTCGCTACCGACTACCGACTACCGACTACCGATTTCCGACTTCCGACTTCCGACTTCGGTCTTCCGCCTCACTCCTCAGTCATCAACTCCGCGATGACCCGGACCGGGGCCGAGCCGTAGCTGAGGAACTCGTTGTGGAAGGTTTTGAGGTCGAAGTCATCGCCCTGCTCTCTCTTGAGTCGCTCGCGCAGGTCATAGATCTCGGCGTAACCGGCGAAGTAGGAGGTCAGCTGGACCTGGCTCAAGGTGATGCGACGCCATTTCTGGGTGGCTTCCGACTCCTCCTGGAAGGCCTCTTCACGCATCAGGCCGATGGCCTCTTCGCGCTCCATGCCCTTCACATGCACGGCGTAGTCGAGAATGGTGTTGAAAACCACGCGCAACAGCCACTTGCCATGCATGAGCCACAGTTCACGCTCGAAATCCCCCCATCCTTCCTCGAGCATCATTCGCTCGGCATACACCGCCCAGCCCTCGATCATGGCGCCATTGCCGAACAGGCTCTTGACCAGGCTGGGTGAACGGTTGGCATGCAGCAGCTGCGTGTAGTGCCCCGGGATGGCCTCGTGGATGTTGAGAATCTGCAGGATCCAGTGGTTGTACTCGCGCAGGTAGCTCGCCGCCAGTTCGGGCCCGAAATAGTCCAGCGGGGTGACGTTGTAGAAGGTTTCGGCACCCGGGTTGAACGGTCCTGGCGCACTGACCGAGGCAATGGCGCCTGTGCCCCGCATGTACTCGGGGGTCTCGCGCACCACCAGTGGCTTGTCGGGATCCTGATCAAGCAGGTCGTGTTCGCGCACGAAAGCTTCCAGTTCAGGAATCTGGCGGCGGATCTCGTCGACGAAGTCGTCCAGGGCAACATGCCTGTCGGAGAGATGATCGATCAGGCGCGCAATACGCTCGAGGCCGTCTTCCGGCATGGGTTCATCGGGGAAGTAATCCGGCCACAGCTCGGCGGCCATCTCGTCCATCTCCGTGTGCAGGCGTTCCTTTTCGGCCAGGGCGCGCCGGTAGAGTTCGTCCGCGCTGAAATCGGACTGGATGTCCAGCTCGAATTTCCTTTCATACAGCTCGCCACCGATGCGGAAGGGGCGCGCGCCCCCATCGGTTGCCAGCTCCTCCTGCAGGTCCTCGAGCCAGCCAATCCACTCCGACACCGCATCGCGGGCAGCCTCGAGGCGGTCTTCGAAGACTTCGGGATCGAACGCCGCGCTATCCTTGCCGGCCAGTTCATCGGCGATATCGTCGAGCACGCCAAGAGCACCCCGGTTCTGGTCAATGGCCAGCTCGGTGTGCTCCAGGGTCGGTGATTCGATGTTGGCGCGCGCCGCCTCGTAGTAGGCCGGCACGTGCTCGAGCCGCGACAGGATCAGTTGCAGGCGTTCTTCCAGGGGCGCGAACTCGGTGTTGAGCAGCACGCTGAGGATCCCGGCCACGTTGTAAGTCGAGGGCATCCACTGCCAATTGCGAAACGCCTCCTGGTACCAGCGCATGGACTCCAGCCGGTTATGAAGCAGGGCATGGTCGGTGCGCTGCGCAGAGGGCAGCGACTCGGGGTCGAAGCGCTCAAGACGCGCCAGGGCCGAATCGATGAATTCGAGCATGCGTTGCCGGTAAGCGGCATCGGGCACGGTCATGACGCCGGCATTCTCATAGCGTCCCTGACGGATGGCCCACTCCGGATTGAGAGCAAGCATTTCCTCGATCAGCGCTTCGGCAAGCGCATCGAACTCGGCTGCCGCCGTAGTTTCATTCGTCGGTGCGGCTTCCCCGGGCTCCTCGGCGACGACCTCCGCCCGATCAGCATCCGGCACCTCCCCTTCGCTGGCGGGCTGGCAGGCCGCAAGGGCCAGAACAAAAGGCGCCCAAAGCGCGAAGGGAACCCGGATAGTCATGAGCCGTTCTCGTGTTCTCATTGAAGGAACCGACATCCTACCGGAATCACCGACAGCCGTCATGCACCGCCCGACTGCCGTGATTCCGAACGATGACTGTCGACATCCTGGCCCGTCCCGGCAGAACGGTTGCCCTCACCTGCTCGCAGCCAATCCACCAGATGTTCGGGCGGGAAAGGAGGGCTGAACAGATAGCCCTGGAAGCAGTCGCAACCCATCGACCTGAGCACATCGAGTTGACCAACCTGTTCCACGCCTTCGGCGACCACCGTCAAATGCAGGCACCGGGCCATGCTGATGATGGCGGATACCAGGTCGCGGTCGGCGGCATTGCCAACCAGGTCGCTGATGAACGACTGGTCGATCTTGAGTGTGTCGACGTCAAATCGCCGCAGGTAGGACAGCGAAGAGTAGCCGGTTCCGAAATCATCAAGCGACACGTGAACCCCGAGCTGCCGCAGCCGACCGAGCAGGTTCTGGCCGGTCTGGATCTGCTCCATGAGCATGCTCTCGGTGATTTCCAGATGCAGCAATTGCGGCGCCAGACCCGATTGATCCAGCGCACGCTCGACATGGTCGAACAGGCGGCCGGTCCGGAACTGCTGGGCCGACAGGTTAACCGCCACCGGGATGGGGCGATCCAGCTCCCGTTGCCATACAGCGGCCTGGCGACAGGCCTGTTCGAGCACCCAGCGGCCCAGCGGCACGATCAGTCCGGTTTCCTCGGCAGCCGATATGAACTCCTCGGGCGCCATCAGCGATTGATCCGGCTGCTCCCAGCGCAGCAGGGCCTCGACGCCGCATAGCTGCTCTCTGCGCTCACCGGCCATTATCGGCATGTAATGAAGGGTGAATTCCTCGTTTTTCAGAGCCCGGCGCAAGCGAGTATCGAGCTGCAGACGCTGGTCGGCGCGCCGGACCAGGTGACTGGAGAAGTATTGCCAGTTGTTGCGCCCCAGTTTCTTGGCCTCGAACATGGCGGCATTGGAATACTGGAGCAGTTCAGTTGCCGAACCGGCATCGTCGGGATAGAAGGCGATGCCGATGCTGGCACGCACATACACCTCGCGCCGGTTGGCCAGCACGAACGGCTCGGCAATGGCCTTGAGCATGTTGACTGCGCACTCGCCGGCCTGGCCGTTATCGGTCACATTCTCGAGATAGATCAGGAATTCGTCACCGCCCAGATGAGCCAGCCCGGCCCCCTCGGGCAACCGCCTCTGCAGCCGGCGCGCCACAAGCACCAGCAGGTTGTCGCCGACCGGATGGCCGAAACTGTCGTTGACATTGCGGAAATGGTCCAGATCGATGTAGAGCACCGCGATGCGCCGGCCGGCATCGGCTTCGGCCAGCAGGTTGCGCAGGCGATCGCCGACCTGAAGGCGGGAAGGAAGGCCGGTGAGCGCGTCGTGGTAGGCGAGATCCTCGAGTCGCTTCTGGGCATCCTTGAGCTTGGTGATTTCGGTGAAGACCCAGGCGTAGCGGTCCTGGCCGTCGCGCCCGCTGCCGACGTAGGTCACCGTGGCCTGGTATGGCCGCTCGCTGCCATCGGGCCCGACATTCCAGATCTCGCCGGTCCAGTACCCCTGCTCGCCGATACGATTCCGGATGTCCTCGAAAAACCCGCTGTCGTGTCTCGATGAATGCAAAGTGGCGAGATCCACCCCTTTGAGCAGCGCTTCGGAACGACCCACCATGCGGGAAAACGCCGGGTTGGCGTCAAGGATGCGGTTGCGATGATCGGTAGTGACCACGCCTTCGTGGGTGCGCTCGAAGACGATGGCGGACTGGCGCAGGCGACGAATCAATCCGCCCTGTTCGGCCAGCGCGCGCCAGCTCAGCCAGAACACCAGCAGGGAACTGGCCATGACAAACAGCCACCACTTGTAGTCGCGAAACGCGCTCAGAGCGGCATTGTCGCCGATCAGCCATTCCACCGCGGTATCGCTGAACAGTATCCACAAGGCACCCACGGCAGCGTAGATCAGGGCCACCTTGAGCGCGTAGCTGCCGGTCAGCTTCATGAACCCTCCGCAGGACAAGCGGCTGGCGGGGCACCCCGTCAGCCGCGGCTGGTAATATTCCCTATACTACGCTCACGGCTGCCGATTCGCCAATCGTCCGCTCCCGGGCTCCCGTTCATGACAAAGGTCCAGACCATGCTCAAGACCGCACGATCACGCTACTCCATCCATCTTCTCGCCACCGCCGCCGTCGTGATGCTTGCCGGATGCGCCACGACGCCGTCGGACGAAACCCTGATCAGGGAATCCGAATCGACCGTGGCCCGGTTCGTGGAGCGCGATACCGGCATCCAGCGCTGGGTCGACCAAGCCCACGGCTACGCGGTATTCCCCGACATCGGCAAGGGTGGCCTGTGGGTGGGCGGCGCCTATGGCCGCGGCATCGTCTTCGAGCAGGGACGTCCGGTCGGCCGCACGACCCTGACCCAGGGCACCGTGGGAGCGCAGATCGGTGCACAGTCCTACAGCCAGATCATCTTCTTCCGCGATGAGCGGGCGCTGCAGACCTTCCAGCGTGAGAATTTCGAATTCTCCGCCCAGGCCACTGCGGTGGCAGCCACCAGTGGTGCGGCCGCGACCACCAGCTACGAGCGCGGCGTGGCGGTCTTCATCATGTCACGCGGCGGATTGATGGCCGAGGCCACGGTGGGCGGGCAGAAGTTCCGGTATACGGATCTTTGATTTCCGGAATCACCCACACTCGTCGACAAACTGCAGTCGGGCCAGACGGGCATACAGCGGGTTGTCGCGCACCAGTTCTTCATGCGTGCCATCGGCCACCACCTCTCCCTGATCGAGGACGAGGATGCGATCGGCGCGCCGCACGGTCGCTAGGCGATGGGCGATGACCAGGACGGTACGGTCACGGCTGACTTCGTTGAGCGCCTCCTGCACCAGGCGTTCGCTTTCGGCATCGAGGCTGGCGGTGGCCTCGTCGAGCAGGAGCAGGGGCGGCTGCTTGACCAGGGCGCGGGCGATGGCGATACGCTGGCGCTGCCCGCCTGACAGCCGCATGCCCTTCTCGCCCAGAAACGTGTCGTAGCCATCGGGCCAGCGCGCGATGAACTCATCGGCATGAGCCGCGCGTGCGGCCGCCTGAATGTGGTTCATGTCGCCGGATTCGATGCCGTAGGCAATGTTGTCGGCAGCCGAACCGGAGAACACGACCACGTCCTGCGGCACCAGGCCCAGCGTGCGACGCAGGGCGACCAGGTCGAGTTCGCGCACATCGATACCGCCTATCTCGACACGCCCCTGCTCGGGATCGTAGAAACGCAGCAGGAGCTGGAACAGGGTGGATTTGCCGGCGCCCGAGGGGCCGACGATGGCCACGGTTTCGCCGGCCGGGATGCTGAAGGAGAGATCGCGAAGAACGGCTTCGTCGGGACGTACCGGGTAGGCGAAGCGCACATGGTCAAAACGTACCGACAACGGCTGGTCGGGCAGTATCCGCGGCTCATCCGGGCCCTGGATTGCCGAGCGCGACTCAAGCAGCTCGGCAATGCGCTCCATGGCGCCGGCGGCACGCTGCAACTGGCTCCAGATCTCGCTCAGGCTGGCGGTGGATCCCGCGGCAATGGCGGCGTACATCACGAACTGACCGAGCTGACCGGGCGTCATGTCGCCGGCCAGCACCAGCCGGGCACCCAGCCACAACACGAAGGTCACCGCGCCAAATGTCACCAGGATGATGAGCACGATCAGCAGCGTGCTGGCACGGATGCGGTTGCGTGCGGCCAGGAAGGCGTCTTCCACGGCCTGGCCGAAGCGTTCGGTTTCGCGTGTCTCCTGGGCAAAGGCCTGCACGGTCTGAACGGCATTGATGGATTCGTCACCCAGCGCGCTGAAGTCGGCCACGCGGTCCTGTGCGCTGCGCGAGAGCTTTCTCACCCAGCGGCCGATCAGCACCACCGGAACGACGATGATGGCGATCAGCCCGGCGATGACTCCGGCCAGGTTCGGGGCGGTCAGCGTCAGCGCAATGGCGCTGGCCACGAGCATGAGCAGGTTGCGAATGCCGAACGAGACCGTCGAGCCAACCAGGGTCTCGACCAGTGTGGTGTCGGTATTCAGGCGCGACAGCACCTCGCCGGTGCGGGTCGTGGCGAAAAACTCCGGACTCATGGCAAGCACACGCTCGTAGACGCGCTTGCGAATGTCGGCCACCACCCGCTGACCCAGCCAGCTGACCCAGTAGAATCGCAGGCCGCCGCCGATTGCCATCATGGCCGCGGCGGCAAACAGCAGCCAGAACCAGCGATTGATGTGAGCCAGATCGTCGGCCATGAACCCGCGGTCGATAACCTGCCCCACGGCGACCGGAATGGCCAGGGCACCGGCTGCAGAAACGATCAGAAAGATGGCGGCCAGAGAGATCTGCAGCCGGTAACGGGCGACGAAGGGCCTGAGTGCACGCAGCGAGCCGAGCTGGCGGCTGGCCGGCCGGGTATTGGCTTCGGGGGAATTCATGGCGCTAGTTTACGGCAATGCGCGTTTGACGGTGGCGCATCCACCCGCCCCAGGTAAACAGGGCAAGAGCCGCCCAGACACAGGCAAATGTGATCGCGTGATCGCGGGTGAACGGTTCGCCGAACACGTAGACTGCCAGGACGAAGGTCATGCTGGGCGCCAGGTACTGCATCAGGCCGATCGTGCCCAGTTGCAGCCTCCTCACGGCAGCAGCGAACAGCACCAGCGGCACCAGTGTCAGCAGACCGGTCCCGACGAGCAGGGCGGCTTCCCCAGTCTGGGTGATATCGAACTGCAAGCGGGCATCGCGCGCCAACCACCACAACCAGGCCAACGCCAGGGGAGCGACAAGCAAGGTTTCCCAGAACAATCCGACCATGGGGCCGACATCGGTCTTCTTGCGCACGACACCATAAAGGGCAAAGCTGACCGCCAGCGCCAGGGCCAGCCATGGAAACTGGCCGACTCGGATCGTCATGTACAAGGTGCCACTGGCAGCGATCATGACCGCCAGCAAGCGCAGCCCGTTGAGAGCTTCACGAAAGAAAAGCAGACCGAACAGGACGCTGACCAGCGGGTTGATGAAGTAGCCTAGACTGGTCGACAGCACCTGGTCGGAATGGATGGCATAAACGAAGATCAGCCAGTTGCTCGCGATCAGCGTCCCGCTGACCGCCAGGGCTGCGAGGGTTCGCCTGCCGACACGGACATGCCGGAGCACACCGCGACCGTGCCTGGCAGCAAGAAACAGCGCCAGCAGCACAACCGACCACAACACCCGGTGGGCAATGATCTCGTCGGGCCCGACATGCCCCAGCAGCTTGAAATACAGCGGCGCCAGGCCCCAGATGCAGAAGGCCCCGAGGCCGGCAAACAGGCCAAGGCGCGTCTCTTGGTCGCTACTCACTGCGGCCTGTCGGAAAACCCGCTGTCGACCGACTCTTCATCTTCCGTGTCCGCCCCCCGTTCGGGGACCAGCGACTCCGACAGCTCGGGCTGGTCGATGTCTCCTGACAGTGAAATTTCGCGACCGTCGTCGGTCCGGATCAGGCGTCCACCGATCTCGTCGCTGTCGAGCGAGACCGACAACCAGCCCAGCAACTCGCCATCGTCGGTGACGAGGTCAAGCTCGGGCACATCGAACACGCCCGGCGAAACCAGGAAATTCCCGACCATGCGCTCGAAACCGATCCATTCATCGCGCCCCTTGTTCCAGCGCCCGTCAATCAGCTCGAAGCGCCCCTCGGCCAGTCGGCCAGCACCGGTGGGCGTCGGACTTTGCAGCCAGCGCCACTGAACCTGTCCAATCCCTTCCAGCACCGGCGCTTCGCCGAGCGCCGTGAGCAGTTTGCCGGCATCGTCGACTGCCAGCTCCATGTCCACGCCACCTTCGACGGGGGCCTGATCGAGCTGCCACCCCCCCTGCCCGGACACCACGGCTCCCGGCATCACCCCGACCAGCTCATCGAGCGCTAGAAATCCCCCGCGTCCCGACAGCCTCAGTCTGAGACTTTGCATCCCGGTCCCGGCAAGCTCGAGTTCACCTACCCGCACCTGGATGTCGGAGTCGATACCGCGCAGCAGCGGCAGGATCTGTTCGTCCAGCAGTCCGGCTCCGACCGCTTCCCGCTCCAGCGCCAGGCGCTGTGCATCGGCTACCATCTCCAGGTAGCCAGGCTCCCCCCCGGTGTAGATACCGGCGAGCGCCAGCTGCTGCTCTCCCACGCCCAGCTGGCCGTCGGCCAATTCGAGCCGGAAATGCGGCACGGACGACATCGACAGGTGGCCCAGAAGCTCCAGCGGCAATTCGGATCCGGCCAGCGTGCCGGTCAGGTGCATGCTCGACAGACGGACCGCTCTTTCCCGCGTCGACGGCACCAGCAACAGCCCCGTCACATCCATGACCG
Organism: Wenzhouxiangella sp.; assembly: GCA_007135935.1. Classification (GTDB taxonomy): domain Bacteria; phylum Pseudomonadota; class Gammaproteobacteria; order Xanthomonadales; family Wenzhouxiangellaceae; genus Wenzhouxiangella. Next base: position 9,835 of record SLIA01000123.1, read on the forward strand.
AGAACATCGGCGGATCGCCAAGATTACCCCGAAATCGGAACTCCAGGGGCTCATCGAAGGCAAAGCGGTCGAATTCCACTCGCTCGATGTCGATCGAACGCCGCTGCCCCAGACCGACATCGTTGATCACCACGCGGATGTCCTCGAGCTGCATTGTGCGCGTGGCAAGCAACTCGGCCCCGGTGCGCATCCCGCTATCCGGTGAACGCACCAGGCCGTCAACCGAACTGCGTCCGATCTCGTCGGTATACAGGTTTACCGTCGCGCCGCTTACGCGCACCTCGTGCGGCGTGACCTTCCCCCGAATCAGCGGCAGCAGGCGCAAGGACATTCCGACCGCATCGGCATTGACCAAACTGGGCGCGTCGAAACCTTCCGGCGGGGCCATGACCACATTCTCGGCGTGAATGTGCGGCCGGGGGAACAGACGCAGCGAGAGCGAGCCGTGAATTTCCACCTTGCGCCCGGACTGCGCACTCAGGTGCGCTGTGACCAGCGAATTAAGGCGCTTCTCATCCAGGAAAATGACCGCCGAGCCCCACAGCCCAAGCACGATGATGGCCACACTGGCCAGCAGAATGAGGGATCGACGCATGCGAGATGACTCCAGACAGGACGAGCAGCATCATTCTAGCGCACGCGGGAAACGACGTCCCCGGAATCTGGAGCGCGCGTCCCGGAGGCTTTTCCAATGAAAAAGCCCGGCGCGGTGGCCGGGCTTTCCTGAATCTCCGGAAGTACCGGAAACTTACTCGACAGCTTCCGCACCCGGTGCATCCGGGCGATCGACCAGCTCGACGTAGGCCATGGGCGCATTGTCGCCGGCGCGGAAACCGCACTTGAGAATGCGCAGGTAGCCGCCCGGGCGCTCACGGTAGCGCGGACCCAGCTCGGAAAACAGCTTGCCGACCGCTTCGCGATCACGCAGGCGGTTGAAAGCCTGGCGA
>SLIA01000011.1 GCA_007135935.1 Wenzhouxiangella sp.
AGTTGAGAAAAGCCGACCTCTACGACAAGGTCAGCCAGGCTTTCGCCGTGTTCCTGCCGGTCAAATCGGTGGGCGTGGTCGGCGATGCCCGGCGCTATGAATATGTCATCGCGCTTCGAGCCGTCGAAACCATCGACTTCATGACTGCGCGCTGGGCCTACCTCGACCACGATTTCCTCGACCACGTCTCGCGCCGCATCATCAACGAGTGCGTGGGCGTGTCGCGTGTGGTCTACGACATTTCCGGCAAACCGCCGGCGACGATCGAGTGGGAGTAGTCAGTCGCCCCGGCCAGGCGGCCGGGGCGAATCGGTGACCGGCTCGGACTTATTCGGCCTCGAAGCGGTCCTGGAACAACTCATCGGTCTGGGGGCCCCATTCGGTTTCGTAGGCGCCGATGTCGTAGGTTCCGGATGCGATCGAGTCTGGCGGCTCGACTGGATCGGGTCCCTGATGTTCACTGCCACGCTCGGTACCGACCAGGTCAACCTCGTCATCTTCGGCATTCATTGCGTCGCAGTAATCGATTGCCGGCGAGGTGTTGGCTGGAAAGTAGGGCTTGTCGCCCACCGTGGTGAGCATCGGATCGATGTTGCTGTAGAACACCGTTGAGTTGAACCCGGTCTGATCGGCATCTTCGTGGGCAATCAGGCAGTCTGCAGTGGTGCTGTGGTTGCCGCTGCCGCCCGTGGTGAGCACGCTGGCCGAGTCTTCCCAGATGATGCTCGAAACCACTCCGATGCTGGCGGAATCGTCGCCACTGGCGAAACTGCGGAAGACGTTGTTTTCGGCTTCGTTGTCGGTGATCGTGCTCCAGGCGACATTGATCTCCGAGGTTTGCCAACCATAAAACAGCGTCGCGCCGCTGTTGCCGTGGACAAGAGCGTTGCGAAAGTTTGCCACGCCCGGATTGTCGTCGTTGTCGGCCGTGGCGCGTACCACGCTGCCTGCCAGTTCCGAGTCGTTGTCGGTGATGATGGTGCGGTCGATTTCAAGGGCCGCCCCGTTGGTGACAAAGTAGCCGCCGCCTGCACCATCGGCTGCAGAGTTGCCGGTCATCCGGCTGCAACGCGGTACGCTGATCAGGCCATCGGAGCTCTCGGACGGTTCACAGGGTGCGTTCTGCAGGCGGTGTTGAATCGTGGTGGCGCCGTCAGTGGCGTAGATCCCGCCACCGTCCTCGCTCGCCTCATTGGAGTTGATGACCACGTCTTCAAGAGTGACCATGGCGCCATCGTTGTAGATTCCGGCACCGAACTCGGCCTCGTTGAACACGACATGGGCTGCATGGTCGGGATCGCCCATGCCGAAGAATTGATCGCCGCGGATGGTCACGAGGCTCGAGCCGCTCGCATACAGGCCGCCGCCCTTTTCACTCGCTTCGTTACCGAAGATGGCGCCAGTCGGCACAATCACCAGAATTGGACCACCGTTATAAATGAACACATTGCGGCAGTTGTCGAACGCCAGCCCGCCACCGTGGGTGGCCGAGTTGCCGGCGATATCGGCCGCACCGACACGAATCATGGTGCCGTCATGAGCGTGTTCATCGGGGTTGTCGCAAGCCAGTCCGCCGCCGTTGCCTTCGGTCGAGTTGCCCTGAATGATCGAATCGTTGTCGATGACCAGCATGGGGCTGCTGCTCTCGGCATCGGCGTTGACGACCACGCGAATCCCGCCACCGTTGGAGGTGGCGGTGACTGTATTGTCGGTGACCTCGACATTGATCAGTTCGACAGAGAGCAACCCCTGGCGACCTTCGACCACGATGCCCGCGCCGCCCAGATTGCTGTCGGTAAGGCCGCCGCGTATGCTCAAGTTTTCGAGCACGACATTCATTTCGTCGGTCTCGCCAGTCGGGAGCCAGAGGTCGAACACCCGGCCCTGGCCGTCGGCATTGAGGGTGGTGCGGCCGCTGGGCGAATCGTCGAGGCAGTCGTCGTAGCCGCCCCGAATGGTCATGCCATCGCCGCCCAGAAAGTAGGTGTCGCCCAGGTAGAGGTCATCGTTGTTCTCGAGCAGGATGGCATCCCCGTCACTGGCCGCAGCCAGGGCATCGGAAAGATTGTCGTAGTCGCAGGTATCGCTGTCAGAGCCGACGCGAATGGTATTGCCGTCGCGCCCGGCCAGGCGTTCGGATGCACTCGTTGCCGGGTGGTCTTCAGGAAGGGTGTCGCGCACGGGTGGATCGATGCTCAGGCGCTGCGAGTGCGGCGAGACATCAGCCTGGAGTGCGGGCGACAGGCCAATACTCATCAGCAGTACTGGAGTAATCAATGTCTTGAGTTGCATGGGTCTCCTTATTTTGGTCCGGGTACACAGTTGCAAGTCTGCAACCGCCCCTAACGTTGTAGGTTCAGAGATCCTGCCATTTGATTGAAATTGAAGGGCAATGCGACCGGTTGTGGGTGGTTCTGAGAGTGTGGGGCGGCAAGTGGCCGGCCACTCAAGGAGTGGGCGCAGCGCGGGGTGTCAGTCAGCGCGTTGAGCAAGCTGGCTTTGTGCGATGTGCAGCAGGTTGGCCGCGGTCCAGTAAAGCACCATGCCGGAAGGGAAGGGGTAGAAGACCAGGAAAAATCCGATGGCCATGATCACCAGGAAGATGTTCTGGCGTTTCTGGGCCGCGGCGTCGGCGGCCGGTGCCGGCGAGAGTTTGAGCGTCATCAGCGTGGTGACGGCCAGCAGGATGGGCAGCAGGTTGAAGTACTGGCCGAAAAACGGCAGCGAGATACCCAGCGAAAACAGCCGATCGGGCTCGGCCAGGGTGTCGATCCACAGAAAAGGTGCCTCGCGCAGTTCGAAGGCCTGTCCAAGCACGTGAAACAGGGCGATGAATACCGGGATCTGAATCAGTACGATCAGCAGGGGCTTGAGTCCGGCCAGCGGGCTCACGCCGTGCTTCTCGTATAGCCCCAGAATACGTTCGCTCTGCTCCCCGCCCTTGTAGTGCTGTTTGATCTCGGTGATTTCCGGCTGGATCCGGCGCTGGACCTCGGCAAATGCGTGCTGCCCGGCCAGGGCGCGCTTGGCCAGCGGGTACATCGCCAGGCGCACCAGTACGGCCAGGACGATGATGGCCAGCCCCCAGCTCGGAATGAAGGCAAAGAGTAGCTCGAGCAGCCAGAGCAGCCCGAAGCACAGATAGCGCATCCATTGCCACAGGCCCGGGAACAACACATCCGAAAAGTCCGCCTCGCCAGCCGTCACGGCCTGGCGCGAGCGCGGACCGGCAAACACCGTGAAATGCCACTCCTGGCTTGCTCCGGCCGCCAGCGTTACCTCGTCGAATGCCAGGGTCATCTCCGGCAGGTAGCGTGGTGGCAGCGCGCTGTCATCTGCGGGCAGCATCAACCCGACCGAGCCGATGGCAGCCTTTTCCTCGGGCTTGATCAGCAGGGCGAAATAGCGGCTGTGGAGTCCCAGCCAGTCGGCACCGGCAAGCTCCTCCAGCTTGCGGACATGTCCCGGGTCGGGCCGTGTCGGACGCTCGATGCGCCCGTCGACCAGGGCGATGGCATCGACGAAGGAATACAGGCCGGCTGCCATGCCCAGACCCTCGACCGGTTCCTCGCCCAGGCCCGGACCGAGGCTCAGGCTCAGACCGTTCAGGTTCCGGGCCGTATCGCCCTGATTGGTGACCGTGACCTGCAACCGCAGGGCATGCCCGGCCTCGGACAGCGCGAAATGCTGCCGGAATTCAAGCTCACGATCCGGATCGAGGGTGCGGGCGACCACGCTGTTCGGGCCGGCAGATTCGGCCTGCCATTCACCGGCAGGCTTGCTGTCAACATGCAGCAGCAGGTGTCGACTGTCGCCGCGGGTCGGATCGCTACTGATCAGCGATTGCCACCGGGCATCACTGTCGCTTCGCGCTTGGAAAGTGGCGGGCGCGGCGTGATCGGCCTGCCATTCCAGGCGCAGCGTGTCGGATTGCAGCCCGAGCGGTTCGGCCGCACTCGAAACGGACCCCAACAGGGCAGTCGCGGCCAGCAATGAGCGCAGCATGGAGTCGCCTGGTCAGTCGTTCTTCGAGCTCTCGGAGTGTTCTCGCTTTTCGGGCGCGGTGGCTTCAGTCGGATCTTCGACCTGCTTGCGCAGCCCCAGCATCCGCAGCAGGCGGTGCCAGTAGAGTTTGGCTGTCAGCGCGATGGCCGCCAGGGCGGCGAGGATGCCTTGCAGGATGGCACTTCCCGTGCCGGGGTCGATATAGGCATGGGCCGGTGCGGATACCAAGGCCAGCAGCAGGGCGGCGGCGATCCAGGAGAAGCTGGTGGGGGTTCGGGGCATGGCTCGATCGACTCCGGTCATTCGCTGTGTCGGTGTATTCGGCATCACGCTGGACGCGAAAGGTAAACCATGCATTGTAACAAGAATGTAAAATCACACGCTTTCGGCCGCTCGCCCGCGCCACGGGCACAGGCTCGATCCGGCATGACGGAGTGATTGATGGAAGATTCCAGCAAGATGGCCGCGGAGGTAGCGGCTGCCTCTTTTCGCGATCCTTCAGGCTTCGTGTTCAGACAGGATGGCGTTGTCTACCGCCAGGTCAATCAGTGCTACCGCGAGCATTACGATCGCCTGATCGAGTCCGGCCTGTACCAGGCGCTGGTCGACCGCGGCCTGATGATTCCACACCGGGAAGTGGACGGGCCCGTGGCCGCACCCGAGAGGGCTTACCGGATTGTTCGGCCCGAGGCGCTGGATTTCCTGTCCTGGCCGTACGAATGGAGCTTCAGTCAGCTCAAGGATGCCGCCCTGGCCACGCTGGAGATCCAGCGCCTGGCCATGCAGCATGACATGAGCCTGAAAGATGCCTCCGCCTACAACATCCAGTTCCACCATGGCCGGCCGGTCATGATCGATACGCTGTCGTTCGAGACTTACCGGGAGGGTGCCCCCTGGGTGGCCTACCGCCAGTTCTGCCAGCACTTTCTGGCACCGCTGGCGCTGATGGCCCGGCGTGACGTTCGACTGGGTCAGTTGCTGCGAGTCCATATCGACGGCATTCCACTGGATCTTGCCGCCGGACTGCTGCCCAGGCGTACGAAGCTCAGACCCGGCCTGGCCATGCACCTGCACCTGCACGCCCGCTACCAGCGAAACTACGCCGATGCCGATCCCTCGCGAAGCGGCAAGCCGGTCAAACAGGCGAGGGTCAGTCGGACCGGCCTGCTGGGCATGGTTGACGGGCTGCGCGGCACGATCTCGAAACTGAACTGGAATCCAGGCGGAACCGAGTGGGCCGATTACTACCAGGCCACCAATTATTCCGATGGTGCATTCACCGCCAAGCAGGCCTTGGTCGACCGGTTTCTCGAAGCCGTTTCTCCCGGTGCGGTCTGGGACCTGGGAGCCAACACGGGCGAGTTCAGCCGCATCGCCGCCCGACGCGACATTCCGGTGGTCGCCTTCGATATCGATCCGTCAGCCGTCGAGAAGAATTACCGACGCCTGCGTGCCGAAAAACAGGCCGGCCCGCTGCCCCTGCTGTTGGATCTGACCAACCCCAGCCCGGGTACCGGGTGGCATGAGCGTGAACGCGAGTCCTTTCTGGCCCGTGGGCCGGTTGATTGCGCCATGGCGCTCGCGCTGATTCATCACCTGGCCATTTCCAACAACGTACCGCTGGATCGGCTGGCCGACTTCTTCGCCGACCTTTGCCGGCACTTGATCATCGAGTGGGTGCCCAAGACAGACAGCCAGGTCCAGCGCCTGCTCAGTACCCGTGAGGACATCTTCGATACCTACGATGCAGAGCACTTCGAGGAAGCGATGTCGAAGTACTTCGAGGTTCTCGAGCGGGAGCCGGTCGAGGGCAGCGAGCGTACGCTCTACCTGATGCGCCGGCGCCGTTGAGTTCAATCTAATCCAGTCGAAGGCGGCTCAGGGCAATGGCATGGACGCGACGGTCACTGCCTACCCCGAGTGAATGCTGGCTGGCGGCATCGGGCAGTTCAAAGCGCAGGTCGAGTTGGCCCGATTGTGTCAGTTCGGCCGGAATACTGGCTCGCAGACGTTTGCCCCGTTGCTCGGTCAGCTCCCAGTGGGCGATCCGAATATCGCCCGCATAGAGCAGGATGCGCTGACGTTCCTGGACTTCCTCATGGATGGCAGGGGTCAGCCACAGGCTCAGTTCCAGGTCGGTTCCCGGTGGTTCCAGGGGCAGATGCAGCGAGGCTTCATGGCCGTTGTTCCAGACTATGGTAGGTTCCGGTGTGCTCCAGCCGCGTCCCAGGTACATCGATCCGGTACCGCGCAGCCCCACCTCTATCGTTTCGCCCGGAGTGTAGGGGCTGCGCTCGGCTCTGACCTCGATCGAGTCGGTGTGAGCGTAACTGTCAGGGTCGTGGAGGCTGCCGTCGATGACCACCCGTCCAAGCGTGCGGTTGTCGTCGCCATGCCAGAAGCTGTAGTGTCGACTCCGGTCTTCCTGCTCACTCACTTCGAATACCGAACGGCCCGGCCAGGCCAGATCGATTTCCTCCAGAGCAAGGATTGTGGCGGCGACATCGCTCAGTGAAACAGGCGCTTTCGAGGCTTGCATGGCGCCGCTGGCATCACGGGGCTTCACAGCCATCAAGGACAGCATGCGAGTCGGGGTGAATTCCGGCTCGAAAGCGCCGCCGTGATCGCTGTGAATCAGGATCAGTGCATCATCGTAAAGCCCAAGTTCCTTGAGTTGCTCAAGAAAGTCGACTGTATGCTGCACGATGGCCCTTGCTTCATTCAGGTAATTCTCACGCGTGTTCGGCAAGACCTTGCCGGCGTATTCACCCGTGGCGGTGGTGACATAGGGTGGGTGGGGAGGCCATAGATGGATGAAGTGATAGGCCGGTTGATTCAGCACGGGTTCGATGCGGTGGGTGTAGTCGCTGAAGAAATGCTTGTGGGCAAAGGAAATCGGTAGTACCGCGGTGTCGATCGTCGATTGCTGGATGCGCCAGTTGTGATCGTTGTAGACCCAGTTGCGGGCCAGGTGTGGTACATGTCGGAACAATGTCACATCAAGCAGCAAGGCCGCCTCGGCCCGGGCCACTTCGGTTGGTGAGGCGGCATGCAGGCTGGGGATGCGGTAATGGTAATCGTGCGGGCCCTCGGCCATCGGTTCCAGTACGCTCAGGTTGACCCGAAAGCCTTCGTCGTGGAGACGGGCGTGAAAGCCGTCTTCCACGGCACTGCGGAAAAATGCATCGGCAGGCTCATCGCCTTCGTAGACCCGGCCGTGAAAGATCGACGGAATGGCCATGGAAGTGTAGGGTGCCACTGCGGCGGCGTCGCGAAACAGAGTGAACCCGTCAAACTGTCGCTCGAGATCGAGTTCTTCGACCAGTTCCTCGAAGATGTCGGTCTGAAAGTTGTCGAGCACCAGGTGCACGATATTGTGTTCGCGGGAGTAATGAAAAAGTTCTTCGGGCGGATCGTCCATTGCTGGGATCTCGCCCCTCCATAGGCGCTCTTCGGCACCAACGACCAGTTGCACGGCTCCGACCAGCTGAATGACGATCAGTATCAGGCTGGCCGGCAGTGCGATGCCCATCAGCTGCTTGTGGAAGAGCAGTGCGCCGACGAGCACGGTCATCCACAGCACGATGTCTGCCCAGGCGATTCCGTCGAAGGCCTGCCATTCGATTCCGCGCCCGTCCAGTACACCGTAATCGCCGGCCAGGAAACCACCCTGAATCCACAGCAAGACACCCAGACCCAGCACCAGCGACAGGTAGCGCTGGCGAATCGCATCGCTCGAGAATACTCCCGGAGCGGCCAGTGCCAGGATGCCGATCACCGACAGCAGCACAAGGGCCGGGAGCAGGTCGCCGAAACCACTGGCAAATTCCGCCGGGTTGCCGGCATATAGCGTCAGCGTGCCGAACAGGAAAAAGGTCAGCACGGGCAGTGCAGCGATGCCGGTGGCGGTGATGGCCTTTCGTGCCAGGTGCTGATGGTTTGATGGAGCGGCGGTTTGTGTCATGTGAGCCTGGTGTTTCCCGTGTCGTGCCGGTTGGCGTCCGGTGGTCATGAATGTGCCGGCAGAACCAGTATCGACCCGACATCATACCGACTGCCGGCGGCCCATGGTGTAGCATTCCGGTCGGATTGACAGCCTCGTTGGCATGGGCCAGGCCTGTCATGCTTGCCCGGAGATTGCTATATGGATCGTGACATCGACTGGATGAAGCAGGCCCTGGCCCTGGCCAGGCAGGGTGAGCGCATGGGTGAGGTGCCGGTCGGGGCGCTGGTGGTTCGCGACGGCAAGGTGCTGGGTGCCGGTTTCAATACGGTGATCACCGACAGCGATCCCAGCGCGCATGCCGAGATCGTCGCGCTGCGCGCGGCCAGCCGCAATGTCGACAACTACCGGTTGCCCGGAACCACGCTTTACGTCACGCTGGAGCCGTGCAGCATGTGCGCCGGCGCCCTGGTCAATGCCCGGGTCGAACGGGTGGTCTATGGTGCTGATGACCTTCGGGCCGGCGCCCATCACTCGGTTTTCGAAGTGCTGGATAACCCGGAGCTCAATCATCGGTGCAAGGTCACGCGCGGGGTGCTGGCCGATGAATGCGCCGAATTGTTGCGGGCGTTCTTTCGACGGCGACGTTGAGGGGGCGGTGATTGGGTCCCCCTCATCGGGGCCTCGGGGGAGGCCGGCGCCGCGGCGCCGGTGTTGCGGGCTTGCGCTGATGTTGTCCACCGGGGATGCAACCCCGGTCGACATCTCGGGGTGAATTCTCCTATGGTCCGACGGTGGGCAATAGCACCAGTTGCAGCTGCGTGCTGCCCTGGTCTATCTCCAGCGTGGCGCTGGCCTTGTTGGAATAGGGGTTGACCCTCGTGTCGAGATGGTCATGATCGTCATCGTCGTGAACGATGCGCATTTGCAGCCCATCCTGTTCGCCAATGGCCTCGTCGCCGCCGGTCCACCAGTTCTCGCGCCCGGTATAGGGCAGGTCGTTGCGGTAGAACAGGGTCACTTCCGCCTCGCCCAGTGCGGTGCTGCTTTCCAGCGTCCAGATCCGATCGATACCGACGGTTGATGGTGACTCCTCGACCGTCAGCATCACTTCGGCATCCCCGGGCAATGGCTCGACCGGATCGATCCAGGCCAGGGTGAAACCGGTGCCGTCGACCAGCGCAATGCGTTCGTGATGACCGGCCGACAGCTCGATCTGCGCCTGGTCGGCCGGACCCGTAGCACCCGACAAGGCATGCTCGATGAACCGGTAGCGCAATTGGACGAAATCCTTCAGGTTCTCGACATGGTCGGCAAACCGGCCCAGCTCTCCATGGTGGTTCTGATCGTGGAACCGGAATGCGGTGGGGCTGGGGTCGATGTTGACGCTGTCGACAATGCGCTCGGCCAACTCGTCAATTCGCTCGAAGAACCAGCTTTCCGGGAAATATTCGCTGATCAGCTCGTCCAGCCGGGAGTGGGCCTGTTCTCGCAGTGCCGGGGTCTGCAGAAATTTCGATATCAGCAGGTTGCCCCAGCCGCCGGTCAGGCCGTACTGGTAGTGGAAGAAGTCGTTGTCGGTGAAGAAACCCTCCCGGTAATGCGATCCGAAGCTGAGGTCCTTGTCCCAGGGAATGAATTTCCAGCGCGCTTCGGGATCGTCATGGTCGATATAAAGCCAGTAGTCATCGCCGAAGGAGTCGATGTCGCCGACCAGCCAGTGCAGCACCAGCCAGTCGATGAAGTTGTCGACGTCGATGCGCTCTGAAAAGCCCTGAGCATACTGGCCGCCGGCCGGTGTCTCCTGTACCCAGTCGATCAGTTCACGAACCCGGTCCCACTCGGGATCGCCCCGGGAATTGAAGTTGTCTGCCAGCAGGGCTTCGCGTTCATCGGCGCTCATGCCGCCGAAGTCATGGCCAAAGGACGAGTTCGCCAGCTCGTCGTTGTCGCGGAATTCATCTCGCACCAGGGTGGCATTGGTGTTGAGGTCGTTCATGGCCAGCAGCCACTCGTCAACACGCTGGATGTGAATGTGCAGGCCCTCGAAGAACCCGTTGAGCCAGAAATCGAAATAGCGTGTGCGCGAGGCTGGCTGCTCCAGTTCATGCCACAACATGAAGCTGAGCTTCTCGCGCATCATCGACGGGTCGGTGTACATGGCATTGAGGTTCATCCGCTCGCTGCCGAACAGCAGATCCTGTGGTTGCTCGAAGCGGATATTGAATGCCTTCTTGGGCAGAAAGCGCGAGCTGCTGCCGCGGAAGCGCAGGCCCATCAGGTCTTCAGGTTCGCTGTCACGCCCGAAGCGCACCCGCCCGGGCAGGCGCTCGTTGCTGCGCGGGTCGCGCAGGTAAAGCTCCTCGACGTCATCCCAGGCCATGTCGAGGTAGAGGGGGTGGCCGGTGCTGGCCATGAGCTCGGGCCCGGCAATGATGCGCTCCAGGGCCAGGGTGGTGTCGGGCTCGTCGTAGGCCTCGTGGGTGAAGTGCCACTGTTCCTCGTCGTTTTCATCCGTTTCCAGGTGCACGCGAGCCGTGCCGACTGGCTCGGTGGACAGCATGTCCGGGTCGAGGGCACCGTTGAAATCGCCGCCGAGGAATTCGACGATCTCGCCGAAATCAATGCTGTCGCCATTGCGCTCGCCCACGCCCCAGCGCCAGGTCTGGGTGCCGTCCTCGCGGTAGGTGTACCAGGTCAGCACCACGCGATCATCGGAATAGGGCGCCAGGCTGATTCCCTGGCCGTTGAAGTCGGGGTCGTACCACTGGCCTTCCAGCTCGATGAACAACGGGTCCTGGCCGTCGGGGCGTTGGCAGCCACCCATGCCGTCGATATAGACCAGTTCGCGACGGTCGCTGGCGCCGAAATCGGAGGTGTCGACATGAAAGCGCATGCTGGCTCGGCTGCATGCCGGATCGGCCTCGGGAAAGACCAGTCTGGCCTGGCCGATACTTTCCAGTTCCAGGCCCTCATCGCCCATGGCCGTCAGGTAGAGGTCGTCAAAGCGGATGATGCGGTCGTGAGCGCGCCCGGTGGCAATCATCCACAGCGGCTCGCCTTCATCATTGTAGGTGGCCCAGTAAAACAGGGCCGAACCCTCCGAGAGCATGTGCACCATCATGCCTTCGCCGTCACGTCCCTCGGGCTGGAAGAAGTGCCCGCCCATGCGCGCACTGGTCGGTTCCAGCGTGCTGTGCTGGCATTCGGCCAGGTCTCCCCCGATCTGGCGGGCATCGACCCACTCAGCCAGGGACTCGGGGATATCCAGTGTGTTGTGGCAAAGATCCAGGCCGGACCCGCTGCGCAGGTCGACCAGCTGTTCGATGACCTCCGGCAGGGTGCCGCCCAGACCGTTTCCGGCCAGGTCCAGGGCAATCACGGTTTCGCCCCCCTCGTCGCAGATCACGCCGTGCCAGCGGCATTCGGTGCCCTCGGCCCCCATCCAGGCCAGCTGGCGGCGCCATTGTTCGCCGTCGGTGGCCTGGTAGAGCTCGCGCAATGCCTGGCGTTGGCTTTCGGGCAGCAGCGCGACATCGGCTTCCAGCGAAACCCCGTCGAGCCAGACGATGCGGGGCGGATCGCGCGGCTGATCGTCGTCGCTGCGGTCACGCACACGCAGGCTCACCCGCATCGAGCGTACATCCTCGCCCAGCTCCGAGCGCAGTCGGGATTCGCTTTGCAGGCGGATCCACTCGCCGGCGGGGACGCGTTCCTGGCTCAGCCCGATATCGCTCTGGACCTGTTCGGCATCGGCATTGGCCGAGTCCTCGTCGCAAACCTCGTCGGCATAGAAATCCAGACGCAGTCGCGCGCTCAGTTCGGGGTGGGGTTCATCGGTCAGCACTGCAACTGACAGGCCGACGGCCTCTTCGTCGCCGAGTACCACGCACTGGTCCATGCGGCTGCCGCCAAACCCACGCTGCAGGTGGGAAAAATAGAAGGCATGGGTGCCGCTGTAGGCAAAGTCGACTTCCTCGACGATGCCGAACTGATCGTCATCGTCCAGCCGCAATTCCCAGCCCGGCGGGCCCTCACGGTCCGACCAGGCGCCGGACTCGGCCTCGAAGTCGGGGTTGGTCAACCCAGCAGCGTGAAGGGCGGCTGGCCCCATCAGGGCGAGAGCGCAAAGAGCTTGGCAGATGGATCGCATAGGATGAAACCGTCTTGAAGTCGTGCCCCTTGTTTGCCGCAATGTCGATGCCCCCATCGACATTTGTCGAGGGCAGAGTATTCCAGCCAGAGGCGGAAAAATCAATGAGTGGTCGACGGTGACGTTCGCCGGGCTCTGAGCAACGGCGATCGCCGGGGAGGTGCTCGGTCCAATCCCGTTCGGGCCGAGGGCCAGCCTTCGCGCGGGGTGGGCAAGAGCGTGACAGTGGATCGGCGAATCGGCATGTCTTCCCGGTAGGCGTAAACTGCAGAGAGGTGAAGGTGCTACCATTCACGGTTTGTCCCATCCAATTGAAGAGGATTGACCGTGAGAGCCACACTTGTTGCCTGCCTGATGACAGCGCTTGCGCTGATGCTGGCGGCCTGCTCCGAGCCCGAGCCGCCCGAGCCGCCGTCCGAGCCCGCACCGCCGGCTGAACCGGCCGAGGTGGTTGAAGAAGCACCGGAAGCCGAAGAAGAGACCAACCCGCTGCTGGTCGAAAGCGATCTGCCCTACGGCATGCCGCCGTTCGACCGGATCGAGGACGAACACTTCCGCGAAGCGCTGGAAGTCGCCATGGCCGAGCACGCCGAGGAAATCGAGGCGATTGCCGAGAATCCGGAACCGCCGACGTTCCAGAACACCATCGTGGCAATGGAAGCCGCGGGGCGGACCCTGGACTATGTGGGTCGGATGTTTTCCAATCTGGCCGGTGCCAACACCAGTGACACGCTGCAGGACATCCAGCGTGAAATGGCGCCGAAGATGTCGGCGCATTCCGATGCCATCAACCTCAATCCGGACCTGTTTGCCCGTATCGAGACACTCTACGAGCAGCGCGACGAACTGGAGCTCGATGACGAATCGTTGCGGCTGCTCGAGGAGTACCACATTCGTTTTGTGCGCGCCGGTGCCCAGTTGAGCGAAGAGCAGAAGGACAAACTGCGGGAGATCAATCGTGAGCTGGCCGAGCTCGGCACCGAGTTCAGCCAGAAGGTGCTTGCCGAGGTCAATGATTCGGCCGTGGTGTTCGACAATCGTGACGCCCTGGCCGGCATGAGCGACTCTGCCATCGAGCGGGCCGCTTCCGAAGCGGCCGATCGCGATCTCGAGGAGGGGCATTACGTCATTACCCTGCTCAACACATCCGGTCAGCCGCCGCTGGCCGATCTGGAAAACCGCGAGTCGCGCCAGCGTGTGCACGAGGCGTCGCTCAACCGGGGTGCACGCGGCAACGAGCATGACACTCGCGACATCGTCAGGCGCGTAGTGGAGCTGCGCGCCGAGCGTGCCGTGATGCTCGGCTACGATACTCACGCCGACTACATTCTCGAGCGCCAGACCGCCGGTTCGGTCGAGACCGTCAACGACATGCATCGCCAGGTCGTGCCGATCGCCTTCGAGGCCGCCCGGGCCGAGGGTGCCGACATTCAGGAAATCATCGACGAAACCGAGGACGAGCCCTTCGAGTTGGCTTCCTGGGACTGGGCCTATTACGCCGAGAAGGTGCGCCAGCGTCGATACGATTTCGATGAGTCCGAGATTCGTCCGTACTTCGAGCTGGAAAACGTGCTCAAGGACGGCGTGTTCTATTCGGCCGAGAAGCTGTTCGGCATCACCTTCAAGGAGCGCACCGACCTGCCGACCTACCACCCGGATGTGCGCGTCTGGGAGGCTTTCGAGGAAGACGGCACCGGCATCGGCCTGATGCTCACCGACCTGTACTCGCGCTCCAACAAGCGCGGGGGCGCCTGGATGAATTCCTACCGCATCCACTCCGGTCTGCTCGGCGGCCACTCGGTCACCGGCAATCACCTCAATATTCCCAAGCCGCCGGAAGGCGAGCCGACCCTGATGACCTGGGACGAGGTGACCACGCTGTTCCACGAATTCGGACATGTCATCCATGGCCTGTTCTCCGACGTCGAGTACCCGACCTTCGCCGCCACTTCGGTGCCGCGCGATTTCGTCGAGTACCCGTCGCAGGTCTACGAAATGTGGGCGGCCTGGCCTGAGGTGCTGGCCAACTACGCGCGTCACTACGAAACCGGCGAGAGGATTCCGCAGGATCTGCTCGACCGCGTACTCGCTGCCGAAACCTTCAACCAGGGTTTCCGCACCGCCGAGTACATTTCCGCCTCGGTCATCGACCAGGAGTGGCACCAGCTGACCGCGGACGAAGTGCCGCCGTTCGACGAGGTCATGGACTTCGAGGCGCAGGTACTGGCGGACTGGGACATGGACTACGCTCCGGTCCCGCCGCGCTATCGCACGCCGTACTTCTCGCACATCATGGGCGGCTATTCGGCCGGCTACTATTCCTATATCTGGAGCGAGATTCTCGACGCCGACAGCGTGCTCTGGATCAAGGAAAACGGCGGACTCGACCGCGAAACCGGCCAGCACCTGCGCGATACCATCCTGTCGCGCGGTGGTAGCAAGGACGCCATGGAGCTGTACCAGGACTTCGCCGGTCGCCAGCCGACCATCGAACCGGTCCTGCAGCGTCGCGGCCTGATCGACGACGATTGATTCTGGCTGTCAACCCCCGGAATCGCCACCGGCGATTCCGGGTTCCTCCAGACGTTCCCTGGTAGGCCGGGGTTGCATCCCCGGCGGCTTCTTTGTCGTCCCGGAAAATGCGTAGCATTTGTCCGGGATCTCCCACCTACGCGCCATGCACGGCTGGGCTACAACCAGGTTCCTGTCCACCCGCGAATCCAGAGATTTCTATCACCTTTGTCCGTCGGCCGTGCGGGGCCGACCTACGATGTGGCAGGTGTCGGTAGGTCGCGGTTGCACCCGCGACGGACGAGGTTTTGATTGGTGTTGGCCTACAATCAATACTTCACCACATGGATTTCCGCGATCATGTCAGTCCCCGCATGGGCCGCTCGTTTCCGACGCATCACCACCTGGCTGGTCGAGGACGCACTTGGTGGCCCGCGCCCCTGGAAATTCTCCTGGGTCATCAACTTCCAGAAAGTCGGTACCTTCCCCTTCCTTGCCGGTCTGATGTGGCTCTACGACAACACCTCCAGCGCCGCCTGGGTCTATCTGGCCCTGCACGGCAGCTACGGTATCGCCTGGCTGATCAAGGATCTGGCCTTTCCCGACGCCGGCTGGCAAAAGCGCATTACCATAGCGGGCGGCATCAATGCTTTCCTTGGCGTGCTGGGCTGGTATTGGGTATTCGGTTGGCTGCTGATTGCCGGTCACGGCGGCGAATATCCCCTGCCTGAAGGCGCCTGGTTTGCCCTGTGCATTTCGCTGTGCCTGATCGGTACCGTCGTCATGATCGGCGCCGATGCCCAGAAATACTTCACCTTGCGTGAAAAACGCGGCCTGATCACCGATGGCCTGCACCGCCACATCCGCCACCCCAACTACCTCGGCGAGATGATGATCTACCTGAGTTTTGCCCTGATGGTCTGGCACTGGCTGCCGTTCGTGGTGCTGGCCTGGGTCTGGATCGGGGTGTTTGCCGTCAACATGATCCACAAGGAGGCCAGTCTGTCCAGACACGCCGGCTGGAGTGCCTACCGCTCCAGGACCTGGTGGCTCATTCCGGGAATATGCTAATGACCAGGCGTAGCAGCCGCCCGGGCCGGGCTAATGTAGAATAGCGCCGCGTCCTGTTCCACTGGACGACGAGTGAACGCAAGTGCCGAGGTGGCGGAATTGGTAGACGCGCCTGGTTTAGGTCCAGGTGGGGTAACCCGTGGAGGTTCGAGTCCTCTCCTCGGCACCATACAACATCAGCGCGGGTTGGCTCCGGTCAGCAGGCTTCCCGCGGACAAGTCAACAGGGATCAAGGGGATAGATAGCCCGTAATGAACGAAGATCGCCGGGACACGATGTCCGACCTGTCGCATCTCGATGCGCTGGAAGCCGAGGCAATTCATATCATCCGGGAGGTGGCTTCGCAGTTTCAGCGGCCGGTGATGCTCTATTCAGTGGGCAAGGATTCCTCGGTGCTGCTGCATCTCCTGGTCAAAGCCTTCCATCCGGCGCCGCCGCCGATTCCGTTGCTGCATGTCGATACCGGCTGGAAGTTTCGCGAGATGATCGAGTTTCGCGATCGCCGGGCCAGGGAGACGGGCTGCCGTTTGTTCACCTACACCAACCCGGACGGCCTGGAGCGGGGAATTGGTCCGGTGAGTCATGGCGCCTCGGTCCATACCGATGTGATGAAGACCCAGGCCCTGAAACAGGCGCTGGGCAGACACGAGGTCGACGCTGCCATCGGCGGAGCCCGGCGCGATGAGGAAAAGTCCCGCGCCAAGGAAAGGGTGTTCTCCTTTCGCAATCATCGCCACCAGTGGGATCCGAGAAATCAGCGCCCGGAGCTCTGGCAGCATTACAACGGTCGCATCAATCCCGGTGAGAGTGTGCGGGTGTTCCCGCTATCGAACTGGACCGAGCTGGATATCTGGCTCTACATCTACCGTGAGCAAATTCCCGTCCCATCGCTTTATTTCGCCCGGCCGCGCCCGGTCGTCGAACGCGACGGTGTCCTGATCATGGTTGACGATGACCGCCTCCCGGTCGAGCCGGGCGAAGTCCGGACGCTTACCGTGCGGTTTCGCACACTCGGTTGCTATCCCCTGACGGGTGCCATTGAATCGGAGGCTGATTCCCTGGAAGACATCATCGGTGAAATGCTCCTGTCCACGACCTCGGAACGGCAGGGGCGCGTGATCGATCAGGATCCTGCCGACTCAATGGAAAAAAAGAAGCAGGAGGGTTATTTCTGATGGCAGCCACGGATATCAAGGCCTACCTTGCCGCTCACGAATCCAAGCCCCTCCTGCGTTTCATTACCTGTGGCTCGGTCGATGATGGAAAGTCGACCATGATCGGGCGCCTGCTGCACGATTCCAAGCGGCTGTTCGACGATCAGCTGGCTGCCCTGGAGGCCGACAGCCGGCGGCATGGAACCCAGGGCGAGCAGATTGATTTTGCGCTGCTGGTTGACGGTCTTTCGGCCGAGCGGGAGCAGGGCATCACGATCGATGTGGCTTACCGTTTTTTCGATACCGACCGGGCCAAGTTCATCGTGGCCGATTGTCCGGGTCACGAGCAGTACACGCGCAACATGGCGACCGGTGCCTCGACCGCGCGACTGGCGGTGGTGCTGGTGGACGCGCGCAAGGGGGTACTGACCCAGACTCGGCGCCACTCCTGGATCTGCCACCTCATGGGCATCGACCATGTCGTGCTGGCGGTCAACAAGATGGACCTGGTCGACTACAGTCGCGAGGTATTCGAGTCGATCGTGTCCGATTACCGGGGGCTGGCCGCGGAGCTCGGGATCGAGCAGGTCAGTTGTATCCCCTTGTCGGCACTGGCAGGTGACAACGTGCTCGAGCGTTCCGCTCAAACCCCCTGGTATGACGGCCCGGTGCTCATGCAGGCATTGGAGCAGGCGGCCGAGGTGGGCAAGCGCAATGAAGGCGGCGCCTTTCGACTGCCGGTGCAATGGGTTTGTCGGCCCGACCAGAGTTTTCGGGGATTTGCCGGTCAGTTGCTTGGCGGGTCGGTGACGGTGGGCGACGAAGTGGTCGTGGTGCCATCCGGCAAGCGTTCGCGCGTCGTTTCCCTGCATGTGGGCAATGAGCAGGTCCGTACGGCCCGTTCCGGTCAACCCGTCGTTCTCGCGCTGGAAGACGAGGTGGATGTCAGTCGCGGTGACGTGCTGGTGGCGGCATCGGATCCTCTCGAAGTGGCCGATCAGTTCGGTGCTCACCTGTTGTGGATGGACGAGCAGCCACTGTTGCCGCATCGTTCCTACCGGATTCGTCTCGGGACAACCGAGTGCGGTGGTCAGATCAGCGAGATCAAGTACCAGATCGATGTGAACAACCAGGATCATATCGCCGCCAGGCAGCTCGAGCTCAATGCCGTGGCGCGAGTCGATCTGGACCTTGACCGGAATGTCGCCTTTGCCCCCTACGACAAGAGCCGGGAGCTGGGCAGTTTCGTGCTGATCGATCGGCAGACCAATGCCACGGTTGGCGCGGGCGTGATCGACTTTGCGTTGCGCCGGGCTCAGAACGTGCACTGGCAGACGCTCGAGGTGGACAAGGCGGCCCGCTCGCGCATCAAGGCACAGCAGCCAAGGTGCGTGTGGTTGACCGGCTTGTCGGGTTCGGGCAAGTCCACCATCGCCAACGAGGTCGAGCGTAAACTGCTGGCCCGGGGGCACCACACTTATCTGCTTGACGGTGACAACGTCCGCCATGGTTTGAACCGCGATCTGGGCTTTACCGAGGCGGACCGGGTGGAGAATATCCGTCGGGTCGGGGAAGTGGCCCGATTGATGACCGATGCCGGCCTGATCGTGCTGGTCAGTTTCATTTCACCGTTTCGCGCGGAGCGGCGGGCCGTTCGCGAGCGCTTCGATCAGGGTGAGTTTGTCGAGGTGTTCGTCGACACACCGCTGGAGGTCTGCGAAGAGCGCGATGTGAAAGGCCTGTATGCCAAGGCCCGTGCCGGCAAGATTCCGAACTTCACCGGAATCAGTTCACCGTACGAGGAGCCCGAAAACGCGGAGCTGGTGCTGAAGACGGTGGGTCGGAGCGCAGAAGATCTGGCTGACGAGGTCCTCAGCGTGTTGGGGCTCTACTCCTGAAACCTGCCCGTTCACGAGTACTTCTCTTGTCCGATGGGCAAGAAGACATAGTCGTGCCGCGATTGTAATCAGTTTCTGAGCGAGGCGATTCGCCGTTTGGAGAGAGGGTCGATGGTGCCCAGGGGGAGACTCGAGCTGCTTTCGTGCTGCGCGAGCACTTCTTTTGCCCTGCGGGCAAAAACCGTACTCGCTCCGCGATCCGAATCAGTTCCCGAACGAGGGGTTGCATAATGGGGAGAAAGTCGATGGTGCCCAGGGGGAGACTCGAACTCCCACGTCCTATTGGACACTAGCACCTGAAGCTAGCGCGTCTACCAATTCCGCCACCTGGGCAGGTGTGGGCTCAAGCCCTCGCGGTGTGTCTTGTTTTGTGTCGTTTCCGACAGGCCGCGCATTATAGACGAGCTTGCGGCAATTGTCAGCATCCCCAGGAAAAAAAGCGGCCGGAGTGCGGGACTCCGGCCGCTCGAGGTGTAGGTGCGGCCGAGGCAAGGGGGGAACCTCGGCCGCGATCCGGATGGGGAAGGGGGGAACCCCGCTCCGGAGACTCCAATTCTAGGCACTGCTCAGCGGCTGTCAAGTCCAATTTTCGGCTTTGTGAGCTGTTTCTCGGATTTTTCCTCCAGCCGGTGGGGGGCGAGCGCTGACGCCATCTCGGCGCATTCGGGCGGTATAATCCGGCAAGCCCTACAAATACAGTCGAGGAAGGCACATAAATGGATTTTCAATTGACCGACGAGCAGCAGATGATTCAGGCTGCTGCACGCGATTTTGCGCGTGACGAGATCGCCCCGGTGGCCTCCGAGTTCGATGCCTCCGGTGAGTTTCCGCTCGCCACCATTCAGCGCATGGGAGAGCTTGGCCTGATGGGTATCGAGGTGCCGGAGGCCTACGGTGGTGCCGGACTCGACACGATCGGCTATGCCCTGGCCATGATGGAGGTCTCGGCGGCCGATGCGGCGCATGGCACCATCATGTCGGTCAATAACTCGCTGTTTTGTAACGGTATTCTCAAGCACGGCACGGAAGAGCAGAAGCAGAAGTACGTGCGTGCGGTGGCCAGTGGTGACGAAATCGGCGCTTATGCGCTGACCGAGCCGCAGTCGGGTTCGGACGCGGCCAACATGAAGTCGCGGGCGGTGCTCAGCGAGGACGGCAGCCACTATGTAATCAATGCGCGCAAGTCGTGGATCACCTCCGGCCCGGTAGCGCGCTACCTGGTGCTGTTTGCCGTGACCGATCCGGATGCCGGTGCGCGAGGCGTGACGGCTTTTCTGATCGATGCCGAGCGCGAAGGCTACCATCGCGGCAAGACCGAGCCCAAGCTGGGCATCCGGGCTTCGGCCACCTGCGAGATCGAGCTGACCGACTACAAGTGCCCGGTGGAGGATCGGCTCGGCGACGAGGGTCAGGGTTTCAAGATCGCCATGGGTGTGCTCGATGCCGGGCGCATCGGCATTGCCGCCCAGGCTGTCGGGATCGCCCAGGCGGCGTTCGATGCCAGCGTCGAATATGCCCGTGAGCGCAAGGCATTCGGCAAGGAGATCGGTACCTTCCAGATGATCCAGGCCAAGCTGGCCGACATGCGCACCCGGCTGGACGCGGCCCGGCTGCTCACCCTCAGGGCAGCCTGGGCGAAAATGAAGTCGGCTGAAACCGGTGCCCGGTTCACGGCCGAGGGCTCGATGGCCAAGCTGTTTTCCTCCGAAGCGGCGATGTGGATTGCTCACCAGGCCGTGCAGATTCACGGTGGCATGGGCTACAGCAAGGAGATGCCGGTCGAGCGCTACTTCCGCGATGCCAAGATCACGGAGATCTACGAAGGCACCAGCGAAATTCAGCGCATGGTCATTTCTCGCAACGAGACCGGTCTGCGTTAGTCAATCTTGCAAGTTCGGGCCGATCCGGCGGTTGCGCCGGATCGCAGGGAGACCAGGTGAGATGAGTCAGAATCAAGAGCGCAAGAAAGCGCTGCTGCAAAGCGTTTCAGAGCGTGTGGCAGAGGTGGCCGGCAAGGATGTGCTGGCGGTGGAGTTTGCCCGACGCATGTTGCATCGCGTGCCGCTGGGCGAGCTCGAGGAGATGGAGGTCGGCGACCTGGCCGTGATGGCCGCCGAGTATCTGGAGTTTGCCCGTCGGCGCGTTCCCGGCGAAGTCAATCTGCGCGTCTACAATCCCGATCGCGACCAGCATGGCTGGTCGTCCAGTCGCACGATCATCGAGATCGTCAACGACGACATGCCGTTTCTGGTCGATTCGGTGGTTCTGGCCCTGTCCGATCTGGGGATCTCCGTCCAGCTGGTCGTTCATCCGGTCATGCGCATCGAGCGCGACCAGGGCGGCCATCTGATGAAACTGATGGCCGAGGATGACGACCAGGCCGGTCAGCCGGAGTCGCTGATGCACCTGCAGGTCGAGCGACAGACCTTCCCCGAGTCGCTGGCACGCATGGAGGAGCGCATCTGTTCGGCGCTGGCCGATGTGCGCCGGGCGGTGTCGGACTGGCAGTCGATGCTCTCTCGCGCCCGCGAGATCGCAACCGAATTGCCCAAGTCCCATCCGCAGATGAGCGAGGGTGCGCTGGCCGAGGCCAGGGACTTTTTCGAGTGGCTGGCCAATGATCATTTCACCTTTCTGGGCTATCGCGAATACCTGATCGAGGATACCGACGACGGTCGGGTGCTGCGTGCCGTGCCCGACAGCGGACTGGGCATCATGCATCCGGATCACCGGGATGCACCGGTGCGGCCGTTGGCGGAACTGGCACGCGGCAGCGAGACGGCCTCGCCCGACGACCCGATCATCATCACCAAGACCAATGCCACCTCCACGGTGCACCGACCCGGTTACATGGATTACATCTCGGTGCTCCACTTCGACAGCAAGGGGCGCGTGTCGGGGGAAAAGCGGCTGATTGGCCTGTTCACTTCGGGTGCCTACATCCGGCGCTGCCAGGACACGCCGCTGGTGCGTCGCAAGGTGCAGGAAGTGCTGGAGATTTCCGGTCTGCGCAGCAACAGTCATGCCGGCAAGGCGCTGCTGCACATACTCGAGACGCTGCCGCGCGATGAACTGTTCCAGGCATCCAGCGAGGAACTGCTCGCGCTCGGATCCGGTGTGCTGGACCTGCAGGAACGCAGCCAGACCCGTCTGTTTATCCGTCGCGAGCGCTTCGGTCGCTTCTTTTCGTGCATGGTGTTCATTCCGCGTGATCGCTTCAATACCGAGAATCGGGAGCGCATCCAGCAGATCATCAAGCGTGCACTCAAGGGCGATCGACTGGACTTTGCCGTGCAGGTCGGGGAATCCAAGCTGGCGCGGGTGCACCTGATCGTGCGGCCGCGTGGCGGCCAAACGGTCGACTACGATCTCGACGAGATCGAGCAGAAGATCAAGCAGGCCATTCGCTCCTGGGGCGATGAGCTGGCCGATAGTCTGGTGCGCGAATACGGTGAAGATCGCGGCCTGGAACTTGCCCGGCGCTTTGCTGGTGCCTTTCCCGCTTCGTACATGGAAGATGTCTCGCCGCACGTGGCCACCTTCGATGTGGACAACATGTCCAGGCTGCGCGATCTCGACGATCTGCGCATGAGCCTTTACAAGCCGCGTCAGCGCGGCACCGGCCTGTTGCGTTTCAAGTTGTTCAAGCATGGCGAGCCGCTGCCGCTGAGCGACGTGCTGCCAATGCTCGAGAATCTCGGCATGCGGCTTGTTTCCGAACGCCCCTACGAATTGCGTCTCAACGAAGGCCACAGTGTCTGGATACAGGATTTCGACATGCTGCCGCCCGACGAGGCGGAAGTCGATCTCGACCGGATCCGCGCCAAGTTCCAGGAGGCTTTCGAGCAGACCTGGCGGCGTCGCTGCGAGAATGACGGCTTCAACCGGATGGTCATGCTGGCCCAGCTCGACTGGCGCCAGGTCAATGTGCTCAGGGCCTGCTGCAAGTACCTGTTGCAGACCGGCATGCCGTTTTCCCAGAATTACATGGAGCAGACGCTGGCGGCCTGGCCGCTGATCGCCCGATTGCTCGTAGAGTACTTCGAGGCCCGCTTCGACCCCGCGCGAATGGATGAGAGCGGCAAGCAGAAAACGGTGGCCCGCCGCTCACTGGAGGAACAGTGCCGGGATCTGGCCGCGGGGATCGCGGATGAGGTCCTCGATGAGTTTCTCGATGATGTCTGCAAGGCGCGTGAGGCGGATGCCGGCGAGACCGAGGGCGAGGCCCTGCGCAAGGCCATTCTGCGCGCACTCAACTCGGTGGGCTCGGCCGACCAGGACCGCATTCTGCGCGGTTTCTGCGACCTGATCCGGGCGATGCTCAGAACCAATGCATTTCAGACCGACCGGCGTGGCGAACACCCCGAATACCTGAGTTTCAAACTGGAATCCGGTCGCGTGCCGGATCTTCCCCAGCCGCGCCCCTACCGCGAGATCTGGGTTTATTCACCGCGCATGGAGGGCATTCACCTTCGCGGCGGCATCGTGGCCCGCGGCGGATTGCGCTGGTCGGATCGGCGCGAGGATTTCCGCACCGAGGTGCTGGGATTGCTGCGTGCCCAGAACGTCAAGAACACCATGATCGTGCCGGTGGGCGCCAAGGGTGGATTCGTCGCCAAGCAGTTGCCCGACAGCGAGGATCGCGACGCCGTCATGGCCGAGGTGGTTCACTGCTACCGCTCTTTCATCAACGGCATGCTCGACATCACCGACAACCTGGACGGTGAGACGGTATTGCCACCCGAGGGGGTGGTGCGAAAGGATGACGACGACCCCTACCTGGTTGTCGCCGCCGACAAGGGCACGGCCACGTTCTCGGATATCGCCAACGCCATTTCCTCCGAACATGGCTTCTGGCTGGGTGACGCCTTCGCCTCGGGCGGCTCCAACGGCTACGATCACAAGAAGATGGGGATCACGGCCAGGGGAGCCTGGGAGTCGGTCAAGCGCCACTTCCGTGAACTGGGCCTGGACACGCAGAAGGAGGATTTCACCGTTGTCGGCATCGGCGACATGGGCGGCGATGTGTTCGGCAATGGCATGCTGCTATCGAAGCATATCCGTCTGCAGGCCGCCTTCAACCACATGCATATCTTCCTCGACCCCGACCCGGACGCCGCTGCCAGTTACAAGGAGCGCAAGCGCTTGTTCGAGATGCCGCGTTCGAGCTGGTCCGATTACAACGAGAAGCTGATTTCGAAAGGTGGCGGCGTCTTCTCGCGCCAGGCCAAGGCGATCGAGTTGTCCGACGAGGTTCGCGAGTGGCTGGGCATCGAGGCCGAATCACTGGCCCCGCACGAGCTGATCCGGGAGCTGCTCAAGGCCCCGGTGGACCTGTTGTGGAACGGCGGCATTGGGACCTACGTGAAAGGTGCGGGTGAGGCGCACGCCGATGTTGGCGATCTGGCCAACAACCTGGTTCGTGTCAATGGCGGCGAGTTGCGCTGCCGGGTAGTGGGCGAGGGCGGCAATCTCGGCCTGACACAGCTTGGACGCATCGAGTACGCCATGAACGGCGGTGCGATCAATACCGATTTCATCGACAACTCCGCCGGCGTGGACTGTTCCGACCACGAGGTCAATATCAAGATCCTGCTCAATCTCGCCGTCGAACGCGGAGAGATCGCGCCGGATGAACGCAATGCGTTGCTCGAGGAGATGACCGGCGAGGTCAGCGACCTGGTATTGCGCTCAAATTACCTGCAGAACCAGGCGCTGAGCATGATGGAGGCACTGACCGGCGATCGACTCGGCGCCGAGGCCCACTTCATCGCCATGCTCGAGCGCCAGGGAGTGCTCGACCGTGACCTCGAGCAACTGCCCGACGACGAAGAGCTGCGCGAGCGCGTGGCGCGTGGACAGGGGCTGACCCGGCCCGAGCTGTCGCTGCTGCTGTCGTATGCCAAGATCCGGCTCTACCAGGAACTGCTGGACTCCGACGTTCCGGAAGATCCCTACCTGTCGCGAGAACTGGAAGACTACTTCCCGACGCCCTTGCGTGAGCGCTTCGCCAGTCTGATGCCCGAGCATCGTCTATGGCGCGAGATCATCGCCACGCGCGTGACCAACAGCATCGTCAACCGCATGAGCGCGCCGTTCGCCATGCGGGTGAAAGAGGATACCGGCGCCAGTTCGGCGACCGTGGCCAAGGCCTACACCGTCGCGCGCGAGATCTTTGCCGCGCGCGAGTTCTGGCGCAGGATCGAGGCGCTGGACAACAAGGTGCCGGCGGCACGCCAGGTCGAGGCCCTGCTGGAAATGTGGAACCTGCTGCGCCAGGTGACCCGTCGACTGATCACCCTGCCAGGGGGCTACGGCATCGATATTTCCAGCCGGGTCGATCGGTTCGCCCCGGGCATTCGCGAGTACCGCAAGGCCTTGCCGAAGCTGCTGACCGGGGACCTGCGCGAGACCCTGGAAGAACGTCGGGAGGCACTGGTTGCCGACGGTTTCCCCAAGAAGCTGGCCGAGGAGGTTGCCACCTTGCGCTTCGTGTACTCGGCGCTGGATATCGTCGACGAAGCCCGCGTGCAGGACAGAAAGGTCGAGGAAGTCGCTCGCATCTACTTTGAGCTGTTCGACCGCTTGTGCCTGAAGTGGCTGCGCAGCCAGGTCGAGAGCCTGCCGGTCGAGCGCCAGTGGCATGCCCATGCCCGCGGCCACCTTCGCGACGACCTCTACCGGCACCATCGTCAACTCACCCGACGGGTGTTCGAGGAAACCGGCGGGGAAGACGATCCGGTCCAGGCCTGGTTCGAGCGGCATGCAGACGAGACCGAACGAGTTTCGGTCATGCTCGAGGAAATGCGCAACACCTCCAGTTCGCATGACTTCGCCGTGCTTCAGGTGGCCATCAACGGGCTTGCCCAGTTGATGAATTCAACCACCGAATGACCGCAAGCCTCGCCATGGCCATCCTGGCCAGCGAGCATCCCGGCTCGCGCGAGGCGGCAGCCGAGTTGCGGCAGCGTTATGGCGAGGTTGGACTGGACGAGGCCGAGGTGCTGGTCGTGCTCGGTGGCGATGGGTTCATGCTGCACACCCTGCATGAGAATGTCGATCGTGACGTGCCGGTGTTCGGCATGCGCCTGGGCGATGTCGGTTTTCTGATGAATCGCTATTCGCCCGACGACCTGCCTGAACGGATTGCCAGTGCGCGCGAGGTCGCTCTCAACCCGCTGGAAATGGTGGCTTCCAGTGAAAGCGGGCAGCAGCGCGCCGTAGCCATCAACGAGGTGGCACTGCTCAGACAAACCAACCAGGCCGCGCACATCCGCATCCTGGTCAACGGACGCGAGCGGGTCGGTCGGCTGGTTGCCGATGGTGTGCTGGTGGCCACGGCAGCCGGCTCCACGGCCTACAACCTGTCGGCCCATGGTCCGATTCTGCCGCTGGGCACGGATGCCATCGTGCTGACCCCGATCAGTCCCTTCCGACCGCGGCGCTGGCAGGGCGCCATCCTGCCGGCCTCGGCCGAGGTCTGTTTCGAGGTGCTCAACCACCAGCGCCGGCCGGTCAGTGCCACGGCCGACTACGATGAGGTGCGTGACGTCAACCGGGTCGAGGTGCGACAGAGCAAGCGCACGATCCATCGCCTGTTGTTTGATCCAGAGCACACGCTGGAGGAGCGGATCATTGCCGAGCAGTTTGGTCAGCCGGAGGCTTGAGCTGCCTGGTCACGGCGCTTGGTTATAATCGAGGAATGTCAGTTTCCGAGCAAAAGCCATCCGCTCCCGAAGCCGGTCCGCTGACGGTCGGGATCTCGTCACGGGCATTGTTCGACCTCGATGCATCGCACCGCGTTTTCGAGAACGAAGGGCTTGAGCGTTACATGGAGTACCAGCGCGAGCACGAAAACGACGTGCTCGGCAAGGGAGTGGCTTTCTCGCTGGTGCGCAAGCTGCTCGCCCTGAACGACGACGGCATGGACCATCCCGGGGTCGAAGTGGTGCTGATGTCGCGCAACAGCGCCGACACCGGATTGAGGATCTTCAATTCCATCGAACACTACGGCCTCGACGTGCAGCGCGCGGTGTTCACCAACGGGGCCAGCCCGTCCCAGTACATCGAGCCGGCCGGGGCCCAGCTTTTTCTCTCGGCCAACGAGGATGATGTTCGTCGTGTGCTGATGGCCGGCTACGCCGCGGCGACTATCCTGCCGACGGCCATTCGCGAGAATCGTTCCAGCCAGTTGCGAATCGCTTTCGACGGCGATGCGGTCATTTTTTCCGACGAGGCTGAACGAATCTACAAGGAGCATGGGCTGGAGGCCTTTTCGGCCAGTGAGCGCCGTGCAGCGGCCAGCCCGCTGGCGGCCGGCCCGTTCAAGCCGGTACTGGAGGGCATACAGCGCATCCAGTCGGCCTACCCGATGGAGGAAAGTCCGATTCGTACCGCCCTGATCACGGCACGCTCGGCACCGGCCCACAAACGCGTGATTCTCACGCTCAGAGCCTGGGGCATTCGCATCGACGAGGCCATGTTTCTCGGCGGGCGCGAAAAAGCGCCCTACCTGCGTTCGTTCGGTGCGGATATCTTTTTCGATGACCAGACCATTCACTGCTCGCTGGCCAGCCACGAAGTCGCCACCGGTCACGTCCCGCACGGCGTGGCCAACGAGCAGATCCGGCAAACCACCGAAGATGAATGATTTTTCAGGTTCCAGGGTTCAGGTTTCAGGAAAACCTGTCCCGAGCCCGCCCTGAAACCTGAACCCTGAACCCTGAAACCTTTCATAGACGCTCAAGGAAATATCAATATGCGACATCCATGGATCTGGCTGCTTGCCTCGGCGCTGCTGTTGCCGCTGGCGCTGGTGGCCGATGACAACAACGACGACCCGTATGCCGACTGGTCGGTCACCGAACCGCCCGGCGAATGGGAGACGATCACCATCGATACCCGGGAAGTGACCTGGTCGGACGTCGACATCAGTCCGGATGGCAGCTCGATGATCTTCCACATGCTCGGCGACATCTACCGCGTTGGCCTCGACGGCGGTGAGGCCGAGGCGCTGACCGACGACCTGGCCTGGAACTTTCAGCCGCGCTTCAGCCCCGACGGCAATTCCATTGCCTTCGTGTCCGACCGTGATGGTGCAGAGAACATCTGGACCATGGATGCCGACGGCAACAACCTGCACCAGGTTACCGAGGAGCGTGATCACGGTCTCCACAACCCGGCCTGGTCGCCCGACGGTGACTATATTGCCGCGCGCAAGTCCTATGTGTCGCAGCGCTCGATCCCGGCCGGTTCGATCTGGTTGTACCACCGCGGCGGCGGCAGCGGCGTGATGCTGGTCGATCGCCTGCACGGTGAGCAGTCGCAGAAGAATATCGCCGAGCCTTATTTCTCCAGGGACGGGCGGTATGTCTACTTCAGCCAGGATCTGACGCCCGAGCGTGTCTGGGAGTACAACCGTGACGCCAATGCCGGGATCTTCGGCATCCGGCGGCTGGACCGCGAAACCGGTGATGTCGAAACGGTCGTGTCCGGACCCGGCGGTGCGGTTCGCCCCGTTGTCTCGCCGGATGGCAGCAAACTGGCCTTTGTGAAACGCAACCCCACCGAGCTGTCCTCGCGCCTGGTGGTCAAGAACCTGGAGTCGGGCATCGAGCGCACCCTGTTCACCGCGCTGGAAAGAGACAAGCAGGAAACCTCCGGCGACATGGGTAACTTCCCTGCCTTTTCCTGGCATCCGGACGGCGAATCCATCGTCGCCTGGACCGGCGGCAAGTTTCATCGCATCGGCACCGACGGCTCGCACCAGGAAATCGAGGTGCATGTGCAAACCGAAAAGAAGGTGCGTCCCGCGCTGCGCCATAGCGTCGAGGTATCGCCGGATACCTTCGATGTGAAAATGGCCCGCTGGACCCAGGTCAGCCCCGACGGGCGCCATGCCATCTACCAGGCCATGGGCTACCTGTGGTTGCACGACCTGGAGCGTGACCGGCGCTCGCGGTTGACCTCGCAGGAAGACCACTGGGAGTTTTATCCGTCGTTCTCGCCGGATTCGCGATTCGTGGTCTACACCACCTGGGACGATGAAGAGCTGGGTTCGGTACGCATCGAGCCGGTCGGGCGC
This sequence comes from Wenzhouxiangella sp., assembly GCA_007135935.1. Classification (GTDB taxonomy): domain Bacteria; phylum Pseudomonadota; class Gammaproteobacteria; order Xanthomonadales; family Wenzhouxiangellaceae; genus Wenzhouxiangella. Next base: position 28,820 of record SLIA01000011.1, read on the forward strand.
GGGCGTGGCCGCACGCTCACCACAGAGCCCGGCCACTATGTCGAACCCTCGTTCTCTCCGGACGGTGAGCAGGTCGTGTTTCGCCGTACCGGCGGTGGTTACATCAGTTCACCGGCCTGGTCCCAGCGGACCGGCATTTACCGGGTGGATGTCGATGGCGACGACATGGTGCGGGTTCATGACTCCGGCTCGGCACCCCATTTTTCCGCCGACGGCGAGAGAATTCTGTTCTCCAGTCGTTCCGGTCTGGCACTGGTGCTCAACAGTGTCACGCTGGACGGTCACGACCACCGCGAACACCTGCGCGGTGACTGGGTGACCGGCTATCGTGTGTCCCCCGACGGGCGCTGGGTTGCATTCACCGAGCACTACAACGTCTACATTGCACCGTTCTTCCCGGCCGGCCGCACGGTCAATCTGACTTCCAACGAGCGGGGCTACCCGGTGACCAAGGTATCCGCTCGTGGTGGTGAGCATGTTCACTTCGTCAACGACAGCGCCACGCTGGCCTGGTCGCACGGGGCCACACTGTACCAGCGCGACTTGCACGACGCCTTCGCTTTCCTGGAAGGGGCACCGGACGAGCTGCCCGAGCCGGAAACCGAGGGCGTTCGCCTGGGCTTCGAGGTCGACAGCGATCGTCATGATGGTCGCATCGCGCTGGTCGGTGCGCGCATCGTAACCATGCGCAATGCTCAGGAGGAGCAAGAGGTGATCGAAGATGGCGTGGTGCTGGTCGAGGGCCACCGTATCGCCGCAGTCGGCTCAAGCGACGATGTCGAAGTCCCCGGCGGCTTCGAGATTATCGAAATGGATGGCAAGACCATCGTCCCGGGGCTGTTCGATGCCCACGCTCATGGCCCCATGAGCAATCAGCAGCTCACCCCGCAACAGAACTGGGCGCAGATTGCCAACCTGGCCTTTGGCGTGACCAGCATTCACGATCCATCAAACGACAACGCCGCCATCTTCTCCATGGCCGAACTGCAACGTGCCGGTGAGGTGCTGGCGCCGCGTATCTGGTCGACCGGGCGCATCCTCTATGGCGCACTCTCGCCCGGCGCCACGGCCAAGGTCGATTCCTATGACGATGCCGAGTTTCATGTGCGCCGTCACAAGGAGCTGGGTGCGATCTCGGTCAAGAGTTACAACTATCTTCGTCGCGACCAGCGCCAGCAGGTCATCGAGGCCGGTCACAACCTCGACATCATGGTCGTGCCCGAGGGCGGTATGCGCCTGGAGCAGAATCTCAACCAGATCGTCGATGGCCATACCGGCATCGAGCACAGCCTGTCGATCAAGCGCACATACGACGACCTGCGCCAGCTCTGGAGCCAGACCGATGTGGTCTACTCGCCGACCTTCGTGGTCGCCTATGGCGGCATGATGGGCGAGGAATACTTCTACGATCGCCATGAAGTGTGGAAGAACGAACGTCTGCTCGATTTCGTGCCGCGGTTCGTGGTCTACCCACGCTCGATCCGTCGCCCGACCGCACCGGACGAGCTTTACAACCATGTGGCCGTGGCCGAGGAAGCGAAAGCGCTCAACGACCTGGGCGTGCCGGTGGTCATCGGTGCTCACGGCCAGCTCGCCGGACTGGCTGCGCACTGGGAGATGTGGGCCATGGTGCAGGGTGGTTTCACGCCCTGGGAGGCGCTGCGCGGCGCGACCATCGATGGTGCGCGTTACTTCGGCATGGATGCCGACATCGGTTCGATCGAGGAAGGCAAGCTGGCCGACCTGGTGGTTATCGATGGCGATGTGCTCGACGATATCGAACAGAGCCAGAACGTGGCATGGACCATGCTTAACGGTCGCCTCTACGATGCATCGACCATGAACCAGGTGGCACCGGAGCAAGTGGAGCGCCGGCCATTCTTCTTCGAGCAGGAAGGGGGCGATGCCTGGATTCCCGAGACCATGGATCATATCCATCAGCTCGGTGTCGATCACGGCTGGCACTGCCGTCACTAGGAGGTGAGTGTTCCTGATCCAGTCAACGAATCACTCAAGAAGCAAAAAAGGAATCGGGTAGGGTGCCCCCTCGCGGGGGCAGCCCTCCCACACCACCGGGCATACGGGTCCGTACCACGGCGGTTCAGGGAGCGCACTGCAGTCTCCGATGTTCCTCGACGAGGCACACAAGA
>SLIA01000240.1 GCA_007135935.1 Wenzhouxiangella sp.
GTATCGGTATCCGTGTCTGTGTCGGTATCAGTATCGGTATCCGTGTCTGTGTCGGTATCAGTATCGGTATCCGTGTCTGTGTCGGTATCAGTATCGGTATCCGTATCAGTGTCTGTGTCCGTATCGGTATCTGTATCGGTGTCTGTGTCTGTGTCTGTGTCGGTGTCCGTATCTGTATCAGTGTCACCTTGAAGCATTTCGTCTTCTTCAAAGAGTTCCACTGGTTCAGCGCCCAGCGGGGTGACTTCATCAGGTTCGGTGGGTTCGGCCGGGAACTGGATCGGTTCTGGCTGGTCAGGCCGGTCTATTTCGGCGTCAGGCAGGGGTTGATCTATCAGCGGAACAGGGTCCTGGACTCCCTCGCTGGTGGTGTCCACCTCGGGGAGTTCCTCTTCCTCTTCGATGTCCTGGGGCGGGACTTCGACTTCTTCCTCCATGAACCCGGTCTCCTCAGCGGGGACTATGCGATCCGTATCATCCACGGGCGGTGCAGCCTGCACGTTTTCCAGACCGCTTTCCTCGGCCTGGTCCGGAACATTGCCGTCCAGGGTCGGACCAGTGTCCGTCTGCCCCTCTTGAACCTGGGTCAGACTGGTCAGCTCATCGAATTGAACCGCTTCCTGCGTGGTGGGGGTCGTCCCCGTGGATTCGTTTTCGTTCTCCGCCATTTCGGCCCCTCCTGTAGGGATTACCGTGAGTATCTGCAATCAGGAAGACTTTGCGACCAGTTTTTACGAATCCAGGGAATACCTGTCAATCCGTCCAAAAGTTATAGCCTGGTTGTGGACCATGCTGGAATGCGTGGTGGATTGCTTCATCTCTTGAAAGCAGGGCAGGAGCCGCTTTCAAAAAAGGTTCGCCGTGCCTGGCAGGACAGTTAGTGACTTATTGCCTAGCCCCTGTCACAAAAAACAAGAAATTTATGCTGCCATTTTAATGAGTTGTTCAGTTGATGCTGCTAAAAAGGCAGTCAGGGTGAGGGTCAATCTTACCCCTTTCAACGTCAACTGGTATCTGTTTTGTTTGGGAAGTTTTTTGATGATCCCGTGAATTCGGAGTAGTTTCAGATAACGACTGGTCTTTGATGATAACTGCCTTTCTGTTTTCTTTGCCCCAAAGGCTGTCTCGGCTAAACATGGTCGTAACATTTGATTGGTAAATCCAGAAATTCTTAATTCGGGCTTGCTGAGAAGTATGAGGAAGTCGAGATCCTTACCAGTCACATCGAGGCCGCGGTATCTGCGTCCATTCTTCGTCAGGCGCTCGGTAATTTCATGGATCAAATCTCCTGCAGGTTTCTCATCGCGCAGAGTGGAAAGGTCATCCATGAAGCGATTGTTGACCTCCTGGGAGACTTTGGCTCGCAATGCAATGTCCATGACCCCTTTGCGCAAGGGAAGCAGTTTTTTGGGTTTATCATCATGTAACTGGCCTTGTTTGTGACGATGAGCTTTAAACTTCCTTGGGTCATTTATGGTTGTTTCGACACGAATCACGTTCTGTTCATTATAAATTTTGACGCTGTTTCGATCCACCCAGTGACGAATGCGAACTCCATCATTGAAATCCGTGATTCTGGTCTGAACTTGATTCTTGCAGCGGGCATCAGGTCTGCCTGTCGTTGTTAATGGACGATCAAGATAGCGCAGGACCTTGGTGCTTGTTCCAGTCATATGAGCATGACGCAACAATGAATCAGAGATTGAATTCAAATCCTTGGGTGAGGTGAAAATCAAATCCGTGGCCCATTCGCTTTGCCACATTGTCCAGTAATAAGAAAGATGAGGCCCCAACACATCCTTGGCCATAGGAAAAACAAGAGACACAAATCCGTTCAGAATATCCGCAAAGCGAACATTAAGTTGCTGGTCAAGGTAATTCTGTGCTTTCAGATAATCGGATATGTGCAGAAACTTGTTGCCTTTGGCCAGGAACTCAATCCCTTGCCGCTCAAGACAACGCCGCAGCCATTCACGACCATTCAGGCAGATCTGGATATGATAAGGAAACCATGTTTGGAGACGGATATTCATAAACCCATACTGCTGATGATCATAGTAAAAATACAGATGTTTGCAGCGAGTGGTGTAATTTTGCAGTTGAGGATAACCAACGTTTTTTGAAAAATGAGCTCGATATGAAAAGGCCGTCTCCATGCAGGACCACACCCCGATTAAGCCTTTTTCTATCTGCTCCTTTTTTTGACGATCATGAGCCAGCTCCTCTTTTCGGGTACGCCATGTGGATATGGGAGTAATTCCATGGCCACAATTCTCAATGGCATATGTGGTTGCGGCTTGTACCAATTTTTCGCTTTGCCGCATCATCCACAGCTTGTAATTTTTGTTGAGTACACCTTTTGCCGCACAAAACCTCATCACCTCTTTGGCCGACATTAAAGGGAGGATAAGCCCCTTGAAAACGATTCGATCAAATCCGGATAAAGTTCCTTTGACGAGGCTTGAAAACCGTTCTATTAATTTTTTCATGGGTCACCCCTTGGGCTGTTTTGGATGCGTCTGCAAACACAACCAAACAATACTCAAGAGGTGGCCCTTCGTCATTTAAAAGTTGGGTTGCGGGCATGGCCCGCCTTAGTGACTTACTCCTGATAGCCTGCAAGAAAAAACAAGAAAGTTTGAACCGCCCGCTACGCTCAAGGCTCAGGGGACGCCAAGGAAACATTTTGGAAAGCAGGGAAAGAGCTGCTTTCCAAAA
>SLIA01000183.1 GCA_007135935.1 Wenzhouxiangella sp.
CCAACGAACCAACGAACCAACGAACAAACGAACAAACGCAAAACCGAGCACCAAGCCGGCCAACGCCAACTCCATGCGGCTCAGATGATCCCCGCCTCCAGGCCGGCGGCCATGGTCATGCCGAGTTCCCGGCATTGGTCGATGAAGGCGTCGTCCCATTCGCCGCGGCAGATCAGCGGTTCCTGCGCCGGCTTCCAGTTCAGCCCGCCACAGATGCTTTCGATCGCCCGCCGGGTGCCAGTGCCGTCCTTGCCGGCCCTGACGAACACCGCATAGGGCATGGCGTCGGTCCTGTCGAGCAGATCGTAGAAGCAGCGATCGAAGAAATCCTTGAGTGCACCGCTCATGTAACCCAGATTCTCGGGGGTACCGAAGATCACCGCGTCGGCCCCAATCACATCGTCGGCCGTGGCCTCCAGCGGCCTGACGTGACCGACAGTCACGTTGTCGACGGTATCGTCGCCAGCACCATCGAGCAAGGCTGCGACCATGGCACGAATATTGGGTGACGGGTCATGGGCGATGAGTAGAAGTCTTTTCATCTCGCACCCCCTGCGGGTCCGTGGCAGCTGCCTGGCAGGATACACCAGCGTTTCGAACCACCGAAGTAGCCAAAACGCCGGCCTTGCACGCGCGCAACGCGCGGTCTAGACTCGAATTCCAGCCACGATTCCGTGTCGCCCCCATGAACCGTCGACTGATATCGCTCCTCGCCTGCTGCCTGCCGCTTCTGCTGGCCGGCGGTTGCGCGCTGACGCCCCTGTCCGTCGGCCCCGACCATGATTCACCGCCGCCATTGAACCGGGCTCTCTTCGGTGACCCCGTCGACATCCCCGATGTCGACGACATCTTTTCGCTGTCCGAACAACAACTGGAAGCCCTGGACGAACACCTCGCCCGCCACGATGACGACTCGGAGCTTTACTGGCAGCTCGCCCGCTTCATCGACGGGCACCTGTCGAACTTCGATTACTGGGGCCACACTCTGACCGCTTCAGAGGCGCTGCAGGATCAGAAGGGCAACTGCATGTCGCTGGCCGTCGTGACCACCGCTTTTACCCGCCACCTCGGGCTGGAACACGATTTCCAGCTCATGCGCACACCCCCCACGTTCGAACAACACGGCGACCTGGTGCTGGTCAGCGACCATGTACGAACCCGGATCTACCCATCGACAGACAAGTCGGCGAAGAATCGATCCAGTCGTACAGTGCAGCGGGTCACCATCGATTATTTTCCAAGCCGCGAACGCCAGCCCTCACGCCTGGTCACCCATCATGAATTCCTGGCCATGTTCTATCGCAACCTGGCAGCGGAAAGAATGCTGGATGACGAACTGGCAACGGCTTTCTGGTTTGCCGAACGGGCCAACCGGATTGATCCGGATAATGCATCGGTACTCAACCTGCTGGCCGTCATGCATCGACGGGCGGGAGATCCCGACACGGCCGAAGCCCTCTTTGTTTACGCCACCGGGCGCCATCCCGATGACGTCAACCTGCTCTACAACCTGCATGCCCTGCTTTCGGACCAGGGGCGCCACGAAGAAGCTCGAGCAGTTCACCTGCGGCTGACCCGACTGCCCGACCATGACCCCTACCCGCGCCTGGCGCTGGCCGGTGAACTGGCCGAACAAGGCCATCTGCGCCGCGCGCTGGACATCTACGAGGCCGTGACCGAACAGCTGCCCCACATGCACGAGGCTCACTGGGGTATTGCGATGGTGCGCCACAAGCAGGGCGATCACACCAGGGCCAGGCAAGCCATGGAAAAGGCGCTCGAACTGGCGCGCGCCCCGCGGCACGAACGCCTCTACAGCGCCAAGCTGGAATCAATGGCGGCGGAACACTCGCTGGATCACCGCGCTCACTGAACGGACCGCTCGCACCGGTCAGCACCCGGCATGAACTGACGGATTCGCACTCAAAGCCCCCGCGCCCAGTCCGGGCGCAGTGCGGCCCGTTCGGGCTGGTTGATGGCCAGTTCGAGTTGTTCGAGCAGGCGGGACTTGTCGGCATTGAGCTCGCCCTTGAGGACCAGCCAGTTGGAGGCGTGATCGGAACGAAACACCGTGCGTTCGAGCTCCAGCCCGGCGATAAAACGGTGCATTTCCCGGAACAGTCCGGCCTGATCCAGTGGCTCCCACTCCGGAAAACCAGCGCGAAAGCGCTGCTCGCCCTGAGGAAAGCTGACCACCAGAGTGGCCAGGAACTCCGGCTGTGTGGCATTGACCAGACGGGCGGAGTTTTCCGCATGCTGAACTGACAGCGCCTCTCCACCCAGGCCATTGAGGATCATCACCGAACGGGTGATGCCGGCTTCACCAAGCTTGTCCAGAGCCGCACGGGTCGACTCGAAGGATTCTCCCTTGTTGACCTTTTCCAGCACCTCGTCGTCGCCGGACTCGGCACCGATGTAGGCCATCTGCAACCCCGCCTGTCGCAGCGCTGCGAGATCGGCCACTGACTTGCGCTTGAGATTGCGTGGCAGGCAGTAGCTGGATACGCGCTCGACCGAAGGCATGTGCTCGGCAATGGCCTCGAGAATGCGCATCAGGCGATGGGTCGGCAGTACCAGGGCATCGCCGTCGGCCAGGAACACGCGCCGAACACGATCGCCGAACAGCTTGCCGCTGTTGCGGATCATTTCCAGAACCTCGCCCTCGTCGCGCGCGCGGAATTTCTTCTGCGGTGCGGTGTACATCTCG
>SLIA01000020.1 GCA_007135935.1 Wenzhouxiangella sp.
CTGAGAAACCTGGGCGGTAGCTTCCTGCTTGCCATCGTCATTCTGTACCTGCTCATCTCGGCGTTGTTCAGGTCCTTCCGCGACTCGGTGCTGGTGCTGATGACCATTCCGATGGCCACCGTCGGCGGTATCGTCGCCCTGCGCCTGACCGGCTGGATCACCGGCCAGGCCATGGACATGCTGACCATGATCGGCTTCGTGATTCTGCTGGGTCTGGTGGTCAACAACGCCATCCTGCTGGTCTACCGGGCGCGTGAAGGCGAACGCGAGGGCATGAGCCGGCGCGAGGCGGTCGAGACTTCCGTACGCCTGCGCCTCAGGCCCATCCTGATGAGTACCACCACCAGCCTGTTCGGCATGATGCCGCTGTTGTTGATGCCCGGTGCGGGCACCGAGCTTTATCGCGGGCTGGCCGCGGTCATCGTTGGCGGCATGGCCGTCAGCACCCTGTTCACACTGATCCTGCTGCCCAGCCTGCTCAGGGTCAACGAGGAAAAACAGCCGGCCGCCTCCGGGGAGGTGGTGCCGGCATGAGGAATACAGATATGAACCATTTTTCACGCGTCCTGGTCGCTGCCGCGACCCTGTTGCCGGCATTGGCCCTGGCCCAGTTCGGCGGGACGCCGCCGGTGGATCTCAGCGAAGCCCGCCTGACGACCATGGCGCCGACCATGCAGGTGGCCGGCACGGTGGTATCGCGCTCCGATGCCTTCCTGTCGGCGGAAGTCGACGGGCGCTTGATCGAGGTCGCGGATATCGGCACCCGGGTCGAGGTCGGCGATGTGGTCGCTCGCATCGAGGATACCTCGCTGAGGCTGCGTGCCCGCGAGCTGGAGTCGGAGATCACCCGCGCCGAGGCACGGCTCAACTTTCTGGAAGCCGAGCTGCGCCGCTTCGAACGTCTGGCCGAGACCAACCTGGCCGCCCAGAGTCAGATCGAGCAGACCCGCTCTGAGCGCGATGTGGCCGGCAGCGACCTCGCCGTGGTGCGCGCCCGCCTTGATCAGGTCGAAGACCAGATCGAGCGCACCCGCATCACCACGCCATTTCCGGGCGTGGTGGCCGAACGCGCCGCCCAGGCCGGCGAGCGCGTGGCCGCCGGCACGCGGGTGGTGCGCATGGTCAATCCCGAGAGCCTCGAAGTCGTCGCCCGCGCACCGCTCAATTACTTCCGCTTCGTTCAACCCGGCGATGAACTGGCCATTACCGTGGCCGGTGAGATCCTGCATGCCCCGCTCAGAACGACCGTGAGTGTCGGCGACGAGGCCCGTCACGTGTTCGAGCTGCGGCTGGATCTCGATGCGTCCCTGCCGGTCGGCCAGACCGTGCGCGTGACCGTGCCGACGGCCGATGTGCGCGAAGTGCTGGCCGTGCCGCGTGATGCACTGGTGCTCCGGGGCGACGGCATCGCCGTGTTCATCGTCGACGAGGACAACAAGGCGCGCCGGATTCGCGTGACCACCGGCATTGGCGAGGGTGACATGATCGAGGTGCGCGGGCCGATCCAGGAAGGCGACCGCGTCGTCATCCGCGGCAACGAGCGCCTGCGACAGGGCCAGGAAGTCTCGGTAAGAGAAAGCTGACTGCGGCGAGGTCTGTGTTGTCGCGGCCTCAGGGCCGGGCGGCGACCGCGAACACGCGCTGCCGGCCATCATCGACCAGGCGCACGCGGCACCGGTAAAGCCGGCTGAGGTTTTCCGCGGTCAATAGCGCGTCGGTCGGTCCGGCGTCCCACTCGCCATCGCCGTAGAGCAGCAGGACGTGCGAGCAGTAGCAGGTGGCCAGATTGACCTCGTGCAGCGCCATCATGGCCGACTTGCGCTGCTCTCGGACCTTGCGATGCAGCACGTTGAGAATGGTGACCTGGTTGGCCGGGTCGAGGTGGTTGGTCGGCTCGTCGAGCAGCAGGGTGCGGGGGTCCTGGACCAGAACGGTGGCCAGGGCCAGGCGGCGGGACTCGCCGCCGGACAGATCCATGCAGCTGCGCTCGGCCAGCGGCAGCATGCCGAGATCGTCGAGGGCCGCGCGCGCCATGTCGTGATCGCGGCGCGATTCGCGACCGATGGGGCCGAGATGGGGGTGACGTCCGACCAGGGCGGTTTCCAGGCAGGAGGCATCGAAGGCGTAATGGGTGTGCTGGGGCAGCATGCCGAGCAGGCGGGCAATGCGCTTGCGGGACAACTCCTGCATGGAGCGACCGGCCAGCTGCACGCCGCCGTTGTCGGGTGGCCATAACCCGGCCAGGGTCTTGAGCAGCGTGGTCTTGCCGATGCCGTTCGGGCCCAGCAGTCCCCAGAACTCGCCGCCATGCAGGGCCAGGTTGAGCCTGGATGCCACCTGGACCCGGCCGATGCGTACATCCAGATCGTGGGCGCTGAGGTGGGTGAGGTCGGAGTGATTCATCGGATGCGCGCGGCCCGGTAGAGCAGGAGCAGGAACAGCGGCACGCCGATCAGGGCGGTCACCACCCCCACCGGCAGTTGTCGGGGGGCGAGCAGCGTGCGCGCGGCGGTGTCGGCCAGCACCAGGAAGCTGCCGCCGAACAGGGCCGCGGCCGGCAGCAGGCGGCGGTGGTCCGCGCCGACGATCAGGCGCATGAGGTGCGGAATGATCAGGCCGACGAAGCCGACCGCGCCGGCAATCGAGACGGCCAGGGCGGTGAGCAGCGAAGCGACCACGTAGATTTCCCAGAAACGCACGCGCGTGGCCTCACCGAGCAGGGCGGCCTGCATCTCGCCGCCGGCCATCACGTTGAGACTGCGGGCGCGAAACCACAACAACCCCAGGCCGGCGCCCAGTGGTGCCAGCCACCAGGCCGACAGCGAGGCGTAGCCCAAATCGCCCATCAGCCAGTACAGCATGCTCCTGAGGCTGGCATCCGGCCCCATCGCCAGCACCAGCGAGATGATCGCCCCCCAGCCGGCGGCCACCACGACGCCGGTCAGCAGCACGCGCGTCGTGCTCCATGGCCCGTGCCCGCGCGCAAGCACGAACACCAGCACCATGGTCAGCAAGGCGCCGGCAAAGGCCAGCACCGGAACCGGCAGGAAAGTCAGTCCCGCGGCCATGCCGATCAGCGCGAACGCCGCCGCCCCGCCCGAAAGGCCGAGGATGTAGGGGTCGGCCAGCGGGTTTCTCAAAAGCACCTGCATCAGGCAGCCGGCCAGCGCGAGCAGGGCGCCGGTCACGAAAGCGGCAATCGCGCGCGGAAACCGCAGTTCGGCGATCACCCGGCTCATGGCCGGATCGTCGGTCCACGGCCATGCCCAGCCGCCACTGCCCCAGCTTGCTGCCAGCAGCAGGCTGGCCGGCACCAGGGCGGGAAGCAGCAGCCACAGGACTATGGATCGAACGGCTGGTGTGCCGGGCATGAATTGATTACCATTTGAGACAGTTGAAATTTTTCGCGGGCCGGTATGATAGCCGGCCGCGCAGACCAAGGCCATGATAGACCCGGACGGTTTCCGACCCAACGTGGGTATCGTGCTGGCCAGGGATGACCGTCGCGTGTTCTGGGCGCGGCGTGCCGGCAAGGATGGCTGGCAGTTTCCCCAGGGCGGCATGAACACCGACGAAACGCCCTTAGAGGCCATGTACCGCGAATTGACCGAAGAAACCGGGCTCAGGCCCGAGCATGTCGAGGTGCTCGGTTCCACGCCCGGTTGGCTGCGCTATCGCCTGCCGCGCCGCTATCGGCGTCGTCACCAGAAACCGGTCTGCATCGGTCAGAAACAGGTCTGGTTCCTGTTGCGCTTCCTGGCCGATGACGATGCCTTCAGCCTCGATAGCGTGGACAAGCCGGAGTTCGACAGCTACCGCTGGGTCGATTTCTGGTACCCGATACGCCACGTCATTCCCTTCAAGCGACGGGTGTACGTGCGTGCGCTCAGGCACCTCGAGCCGATGTTGCCCGAGCCCGCTGCGAATGCCGGAAATGGCTGAACCGCCCTGCGGGCCTGACCAATTCCCCTGTTTTCCTAGCAAGAACCGGAGTAGTTCAATGACGAGAATGCTGACCGTGCTGGCCGCGGCACTGACTTTCATGCAACCGGCTTCCGCCGGGTTGTTTTCCGACGATGATCTGGCCACCGCGCGCGAGCTGCGCGAGCGTGCGCTGGAACGTGATGGCGGTTTCGAAATCGTGGCCGACCTGACCACCCGCATCGGGCCGCGCATGGCCGGCACCGAGGCCGATGCAAAGGCCGTGGCCTGGGCCGAGGAGCTGCTCAATGACATCGGCTTCGACCGGGTCTGGCTCGAGCCGGTGACTTTCGACACCTGGCACCGCGACTACGAGCGGGTGACGGTGCGCGCCCCCGGCGTGGACGAGCAGGAACTGGTTTCCCTGGCACTGGGCTTCACGCCGGCCACCCCCGAAGGGGGCATCGAGGCCGAGGTGGCGATGTTCGCCGACCTGGCCGCGCTGGAAGCCGCCGAACCCGACGAGGTCGAGGGCCGCATCGTGTTCATTGCCAATCGCATGGAGCGCAGCCGGGACGGCTCGACCTACGGCCCGGCCGTGCAGGCGCGTTCGCGGGGTCCGCAGGTAGCCGCTGACATGGGAGCCGAAGCCATCGTGATCCGGTCCATCGGCACCTCGAACAACCGCTTTGCCCACACCGGGATGACGCGCTTCGATGATGAAACGCAGGCCATTCCGGCCGTCGCCATCTCCAACCCGGACGCCGACCAGCTCGAGCGCATGGTGGCTCTGGGCGAGCCGGTTACCGTTCATGTCGATGTGGGCGCCGTCTACAGCGAGCCTTACACCAGCCACAACGTGATTGCCGAGATCACCGGCTCGGAGTCGCCGGAGAAGATCGTTGCCCTGGGTGCGCATCTCGACTCCTGGGATGTCGGCACCGGTGCGCTCGATGACGGTGCCGGTATTGCCATCATCACCGAGGCGGCGCGCCTGATTCTCGATCTCGACGAGCGTCCGCAGCGTTCGATCCAGCTCATCTATTTCGCTGCCGAGGAAATCGGACTGCTCGGCGGTCGTGTCTGGGCCGAGAAACACCATGAGAATTTCGGCAATTATCAGCTCGGTGCCGAATCCGACTTCGGCGCCGGCCCGGTCTACGAGATTGGCGCCCGCGTGGTCGACGAGGCCTGGCCGGTGATCGAGGCCATCCAGGCCGAGCTCGAGCCATTGGGCATCGATCTGGGTGGACGTGAAGCCTCGGGTGGACCCGATTTCATTCCGTCGCTGCCGCACGGTCTGGCGGTGGTCGATCTGAGGCAGGACGGTACGGACTACTTCGACTACCACCACACCGAGAACGACACGCTCGACAAGATCGATCCGGAAAACCTGGCCCAGAATGCCGCGGCCTACGCCGTACTGGCCTGGCTGGCCGCCCAGTCGCCCATCGATTTCGGCTCCGGCCCGGAGCTGCTCGAACAACTCGATCAGTGAGCCCTCGGGTCTTGCGGGCGGTGATCCGCCCGCAAGAGACGGGTTCAGAGCTTCCCTAGAATTCCACCTGCAGCGAGACCCACAACCGTCGCGGCTCGCGGATGGTGCTGTAGACGTTGCTGAAATACGTCTGTTCGGGATCGTTGCGACCGGGGTAGGGGCGGTAGTCGATGAAGTCGCGGTCAAGCAGGTTCTCGATGGTGGCGTTGAGCCGGGTGGCCGGATTGAAGGCCCAGCTTCCGCCCAGGCTCAACAGCGTGTAGCCGTGAAATTCACCCAGGGCTTCGAACGCGCCCTGGGCGCTGCCGCCGTCCTGGGGTTCGTGGAAGTCGCGCGCTCGCCAGGCACTGCCGCGATATTCTCCGAGCACGAAGGCGTTGAAACGCTCGACGGGGCACCAGTCCAGGCGCAGGTGCGCCATGTGCTCCGGTGTCGAGAACAGCGGGTCGCCCACTTCGCTGGCGCTGGTGCCGCCGGCGAGCACTTCGCTGTCGGTCCACGAATAGTTGCCCGACAGGCGAACGCTTTCTCCCAGGTCACGGCGCGCGGCCAGTTCGATGCCGCGGATGCGTGTTGATCCGATGTTCACGTCGATGCCTTCGTTGGCGCCGGTGCCGCGTTCGATCTTGTTGCGAAGCTCGGAATGGAACAGCGTGGCCGACAGGGCCAGGCCGGCCTCGCCCTGATACAGGAACGAGAGCTCGTGATTGGTGCCGGTCTCGGACCTCAGGTCCGGGTTGCCGAACAGGGGGCGGGAGCCGCCGTCGCCGAAACCGATGATGCCGTCGTGGATCTGCTCCAGAAACGGTGCCCGAAAAGCGCGGCCGACACCGCCCTTGATCGTCCAGGCGGCATTCGGTGTCCAGACCAGGTAGCCGCGTTGCGTCCACACACTGCCGAAGTTTTCATTGTCGTCGTAGCGAATTCCGGCGGTCAGCGCGAGGTCCGGGGTCATCTGCCACTCGTCCTCGAGATAGGCGCTGATCTGTCGGCCGCCAAAACGTTCCGGTGAGAATCCGTTGTCCAGCTCGGGGTCGAGGTACTGCGTACCCACAACCAGCGTGTGATCGCCGGCGTAGACAGCCAGCCGGCTGTCGAGCAGGTGGGTGCGAAGTTCGAGTGTCCGGGGCTGACCCCATTGCTCTGTATCCGGAACGGCCCCGGCGTTGATGGTGCGCCCCGTGGTTTCGACGAAATCGCGGGTCAGTGACGTGCTCCAGTCCCCGATGGCCAGGTTCGCCTCGTGGGCCAGGGTGAGCTGGCGGCGGTTGAAGCCCAGCTCGTCGGAATAGCCGCGGGTGAAGTCGGGTTGCTGCTCGGTGCCGCCGAAACGGCCGAGCTGGCCGCGGTCGTTGTTGTAGGTCTGCCGGGTGATGTCGAATCGCAGCGAGAATTCGTGTTCGCTGACCGGGGCAAAAGCCAGCCGTCCACCGATGGTCTGAAAATCGGCCGCGACCGGATTCTGCCCCATGGTGCGATTGTCGATCAGGCTCGGCTCGGTGCCGGGGATGTCCAGTTGGGACTCGGCGCGTTCGTCGAGACGCAGTTGCAGGCGGGCCGAAAGACGCGGGTCGTTGAGCGGCCCGGCGAGATAGCCCTCGACGATCGAGCGACCACCGAAGCGTGAATCCGACTGAAACGTGTGCGAGAGCGAGGTGGCGCCTTCCCAGGAGTCCCGGGGCTGGCGGGTAATGATGTTGACCACCCCGGCGATGGCATCCGAGCCATACAACGTGGACATGGGGCCGCGGATGACTTCGATGCGTTCGATGGCGGCCACCGGCGGGATGAAGGCGGCGGCCGAATCCACGAAGGCATTCGGGGCAACCGTGCCCGATACGTTCTGGCGCACCCCGTCGATCAGGACCAGCGTGTATTCGCCGGGCAGTCCGCGGATGCTCAGCGTCTGGTTGCCGGTCTTGCCGCTGCGCGCGTCGAGGGGAAACAGGTTGAGACCCTCGATGCCGCGCAGGGCGTCGTTGAGACTGGTGACCTGTTGCTGTTCAAGATCCTCGCGGGTGATGATGCTGACGGTGCCGGGTGCGGCAACCAGCGCCTGCGTGCGACCGGCCACCGAGGTCACCACGTCGTCAACGCGCAGGATGTTGCTGTCGGCATGGGCGCTCGCCATGGCGAGAACCATCGGGACAATGCCCGTGACCAGGAAACGGGCAGACCAGCTCTTGTGTGTGGACGGGCTAATGACTGCGATCTCCATGAGTTGTTTGCTTTTTGATATCAGACGGTTGTGTCCACCGCACGGCGGCGCTCGTCATTGGTCCGACATGTTTTTGCCGGACCAATGAGGTCGTGCGGTAGCCAGGAAAGTGAAGATGATGCAATTGTAAACGACAATCATTCCCATTCGCAATATAAATGTGCGTGCGTGGGAAGCGGAATCGCAGGACGGTTCGGGATGGTTGAGCTGCGAAAGGGGTGGTCTGGCCGGCGGCTCCCGGACCTTGTCCCACGCACGTCAAACGGTGAGACGCTGCCGGGTCAAGGGTCAAGTGGTACCGGGAACTGGTTGGTGTCGGTAGCCGGTTTCCTATCAGGCGTTGTTTTCGGCGGCAACCATGACGGTGTCGCGGCCGGCGCTCTTGGCTTTGTACAGCGCCAGGTCGGCCCGCTGGCGCAGGCTGCCGAGACTTTCGCCGGGTCGTAGTTGGGCGATTCCGAAACTCATGGTCAGCACCCGGCCGTCGACGCCGTAATCGACCGCTCTCAGTCTGCGTCGCAGCGTCTTGAGCGACTGACGAACGCCCTCGATCGTTTCGTCGGTCAGGCAGACGCCGAACTCCTCGCCGCCGATACGCCCGATGAGACCGCGGCTTGCGAAGGTGTCCTTGAGCAGCCGGGCGACCTGTCGCAGCGCTACATCGCCGACAAGGTGACCGTGGACATCGTTGACCAGCTTGAAGTGATCGATATCGCCCAGGATAAGCACCAGGTCGGTATCGTTGCTGTGCGCTTCGTTGATCAGCAGCCGTGCGGAATCGAAAAAGCGCGTGTGGTTGCTCAGGCGGGTCAGGCTGTCGAGACGTGACAGGCGCTGGTAGTGGCGACGTTCACGCACGGCGTGGATCAGCAGCAATATCAGGACCACGGTCAAAAAGCCGCCTGATGCATAGGCCAATGCATGCAAACGTCGTTGCTGAGCATGGGTCTGTTCCTGGAGCTCGGAAACGCGGCTTTGTTCTCGAAGCAGGGCCAGTTCCTGGTCCTTGATCCGGGTTTCGAACTGGACTTCCAGGTAAGCGAGCTGGCGTGCCCTTTCGGCGTCGAGAAAACGTTCCCGGGCCTCGATCTGATCCAGCGCATGGCCGAAAGCCTGAGCGTAGTCGCCTCTTGTGCTGGCTATCTCGCCGAGCAGCCGGTGGGCTTCGGCCAGGAAATCCCAGCGGCTGAGCTCGGTTAACGTACCGGTCAGATCGAGCAGAATCTCCCAGGCCTCGTCCGCGCGGTCAGTTGAATGGTAGAGATGCGCCAGGGAGAGTCTCGTTTCGGCTGCCCCGGAGGTGAACCCGTTTTCCCGGTGTTGCTCCAGGGCCTGTTTCAGGTGGGTTTCAGCCTCTTCCAGCCGGTCCTTGAGCCGCAGGGTGTCTCCCAGCCCGAACTCGGCGATGGCGTAGAAGACGGGATCTTCGGCCATTTGGCACTGGTCGAGCGTCGCCCGGTAGTGTTCCAGTGCCTCGGGCAGGTAATTGCCGGCACGGTAGGCGGCCGACAGGCGCATGCGGGCAACGCATTCGGCCCGGACCTGGCCGTGGTCCGCGGCTACGGTCACGGCGCGGTGGCCGTGGTCTATGGCCCGCTCGATCTCGCCGACATTTCTGAAGATATCGGCGGCCATGCTGTAGACATAGCTGGTCAGTTCCGGGTCGTCGACCTCGGTTTGCAGTTCCAGGCCGGCCTGCAGGTATTCGAAGGCTTCCTCGAAACGTCGGGCCAGTACGCTCAGGTTGGCGCCGCGAGCGAGTGCGTCGAGTCGGTATTCCGGCGCAATCGGCTGTTCCAGCAGCTGCCTGGTGAGGTCGAGGCCCTTGTTGACGTTGCCGGCCAGGGCCAGGTTCCGGATCTTGAGCAATTGAAAGGTGGCGAACTGATCCGGCGTGGCCTCATCGAGCTGCGGCTCGAGCTCGTCCAGGATGGCCTGGGATTCGGGCCAGGGTGCGGTCAGATTGAGCTCGGCGGCAAGATCCAGCTGGCGCTGGAATTCGTCGCCGGCCACGGCCGCAGTGAGTATGGCCATGCCAAGCAGGCTGCCAGCGAGTAGCCTGCTCAAGCCGCCTGGGTCTGTGAACATGCCGATCTGTCGCGCGGCTCAGGGCTTGCAAGCCGGGAAGTTGCGCTGGCTTTTCAGGTGATCGGGCCTGCCGAGCCCTTCCAGTGATGTTGTCCAAAGGATCATGAGTGCTCCCTTCCCTTCATGTCTGTCGACAGGATCGATGGTTCTGTATCCTGCCAGTCCCCGAGTGAAGCAAGGCAAAAGGGTAAGTCATCGCCAAGCCCCTTAGCCCGCAGTCTAGCGGATCGAACGCGGCAATGCCATTCGGGGCCGGTTTACAACATGCTATCGGCAGAGGTGTGCCATATGGCATTTGGGGCGGGTACGCGCTGACTGACCAGCCGATGCTGCGCTATAGTGATCGTCTTCCCGTTTCCCTATTTCCTGAATCCATGCCGCGCTTGCTGCTCAATCTCAGAAACGTGCCCGAGGACGAGAGAGAAGAGGTGCTCGAACTCATGGCGCGTCACCACATCGAGTGCTACCAGACACCTCCGGGCCCACTTGGCATTACTGCCGGTGGTATCTGGCTGAGGGAACGAGACGATTACCCGCGGGCGCGAAAGCTGATGGACGAGTACCAGGCCGAGCGCGCCCGGCGTGCCCGGGCCGAGCACGACCAGGCCGTTCGCGAGGGGCGGGCCGAGACCCTGGGCACGGCGATGCGTCGACGACCGGTACGGACCTTGCTCTACATCGGTCTGGCGATCTTCATCCTGGCGATTTTCTTCGGGCCGGTGGTGGCGCTGTTTCGTGCCGGTAGTTGATTCGTGCGGCATGGAGATATTTCAGGCTTCTGGCGGGAGTTCGGCGGTTTTCATGACGTGACGCAAGGGGTGTATGCAAATTCGAAATGCGAAGCACCAAACCCGAAACAAACTCGAAGGACCGAATTGTCAATGTTTGAAGCGGGTGTGAAGCTGAAGCCGGCCTTGAGCGGGAGGATTCGCTGAAGGCCTCGCCACCGCGTCGAACTGAA
>SLIA01000060.1 GCA_007135935.1 Wenzhouxiangella sp.
CGTGACCGGGCGCGGCCTGCAGCGCATCTCGGCCGCTTTCGGCCTGGCCCCGAAAGTGCGCCGCATCGTGCGCCAGAACCTGGCCCTGTCATTCACCTACAACGCCACCGCGTTGCCCTTTGCCGCCGCCGGTTTCGTCCCGCCTTGGGCTGCCGCCATCGGCATGTCGGCTTCCAGCCTGGTCGTGGTGTTGAATGGACAAAGGCTGGGGCGTCGCCCCAGCCGGGAAGAAGGAAGAGGGAAGAAGGGAGAGGGTGAGAATACAATACCCTCTACCATCTCGCCTCTTGCCTCTCCCCGTTCGCCATGAACATCATCTACGTCCTCATCCCGCTGTCGGTCATCCTGATGCTGCTGGCCATCGCCTTCTTTTTCTGGGCGGTGAAGAACGACCAGTTCGACGATCTCGATACCCCGGCGCTGGATATCCTCGACGATGATGATCCCTCACCGGCGAAAAAGCAGGCGCCACCGAGTCACGGAGAACACGGAGGCGAGCGCGAGTAGTCCTTTGTGCTGCTTCTGTCTTTTGCGTGAACCCGGCGTATCCGAAAAGGTCTGATAAACTAAATCAGATGACTTAGTCCGATCGAGGCTGGCCATGACCCGAATCGTCAACGTTCACGAAGCCAAGACCCACCTGTCGCGTCTGCTCGAGCAGGCGCATGCCGGCGAGGAAATCATTCTGGCCAAGTCGGGCAAGCCCTATGCCCGCCTGTTGCCCCTGGCCGATTCGCCCGCGGAGCGCCGGCCGGGCCGGCTGGCCGGACGGGTCGATGAGGCTTTCTTCGATGCCCTGCCCGAAGACGAGCTGGCGGCCTGGGAGGGCGGGTGAGGTTGTTGCTCGACACCCATGCCCTGTTGTGGTGGTGGACGGACGATAAGCGGCTGCCCGAGTCGGCCCGCTCGCTGATCGCCGACAGTGCCAACACCGTCCTTGTCAGTGCCGCCAGTGCCTGGGAGATCGCCACCAAGCAACGCCTGGGCAAGCTCGATCTCGTGCCCGAGGTCACGGCTCGCTTTTCCGAGCTGGTCGCCGCCGATGGGTTCGATCATTTGCCGGTCACTCACGTGCACAGCCTGCGGGCCGGCAGCTTCGATTGCGCTCACCGCGACCCCTTCGACCGGATGCTGGCCGCCCAGAGCATGCTGGAGGTGCTGCCGCTGATGACCCGCGATCCGGCCTTCAGTCAATTCGACGTGCAGACGGTCTGGTAAATCGTGACTCCCGAAGCGGCATTGCTGGCCGGCCTGCTCGCCGGGTTGTTCGGCTCCACCCACTGCCTGGGCATGTGTGGCGGTATCGCCGGCATGCTGCATGCCCAGTTGCCGGGCGAGAGGCCCTGGCTGGCCGCCGGCTTCCATCTCGGTCGCATTGCCAGTTACCTGGCCATCGGCCTGATCGCCACCGGCATCGGTATGCTGCCGGCCACCCTGCTGCCCGATCACGCACCGATGGTCATGCGTATTCTGCTGGGCCTCATGCTGGTGGCCATGGCTTTCTATATCGCCTTGCCGGGCCGTTTTCGCGATGTGGCCGGTGAACTGGCCGCACCACTGACCCGACGCCTCACACCCTTGTTCGCCCGCTTTCTGCCGGTAAAGTCACTGGACAACGCGCTCGGCCTGGGCCTGCTCTGGGGCTTGCTGCCCTGCGGGCTGCTCTACTCGGTGGTGGCCGCCGCCGTGCTGCTGGCCGACCCGCTGGCCACAACCGCCATGATCGTGTCGTTCGGCATCGGCACCGTGCCGCTGCTGCTGGGCACCGGGCTGGCGGCGCTGAAGTTTCGCTCGGCCATCAATCGACGGGGCTTGAGACTACTGGCGGCCGCGCTGGTTGCCTTGTCGGGTTTGCTGGTCGCGCTGGGCCCGTGGCTGGGGCATCTGATCGACCATCCCTGGATGCAGTTCGTCGTCGACTGCGTCACCCCGCAGGGGTAGGGGGGTGAGGGGTGGACGGGCGGCGATGGTTTTTTCCAGCGGTGGGATGAACGGCGTTGTCGCAGCTCAAAGGTGAGTGGCGTTCTGGTGCCGACGAAATCACGCCAGTGGGTTGTGACGCTTCGTGCCAGTGTTGCGCCTATTTAGCAGCGGATGGTTCGGATGAATCCGTGGCATTTTCCGCATCCCACCGCTGGAAAAACCATCCCCGCCCGTCTCGAAAGGTGTGGAGTAAAAAGGAAGGCACGCCCACCGTTTTCCTTAACCCCCAACATCTCGAACCGGGTGGTGTTGGGCAATCCGGCGGCATTTGCGGCGCGGCCGTTATCTTTGTGCTTGCCGTACCATCCGTTGCACCGGTGTGATTCAAAACCCTTGATCCATCCGACGCACATGCGGTATTTCAGTGGCACCAGAGCGCCCGCATGGCGTAACGAACCCGCACCGGCCGATCGCCACAAATGCCGCCGGATTGCCCGATACCACCCGGTGCCTACTCCACTCACTCCCGGTGGAAATTCGACTGAACTACCAGCGATGGTAAGCCGGATGCCCCGGTTGCACGGCGACGAACTTGCCGGTGGCGCGGTCGCAGATCCTGTCGCCCGCGCTCAGCTCGGCCTCCACGGTGACGATGTCGCCGTCGGTGTCGGTCACCCAGGCTTCCAGGTGCAGCGGGCCGTCGGTCGGGGTAGGGCGCCTGAGCTTGACCGCGTATTCCATGGTCACCGTGCACGGCGGCTTGTCAAGCCCTTGCGATGCCATCAGGTGCCAGGCCGCCGTCCAGTTCATGTGGCAATCGAGCAGCGAGCCGATGATGCCGCCGTTGAGTACACCCGGAAAGGCCTCGTGGTGTGACTCGGGTATCCAGTCGGCCACCACCCGCTCGCCCTGCACGAACGAACGGATCCGCAACCCCTTCTCATTGGACGGCCCACAGCCGAAACAGGCGTTGTGCGGCGCGTAGGTTTCCTGAAGGCACTTGGCCGGATTAGTCATGGGCGTTCCTCATTTCTACGACGGAAATTTGTTGAAACAATTATACGGTTGAGGTTTCAGGGTTCAGGTTTCAGGGGCGGGCAGTTGAGACGATTTCCTGAACCCTGAACCCTGAACCCTGTTACCTATCGGTAATGAAGCCAATATCCACCCCCGTATCCCGCTCGCCCGAGACCACGCGCACGCCCCAGCGATCGGACAGTTCGTAGCGACCTGACAGCACATTGCCGGCTTCGAACAGGCCGATGCCGTAGCTGACGAACAGACGCGGCAGCAGGTAGAAGCCGACATTGACCGCGCCCTGGCCGCCGGCATGGTCAAAGTCGGCGCCGGTGACCACGTAGGCCAGTGCCTTCTCATCGGTGGTCGGTGGGTCGGTGTAGAGCTCGATGCGGGGGTCGCGAGCCGGACCGCGGATGTGCACGCCGGCAGCCTCGACCCGGGGATCGCCGAAAATGTCGCGCACGGCACGAATGTCGAGGCGCGGGTTGTCGATCGGGTGGCCGGTGAACAGGACTTCGCCGTCGCGGATCTCGAGGTTCTGGCCATAGGCCCGGTAGGAACCTTCCGGGATCAGAATGGCGCCGCGACCGCGTGGTTCCGGGCCGCCGTTCCACAACAGCTCCAGGCCGCCGGCCAGCCTTGCCTGAAGGCCCAACGCGGACATGCGGGCGTCGTCGCCGACATGAATGCCGAGCCGGCCGTGCAGGCGCCGCACCGGCACGTCGGGATCCTCTTCCACGGTCTCGCCGAGAACGACGACATCGGCCGACGGGGTGACGCGCTCGCCGGCACCTGGCGGGAGCCCGCCGCGCAGCCGGTCGATATGGATGTCGCCGTCGATGTCGAGGCGCTCCCGGTTGCCGGTCAGCCGGATGGACGGCGTGGCATCGATGCGAAGCCAGTCGACATCGGCAAACGAGAAACGCTCGCCTTCGATCCCCGCATCCATGGTCCAGCCGTCCGCCTGCTGGGTCAGGGCGCCGTCTATTTCGAGCTGTCCGTCGCCCGATGTCATCTGGCCGACCAGCGTGGCGTGATCGGTCACGCCTTCGAGATCGATAGCAATGTCGGTTACGCGCAGGCCCAGTGGCGCATGGGCCAGGTAGCCGTCGGCAATGCTCAGGCGACCATTGATATTCGGTGAGCCCAGGTTGCCGGCCAGGTTGAGACGGGCATGCAGGCGACCACCCAGTTGATCCAGTTCGGCCACCAGGTGATTGAATGCGCCGATATCGGGCAAGTCCAGACGGGCATCGGCATTGAACATGGTGGTGGCCGGGTCGCGCAGGTCGATGACATGGGCCTGCCCGGTCAGCTCGCTGTCACCTTCGAGCCGGGCCAGCAATTCGAGCAGCAGGCCGTGTTCGTTCTGTGGGATGAAATCCAGTCTCACCGAATCGATCGTCAGCAGGTCGTCATCGTCGCCGAGTGCGCGCAGCGCGCCGGGCTCCAGCTCCAGGTGACCGCTCAGCCCCTCCATGCCTTCGCCGCCCCAGCGCGCGTCGATTTCTCCCGACAGCGGCGTGGTCAGCGTGAACACCGGATCGAGCGGCAGCAGGAACAGGTCCATCGGCACCTGGTGGATGCGAATGCGTGCCAGGCTGTCGCCGTCGACAAGCAATTCGCGCAGACACAGGCGGCCGTCGCCGTCGCCAACGGCACGCAGGCAGCCCGGGCCGGCTTCGGTGGCGTCCGGGCCGATGCGAATCGGCAGCCCTTCGGCCAGCTGCCAGTTGCCGGCCACGGTTTCACCGAGATAGAGACGTTCGATCAGGCCTTCCCAGCCGGAGTAGTCGGCCACGCAGCCGGCGAGTGTACCGCGGCCGGCCATGTCCAGCGTGCCACGCATGCCGGAAAGGTTGAGCTCGATGCGATGGTCGACGCAGCCGCCGGCCAGGACCAGTTCCACCTGATCGATGCGGTCCCAGGGATTGAGATCGAGGTCGCTGAGTCTGAGGTTGGCATCGACCTGCGGTTCCTCGCCCCAGTCCAGTTCGGTATCCAGGCGCACGCGTTCGACGGAGTAGTCACTGAAACCGGCCCCCTCGATTTCTCCCTGTGCCAGCAGCCTGCGAGCATGAGGCTCGAGCGTGCCTTGCAGTAGCGCCATGCCTGAAATGCCGGGCCAGAGCTGATCCAGAGCGTTGGCGACGAGGCGCCACTGCCAGTGCTCGCCGTCATCGCTGGCGATATCGATATGGTTGTCGCCCAGGCTGATGTCCAGCCGTGCCGCTTCGGGGAGGTCGTCGGCCAGCCGCAGCCGGCCATTGCCGCTCAGGGTGTGATCTCGAAGCTGACCGGACAGTTCGTCCAGTTGCAGCTCCAGTTGCAGGCGTTCGTCTCGGCGGGCGTCGATGGTGGCACGGGCGTTGATGCGCCCGGGCAGTTGCGCCACGAACCGGCCGGGGTCGAGCGCTTCCAGGGCCAGCTCCATGCGCGTCTCGATGTGTGGCGCCCAGCCGAAGTCGCCCCGGGCAGCGAGGTGACCGGACTCGTGGAGATCCAGCGTGAGTTGTTCGATTTCGGCGCGCTCCTCGCCGCCTGTGGCGCGCAGGCCCAGCTCGCCGCCGGGCAGTTCGGGCGTGGCCAGCAGGGCGTCGAGTTCCAGCTGCCAGTCGCTGATGCGACCGCTGAGACGGACTCGACCGGATTCGCTGGCCAGCAGCGGTTCGCCTTCCTCGAGTAGTGGCGGCCAGGCCAGGTGGGCCCATTCCAGATCCAGGGCCAGTTCGTCGGCGGTCGGCACGAAACGACCACTGCCGGTGAGCCTGAGCTCGGTCGGTGGCGCCGTCAGGTCGAGTCGGTCGAGATGGATCTCGTCGCCGTCGAGGCGGGCGGCGAGCTCGCCATCGACGCGGGCCTGGTCCGGCCATTCGGGGTAGAGCGGTGTGAAGTCGAGTTCGCGCAACTGCATTTCGATGCTCGCGGCCAGCGTGTCGCCGCCGTGGTCCAGCCAGCCATGGGCCACGATTTCGCCATCGAGTATTTCGCTTCGCAGCGATTCCACATCCACTCGTGTCAGGTCGCCGTTTGCCTGGATCTGCCAGCGGCCCGGCGGCAGGTCCATGCCGCTGGTGCGGGTGTCGAGCAGCAGCGACCAGTCGTCGGCGGCCCCTTCGACATCCACACTGAGATCGGTCAGCGCCAGGTCGAGGCCGGGCCAGTCGGTCAACTGACCTTCCATCTGCACACGCCCGGAGGGCAACTCCGGCAGTCCGCGCACACGGGCCTGACCGCTGAGCTGGGCCGGGCCTTCAGCATTCAGCGCCACGTCCAGCGAGGACATCGGGCCACGGATCTCGACTGCCACGGCCTGGCGAATGTCCTCTTCGATCACGATCTGGGAATTCAGGTCCAGTTCAATGGAGTAGGGGGCGACCAGCGACCACTGGCCGGTCCCTTCGATCTCCCCGGCGGGGGCGGAGACTGCCAGTCGGTCAATGCGGATGTGGTCGGAGTAATGGCCGGCGAAGCGCAGTCGCTCCACCTCCTGCGTCTCGCCTTCGTACGGATGCAGGCGGAAGTTCTCGACAATCAGGTCATCGATGTCGATGGCAATCGGCAGGGCCAGCATGCCGGGATCGAACGGGTCGCCCGGTTCGCGCTCCTCCACGGGCGGTTCGGGCAGATGAACTTCGGGACCGCGCACGTGCAGCCGCTGGACATGCACGCGCGGCCCGCCCAGTGGATGAATGCGCGCGGCCAGTTGAAGTTGATCCACTCTCACGCGGGTGCCCGCCTGTTCAAGCACCACGCCGTCGACGGTCAGGCCGCTGGCCAGGCCGCCCTCGATGCGTTCCCAGCTCAGGGCATCGAGATAGGGGACTGCCCGGTTCAGCGCCCACTCGGCACCGCTGCGGGTATCGGTCAGCCACCACCAGGCCGCCGCCAGGCCTCCGGCCAGCAGGGCGATCAGAATCGCGACAATGATCAGCAGTTTCTTCATAGCAGTTGTGTGCCAATGGTGAAGTGCAGCCGCCACGAGGTGTCGGGATCGTCCAGCGGGCTGGCGATATCGAACTGAACCGGTCCGATCAGCGTATACCAGCGAAATCCGACGCCGGTACCCCTGCGCAGTTTCGGGTTGTCGAGATCGTTGAAGGCGTTGCCAACGTCGTAGAAGGCCGCCAGCGACCAGTTCTCGCCGACCCGGTATTCGTATTCGACCGAACCCACCACCAGGTGGTTGGCGCCATTGCGGTTGGTGCTGAGATTCTCGAACCCGTAGCCGCGCACGCTGCGGTCGCCGCCGGTCCTGAAGCGGTAACGCTCTGGCAGCTCGGTCAGCGACAGTTCGAGCTGACGGTCGTCCAGCGTCACTTCCAGCTCGCTGGTGCGCGCCTCGGTGTAGCCGATCTCACCGCGCATCAGGAGCTTGTGTCTGTCGCCGAACAGGAGATGCCAGCGTCCGCCGATGTAGCCCTGGGTGAAACTGACCGGGGAGCCCAGAGATTCGTGCGCGGCAATCACGTGGGCACGAACCACTTGACCGTGGGTGTGGAAACCGCTGCCGCTGATGTTGGGCAAGCGCCAGCGTGCGCCCAGCGAAACGGTATCGGTGCTGGTGCGCAGAAAATCCTCCAGCTCGGGATTGGCGGCCAGCAGGGCCTCGTTCTCGTCGGAAAACCGGGCCTCGCGGAAGGCGTCGAAGGATTCGTGCAGCACGGAGACACCGATGCGTTCCTCGATCGGCTGAAACTGGCCTGGCAGCCAGCCACGCTCCTGCAGGCGACCGAAGCTGAGCTCGGATTGCTCCCGGCGACCCTCGAAGGACTCGAACACCGGTTCGAGGCGGTTTTCGTCAATGAACCGGAAGTTCTCCTGTTCGCGCCGCAGAAAGACGCCGGCGGTGAGGAAGTCCGACGGGGTGCTGCCGCGCGGATGCTGGTACTCTGAGCGCGCCACGATCTCGTTGTTGCGCTGTTGCAGGCCCAGGGCGGAGTCGAGTCGATTGCCGCGGCGGGACAGGTAGTGGCGCTCCCAGCCCAGTTGCAGGCGCGCGCCGGTATCGGTACCGAAGCCGGCGGTCGCGCGGTAGGTATTGGGCAGACGGGTTTCGAGCTGGTAGTCGAGCTCGACGCTGTCCTCGTCACTGTCGCGGTCTTCCTCGATGATCACGCGCCGAAACAGGCCGGAGCGCACCAGCGCCTCGCGCTGCCGGTCGACGCGGGCGACGTCGTAGGGTTCACCGGGTTCGATGATGGTCAGGCGGTTGATCAGCCGGGCCGAGAAGTCGGCATCTTCGGCACGATGAGTGCCGAAGCGATAGCGCGGTCCGGTGTCGTAGACCAGCCTCAAGTCAGCCTGATCGCGGTCCGGGTCGACCTCGATGCGACGTGTGACGAACCGCGCCTTGAAATAGCCGCGACGTTCGGCCAGGCGTTCGAGTTCGCGCCAGGCCTCGGTCCAGTCTTCGTGGCGCAGGACCGCACCCTCCGGCAGCGGCCATTCTGATTGCCATTCGAGCAGTTCAGGGTCCTCGTCACCGTCGCCGATAATGCGGATGTCGGCGGCGTGAACCCGTACCGGCCGACCCGGTTCAACTCTTAGCGAGGCGCGCCAGGGCTCGCCTTCGGCTGGTGGTTCCTCCAGTCGCACTTCCACCCGGGGGCGGTAGTAGCCGAAGGGGCGCAAGGCGTCGCGCACCTCCGAGCGTGCATCGCTCGCCATCTGGCGCAGGCGCCAGACCGACACCTCGTCGAGGCGTTCGGCTCGCACCAGCGACACGCTCAGGCGCACGTTCTCTAGCAACTCGCCGCTGATGCCGGAAATGTCGGTTACCACGGAGCCGGAATCGGCGCGTGC
This sequence comes from Wenzhouxiangella sp., assembly GCA_007135935.1. Lineage (GTDB taxonomy): Bacteria > Pseudomonadota > Gammaproteobacteria > Xanthomonadales > Wenzhouxiangellaceae > Wenzhouxiangella. Next base: position 8,749 of record SLIA01000060.1, read on the forward strand.
CGTAACCGACAGGCACAGGGCCAGGAGGCAAAGCAGCGAAATACGGAGCACGGGACCAACTCGACTCAAAGCCATACACGTCCTCCGTATGGTAACCGCCCCGGTCAATGCTGGGTGAACCGGGGATGAACGGCTACCACAGACCGCCGAGCAAACCGGCGGAAGATGAGGCTGTGCTGTCTGGTATCAATTGGTGACATCAGGCCGTACACTGGTCTCGCGGTCCGCTCAAAATCAAAAGTATGCGTCACTATTCGACTTCATGGCAGTGCCTGCCCGCCTGCGGGCCGATGCCGACAAGGTGTCGGCAGACATGACCGGGGCCGGACTCGGAAGCCGGGCACTGTTCCCGGAACTCGAAACACGCGTTTACGCCAACCATGCCTCGCTGTCGCCGCCTTCTCAGGCAGTGATCGATGCGGTCAGTGCCTGCCTGTCGCAGTATGCCCGCGACGGCATGGGCTGTTATGCCATCGAGGTCGAACGACGCGAGCGCTTGCGCGCACGACTGGCCGGTCTGATCGGTGCGCCGCCGCGAGACCTGGCGCTGGTGGCCAACACCACCGCCGGCGTGCTGGCGGTGGCGCTGGGCATTCCCTGGCAGCGCGGCGATCGCATTCTGGTTTTCGACGGCGAGTTTCCCACCAACATCACGCCCTGGCAGCAGGCGGCACGGCGGGAAGGGTTGGAACTGGTCTGGATGAGCGCCGATGACTTCCGTACTGACCGGGCCGGCGCCCTGCAGCAACTGGAAGACCACCTGCGCGAGGGCATCCGCCTGGTGGCTGTCAGCGCGGTCCAGTTCACCACCGGCCAGCGCATGCCGCTGGAAACCATCGGCGAGCTGTGTCGCCGGCACGACTGTGAACTGTTCGTCGACGCCATCCAGGCGATGGGCGTGGTGCCGCTGGATGTCGAGGCCTGCGCCATCGATTACCTGACCTGCGGCAGCCACAAATGGCTGATGGGGCCGGAGGGTACCGGTTGCTTCTACGCGCGTGAAGAAGTGGCGGCACGCCTCGAACCCAATGTCGCCGGCTGGCTCAGCCACGAGGATCCGTTTGCGTTCCTGACCCGCGCTCCGAATGAGCTGCGTTACGACCGCCCCCTGGTCCAATCGGCACGCATGGTCGAGTCCGGCACCCCGCACACCCTGGCCGCCGCCGGGCTGGAGGCCAGCGTCGGCCTGATCGACGCCATCGGTGTCGAGCCCATCTACGAGCATGTCCAGGCCTGGCATGATGCCCTCGAGGCCGGACTGGTCGAGCGTGGATTTGCCAGCGCCCGCATGGCCGAGATGGAGGGACGCTCCGGCATCCTCAGTGTACGAGCGACCGACGCCGCGGCTGGTCCGGCCTGGTCGCGGGCCCTGGCCGAGTACGGCATTGCCAGCGCCAGCCCCGATGGCTGGCTGCGCCTGTCGCCGCACTGGCCCAACCACCTCGACGAGGCCGGGGCCGTGCTGGCGGCCATCGACGAGATCCTGGCCAAAGGCGGCCCGCCGCTGCCTTGAATCCGGCGGCAAATGGCCTGCTCGGAACAGGCTTTTCGGTTCTATACTGTTTCCCGGAGAATTCCGAAGGAGAAGGGATGAAAAAGCTCAGCGAAACCCGCGACATCCTGGCCTACATCGAGCATCTGCACCAGCAACTGGGAGAAACCTACAAGGCGCTGGATGCCAACGTCAGCGATCCCCGCGCTCACCTGCTGCTTGAATACCTGGAAGCCATGGAAAGCAAGTCGGCCGAGGCCCTGCACGGTTACTCGCGCGAGTCGATCAACGCCGCCCTGCGCGAGTGGGAGCCGGCCGATCTGGACGACCATGTCGTGCGCGAGCGGCTGGCGATGCTTCAGCATCCCGATGTCAGCGCCAACGAACTGCTTGATGCCGCGCTGGACGTGGCCGAGTGGTTCGGCGAATTCTTCGGCGAAC
>SLIA01000249.1 GCA_007135935.1 Wenzhouxiangella sp.
ATCCAAAGGTGTTCTTCAAGGACACAAGCGCAACCGCTTCTACTCCCAGGATCAAGGAGTACTTACCTGACGATCCGGGGCATCGTGGAGGCAAGATCATGAACCGTGGCTCGTACACCCCAGCGTGTTCGTCACCGTCCCGTCCCAACTCGACGGAAAGTCTTTCCGGCCGGGAACAACACCCGGCGCGCTGCCGCCCTATCGGGATTTTTCCCGCCACAGGTTGAACTCCTTCGTCAGTGTGTATGCTCTGCTGGTCGGCGACCCTGACAGGCATTTTACCCATTCTTCGACGCGGGTTCTACGGTCAAACCTGCGGCTGCGGCGAGCAATCGTTGGCGCTGATCAAAGGCAATGAAGCGGTCCGCTCCGAGCTGCAGGGCAGTAACGACGTGCAATACGCCGAGCGTGCGACATCCAGGCGACCGTCAGTGAGCGCTCAGATCCCCGACAACATCGACCGGAAATGATTGTTGCGATGACAGCCGTCCATATGCACTACGGCGTACTGACCGTGCAGGAGGCGATCGTCCAACACGGTGAGCAGGTGGTCGACCGTGGGATCGTCGAGCTCGTTCCGGAAACGCCGTTGTGGCATAGCACGTTCACGAACTCGCACCGCATGATCTCGGGCATTGGAACGGGATTGTCCTGTGACACAAGACAGTGCTGAACGAACTCAAAGCCTCCCTCGCGCACGTAGAGCTTCAGAAATGCGCTCGCGTCCCGATAGATCACCAGTAGCGCTCGCGCTCGGCACGGATTGCCTTTTCAGGAGTTCGCTCGCGCGACGGGACGGCGACAGGTACGGCCGCGAGTACGACCCGGGCTCGCTCCATCCCCGGAGCCGCAACCGCCTGCACACTATTCTCGAGCCCCATTTGGGCGACTTCTGTGACGTCTACGAGGAGAAGTGCGCGGCCACCGGTGGCATGTTTAGGCTGGACCGCATCCGCGACATCGCCGAGCGGTTTCTGATCTGCGGCGACCAGCTGCATCGGAATCCCCATCAATACTGGCTGGTATTGGAGCGAGGTTTCGACGAGGACGGGGCATTCATCTCCATACCGCTCTCAGGTCTCCAGCAGATGACGAAAGTCTGCCGCCGCCTGGGATCTTGCTTCTGGTGGAGAAAGATTTGCCTGTCTAAGGAGTTTGCGCAGAACCTGCTGTCGTGGCGCAACGTGGGGTTCAGCATCGATAACTCCGGGCGGGACACCCCCGCATATTCGGGGGAGTAATGCCCACCTCAAGCGACCGCGAGACCGGCGCGCGAGCCGCCCATAACCTCCGCGGCGCAGATCTGTCACTGGGAACACTCCCTAACCATTTCGTTACTAACTGTTTGACGTGATCACACATTATATACTAAGGTTCTCGCACAGTTGGAACCGGCGCGTGGACACCCTGTCTACCGGCGTTCCAGCACAAGGAGGGATAAGATGAAAAAGATGAGGACCAAAGCTCTGATTCCCGCGGTCGCGCTTCCATTCGCGCTTGCGGTACTGATGGGACTCGGGCAAGCCGAGCAAGCAGCGGTCGATGAGAACCATCTGATCGTGGCAAACTTCGCGGAGACGCAGACCATGGACCCGCGAGCAGTAGAGGACACGGCCTCGCACTGGATCAACAACCAGATATTCGACGGACTGGTACGCCGTACCGACGACATGGGTGTCGAGCCGGCGCTGGCAACGGACTGGTCGTTCGTTGACGACCGCACGATCGAGTTCAATCTTCGACAGGGCGTTCTCTTCCACAACGGTGAAGAGTTCACCGCAGAAGACGTCAAGTTCACCTACGAGACCCTCCTCGATCGCGAGGCCGGATTCGCCGGCCGCTCACGTCTGGCAATGATCGACGTGGAGAACATCGAGATCATCGATGACCATACTATTCGCATTCCAACCAATGAGCCGTTCGCGGCGGTCCTGACGTATCTCGCACACAGCTCGTCGCTGATTGTCAGCAAATCGGCGGTGGAGCAGTTCGGCGCCGACTTTGGAGCAAATCCGGTTGGTACCGGGCCGTTTAAACTCGCTCGCTGGGATCGGGGCACAGCGGTGCACCTCGAGCGCTTTGACGATCACTGGCGTGGTCCGGCGCAGGTGGAACGGCTCACCTTCCGCGGTATTCCCGAAGGCAGCAGCCGCACCATCGAGATCGAGACCGGCGGTGTCCATGTCGCGCAGATGATTCCGGAGACCGATTTCAATCGGCTTCGTAACAACAACAGTGTCGAGCTGCACGAGTACGAGGCAATGCGCCTGCATTACATCCTGTTCAACACCCAATCTCCGCCGTTTGACGACGTTCGGGTTCGTCAGGCAATCAGCTATGCCCTCGATATTGAAGAGCTTGCCGAAGTCGCCTACGGCGATGCCGGATCACCAGCCCGCGGTTATATGAACAGCTCAATCTGGGCCTTCAACCCAAACGTCTACCTCTATCCACGCAACATGGATCGCGCAAGGCAGCTGCTGGCGGAGGCCGGGTATGCAGACGGGTTTCGTATGACCATGACCATTGACGACAACGCACCGCGACAGACCATCGCTGAGATCATGGGGAGCCAGCTTCGGGAGCTTGGCATCCAGATCGACATAGAAATAATGGAGTGGGGCGCCTACCTGCAGATGACCGCCGGTGGCGAGCACGACATGGCGCAACTCGCCTGGCTCGCGAG
>SLIA01000104.1 GCA_007135935.1 Wenzhouxiangella sp.
GGTTCCACCCAGCCGCCGCGGAAGAATATGACAACGGTCAGTGGATCTATTCTCGCCTCATATTTCACACGGTAGATTCCTATCCGGGATTACCCCAGAGCCTCCACATCTGAGCTCGGCTAACTCTTCCCGGCCTGGAGCCTGGAAAGGGCGATTCTGTAGTGGCCTATAAAATGCTCGATATATTAGCCCTTGAACATCCAACAAGCCCAAATGGCGCCCTTCTTTGGATAACTTCTTGCTAAGTATCGAAGCCTCTGATTCAAGCACTTTCAGCTTTTCTCGAAACTCCGGGATTTGCGCTAGCAGATCAGGTATACGTTTAAGCTCACCAGGATCGTGCGGAATCGGGTGAATACCGACAGTACCTGGGCTTTTATCTTCGTCATCCATAGGTTGAGATTTGCATTTTTCCCTAACGTTTGGGTTAACCGGCCCCTCCACCGAGCTTGCCCGGCATTGCCGTCCCGGAGCTTACCGGCTCCGTTTGAACCCCTTTTTAGGTCTCTACGGCACCATCCTTTGGCTTAGGTGGCAGATGGTAGACAAGCTGCTCAATTATCAATAAGCCGACGGTAGCGGCCTTCTGGTTAAATGAGTTTGCGGGAGCAACTCCATGCCCCACTGTGTGACGAGATATATCCTTCGGGTCATCTGGGTCAAAGTTTTTGAAGTACACATCACGAAGATAGTCATTGAACTTGTGCGGAAGAATTCGGGATTGTTGGGCAAAACGATCGCCAGCCATCTTCGAAGGAGCCGACGAAAGCTCTGACTGCCCATAACGCGCACTTCCTGTCATTTTCGCGAGAGCTCGCAGAATTCCTTCAATTCTCGGATACAAGATGGAATTACAAGAAATCCAGTCTTCGGCCTTGAATCTGTCTATCGCGGACTTAAGCAAAGGCACGTGATCCTCCAAAATCTCCGAGGTTTCCCAAGTCTTTAACATTTCTGGCAGTCGCTCGCTCAGATCAGAATGAACAGCAGGTAGGACTTCGTCACCCGATAATCCTTCTCTAAGACAACCCATAAGGCTGTTAAAGTTCTTACTCCCGATACCCACGAACGGGAACCATCCGTTATGGATCAAAAGCTCCCACGATTCATCGGTGAGACTAAGAACCTCCTGAAACATCAGGTAGTTGTAGAGCGTCCCTAATAGCGACCAGAGATCATAATTACGTTTCTCAACTTCTGGATGCATCGTTCCGAAGTCGAAATAAAGCAACTTACGCCAGCCAGATGAAAGGATGACCAGTACCGCATGATCTTCCGGTACATTTACTCCCTCGAACCGAACCTCCTGGTACCCCACAATGTCGTCGCGATACAAAGCTTCACCTTTTTTGACGCTTTTCCTCAATCGAGCCTGGGCGAAGATTTCAAGCTCGTTCAGGTAGGCTAGCCCTTTCCCATGTTTGTTGAAGTGAACGAGCATGTGGTCTACACGAGATGCACCAATCTGGCTTTCCTCGTAAATCATGTTTATGACTTGAGACGCAAAGCCCTCCAGCCTTTTTACCAACAGCATTCCATCTTCCGAGGTTAAAAATTCTCTGTATACCACTGGAACGCTTTTTTTACCCTCGCGGGAAGATTTCGCGGCGTAACCAGCTGGAGGCCTTTCGTATTTGATTTCGTAAGGCATTTAAGAGCTAACGTACCGGAGCAAAGCTGCCGAGCGATAGCTCGGTCAGTCCTGTGCGACGAGTTTTACGGAGAACAGGGTGGGACCCTTGCCGGTTCATAAGACCACCCAACGTTGATCGAAGCGCACCGAAGCGACAGGGCCAAAGCCACCGGTCGTAACAGATAAGGCCGTGCGTCCGGATGAACGAAAGTTATCCGCGCGCACGGCCTTATCTGTCGCTTTGAATTTGTTTCTTTGCACTGTCAATGGAAACTCTGCGTTTCTTTCTGTGCGAATTTTCTTACAACTTCGCTCCACCCTGAGGTCCGCTAAAACTAGTAGCTATGTGGAAAAAGTGTTGTTGTTCGAATTAGGTGGAATATTTTCTGTCTTGGAAATAGGCCATTCCTTTTCCATCTGATTTGCATCAACGTTCTCCCTCGTTGTGGCCATGGGCCTGGTCCATCGACCAGATTCCTCTTGGGTTCCATTTCCGGAGTGCTCTTCCGATTTGCAACAACGCGCAGGCGCGATGAGCCGTCATCGGCGCGAGTGGTCGCCTGGGTGCCATTGGGTTTTCTGGGATTGTGGAAAATGCGAGCCCCTTTGCTCTTTCAAACTTGCCGCCTGTGGTCATAGTGCCGAAAGTTCGGCTGCGGTGCAAATCGGCGCTGGGGTGTGGCCTACGGGGGGAGGGGGGATCCCGCACCGGTGCTGGTGCGGGATGTGTTTGTTGGTCGGGTGCCTACGGCACGGCAATCCACTCGAAGCGGCCTTCGGCCGAGACTTCGTCCTGGCCCTGGGTGGTGAAGGCGAAGTTTATGGTGTAGTAGCCGGCGTTTTCGCTGACTTCGACTGTGCCGTCGACTGTGTCGAATCTGCCGCCGGCGCTTAAGCTCACGACGCCGCGGGTGTCGTCGCGGCGGGGCTCCAGGGGGTAGGTGCCGGGTTCGGGGCGGGGCGGGAAGCGCAAGTGGACGTGCTCGGACATGAGTTCCAAGCGGTGGTCCTGTGAGTGGCGGTTGACGCGGCCGGCGAACTCGGTGGTTTCGCCGTCGCGGGTGAAGGTATAGAAGGCTTCGCCGCGTGGCATGAAGGGCACGCGGTAGACGCGGGCTTCGACGCGGGTGTGCTGTTCGTCCTCGCGGCCGTTGTCGAAGTGGAAGGTGGCGGTCAGGTGCTCGCCGATCTCGGCGATGGTGACTTCGCCTTCCAGGGAATGGCTGCCGTCGCGCCAGACCATGTCGTGGCGCTGCAGGCCGCCGTAGGCTTCGCCGTGGCGGGCCATTCGCGTGCTGCGGATGGGGTAGGTGCGCCCGGCCTGGGCATCGGGTGGAAGCTGGACCCAGGCCGAGGCATCTTCGGTATCTCCACCATCGCGGCTGACTTCGGTGAGCAGCCAGATGCGGTAGGGGCCGGTGGCGTTCCAGACCTCGACCTCTTGGCGTCCGCCATAGCCCTCGGCGCGTTCGCGTGACGAGCCGTAGTTCCAGGGCTGGAAGCGGGCGGCCGGGACGTCGCCCTGGTAGTCGCCGGTGCTGACCACGAAGCCGGAGATGTCGAGTGCGAACTGGCCCGGCTCCAGTCCCTGGCCGATGTCCGAGGCGCTGACGCGGGACGTGCTGCCGCCGTAGCCACCATTGCTGCCGTCGCCGCAGCCACCGAGCATGAAGGGAATGGAAAGGGTGAGTATGACTGCGATGCAGGTATGTCGGGTATTCATGGCTGCCCTCCCTGGGACAAAAAAGGAATAACCCAGGCAGTCGCTCATTGCCAATTGACAATCAGCCTCGCGGGTGGTGCAGCGTGGTGTTTGTCACGTGCGCGCCCTGGTCAATATCCAATACGAGTTTCTGCGCGGAAACCCGACAGGGGGGGCGCAAAATCAATGCACCACAGAGACACGGAGTTCACTCTGTGACCTCTGTGTCTCTGTGGTTGGCTCTTTTCCAGTCTGATCGCGACGGTGAACGATACGGGTTGGAAGACCAAGCCCGCGATTACTGCCAGCGATGGATCAGCGAGAGCATCAGGACGTTGACCCGGTCGTTGTAGCTGGTCTCTCCGGGCAGGATGACATCGGCGAGCTGGTCGGGGCCGACGTCGTCCAGGGCCCAGTCGGCGCTTTGGTAGCGCTCGAACCACCAGCGGGCACGTAGCGACAGTTGCTCGTTGAGCTGGTAGCGCGCGGCCAGGTTGAAGGTATGGCGGCGGCTGGTGAGGTCGGGCAGGGGTTCGGTGTCCAGGGCCGGGCCGGATTGCACGTCGATGCCGGCGCGGGCGTCGGCGTGGACGTAGTCGGCGCGCAGTTCCAGGCGTTCGTCCATGAACAGCCGTCTGAGCCCCGCGCCCAGGGTGTCGACGCGGTCGCGGTGGCGGGCCTGCCACCAGCGGTCGGGGTTGGCCAGATCGTCGGGGCGGAAGCCGCCGCCGCGGAAGCTGAAGCCGTCCTGGTCGGAGCGGATGCGTTCGTGGGTGATGAAGGCGTGGGCCGACCAGTGTCTGGCTGGCGAATAACTGAAATCGGCGGCGAAGAGGTCGTTGCCGGCCTCGACCAGGCCGATTTCGGAGCGGCGGAAATCATCCTTGCTGGTACCGCCTTGCACGGTAATGGACCAGTCGTCGTTGGGGGTGATGGCGGCGTTGACGTTCACGCCTTCGCGGCGGCGGTCGGCGAGGTGATACAGGCGCAGGGCGGGCAGTTCGCCCCAGCCGCCGGGGATGGTATCGACATAGGCTTCTGAGTGCCCGGCGCGGAATCCCACCGCGCCGTCGTAGGTGCTGCCGCTGCGGTCGGCCCATTCGAGATTGATTCCGGCGGTGAGGCGCTGGCCGAATGCACGCCTCAGGCCCAGTTCCAGGCGGTCTTCGTCGGTGCGCTCGCGCGCGGTGAAGCTGCGGTCGATGCGGCGATGTTCGACCGCGCCCTGGAGCCGGGTGGACTGGGCCATGCGCCAGTTGCCGGCCAGCCTGAGGCGCTGGTCGCGATAGTCGTAGGGCAGGTTGTAGCGGCGGCGCGAGGAGGTTTCGCCGGCGTCCTGGAGCTGGCTGTCGGAGCCGATGTAGACGAACTCTCCGATGGGTGTGCGGTTGTCGCGGTCGTCGAGACGGTAGCTGGCCGTCCAGTTGAGGCGCTGGTTGGGCCTGCCGGCCAGGCGCAGGTTGACGGCCGTGGTGTCGATGCGCCCGTCCAGCGAGGCGCGGGGCAGACCCTGCACGATGCTTTCGGCCAGCACCGGGTTGACGGTGTAGGGGAGGAAGTCCTCGTCCTGGCGCATGCGCCCGACGGCCACCTCGCCACTGACATTCAGCCGGGCCGACCAGGCATGGCTGCCGCCGATGCCGAGCTGGTGAAAGGTGTTGTCCGGCGGCAGCCCCATCTGGCCGATGCCGTCGGGATAGCCGGCCGACGGGTGCCAGCCGCCGATGGCGGCAAAGGGGTTGGCGAAGGTCAGCGCCGGCTGATTGTTGTCGAACATGGAGGCGTGGTAGCGCACGCGAAACTGGCGCCGGCGGTCGGCGTAATTGACGGCCAGGTCGAGTTCGCGGGTGCGGTAGTCGGTGGGCACGGGCATGAAGGCCGCACGCGGTGTGCCGCCGGTGGGGCCGAACATGGCGGCCATGGCGCGGTGGCCGTCGCGGTCTTCCTGGCGAAAGTCGGTGCTGATCTGCCAGCGTTCGGCAAAGCGGGCATCGCCGCCGGCGGCCATGCTGCGGCGATCGCTCTTCACGTCGAATGTCTGCAGTGACGGCAGCAGGGCGGTCATGCCGGCAGTTGAGGTGGCGGCGACCCAGTTGGCCGGCAGGGCCAGTTGACCTTGTGCCTGTTCGCGGTAGACGGTGACGGCGTCGTCGATGAAGCGGGCGCTGCGCTCGTCGTACTCGGCATAGACGCCGAAGGCGCCATGCTGGCGATAGTCCAGGCGCACGGTTCGCACATCCAGGCCGAGGTCTTCGGCGCGCAGGCGGATGGTGACCGGCCGGTCGCCGTCGAACTCGGCCGCCTGTATCCAGTCCAGCCCCAGCACGGCGAAGACTCCATCGTCGCCGAATCCGCTGAAGCGGCCCAGCCGGCTGCCGGAGTCGCTGACATGACCCAGGCCGGCTTCGACCGAGCTGTAACGGGCAATGAAAGGCGAGAGTTCTTCTTCGGTGACTTGGCCCGTGGTCAGTGACGGGGCCAGCAGGGCCAGACAGAGACTGGCGGGTAGCAGATGGGAGAGCTGAAGGTTTTGCCGCTTCATGTCATGCGCTCCCGGTATCAACGCGTTTGTCCGACGCCGGCCGGATGGTTGGAACCATGCACCTGCACATGGCAGTTCATGCAGTCGCGCCCGATCAGCGAACGCGATCCCGAGGGCAGGTCATCGCCCGGCAGCCCGGTGCCGCTCAGGGCCGCGGAGGGATGGAACTGGCCCATGTGGCATTGCTGACAAAGGAATGGCGTGCGCTGGACGAGCAGATCGCGATGGACCGAGCCGTGCGGCTGGTGGCATTGGGTGCAGTCCTCGCGCACCGGCTGGTGTTCCCACAGGAAGGGGCCGCGTTTTTCCGCGTGGCAGCTATAGCAGTTTTCGTTGACCGTCATGGTCTTGAGGTCGGACGGGCCGACGCCGCCATGCGGGTTGTGGCAGTCGGTGCAGGTGACCTGGCCCTCGCGTACCGGGTGGGCGAAGGCGCGATGTATCTCGGCGTGCTGCTTGGTGTGGCAGCTGGTGCAATTCTCGATCTGACCGCGGTGATCCATGGCCGGGTCGGCGCGGGTGTGGATGGTGTGGCAGTCCACGCAGGCCATGCCCTTGAAGTCATGGTCGCTGCCGTGCCAGTGCATCATGTCGGCGCCGGCATGGCAGTTCATGCAGGTCTTGTTGAGGGTTTCGGTGTCGGAGCGATGCGGGCCGCGAAAGGCAATCTCGGCCGGCTCGCCGCCGGCCGGTGCGGGCAGGCGCGAGTGATCGATGCTCTCGCCGTGACAGGCCGCGCAGCCGTCTTCGGCGAACCGGGTATGCGGATCGGCCAGCACGGCATGCGGCGAGGCGAAGATCTCCAGCACCGGATGCTTGTCGCCGCCGTCGTGACAGCGCAGGCAGTTGGCGACATGACCGGGCACATCGATATAGACCTCTTCGGCCGAAGTGGTCATCGAGGCCAGGAGGCCCAAGGATATCGTCAATACACTCAGCGTTTTGCGCATGTTTCGTTTTCCTGTGCCAGCTGTTCCTTCGCTGCCTGCCACCTGTCATCGGAACGGGAATTCGATGACCGTTGTCTGCCGGCGATGCAACGCCGGCCTACAGCCCAACCCGTTGTCTGGTATCCATCGACTCGCTACCCGTAGGCCGGGGTTGCATCCCCGGCTTGACGACTATTCTTCCGCCACCGTCCCGACCAGGTAGTCGTCGATCATCGCCCAGGCCGCCGGCGAGTGGTCGCGGCCGTAGCCCTTGGTGCGCATGGCTTCGGTGGATTCCTTGCCGCACCATTGCTCCATGACCGAGGGCGGGGTGGGGTGGTCGGGGATGTAGTCGGTGAAATCATAGACCTTGCCCTCGATGACTTTCCAGCAACTGTCGAGTGAATCATGTTGCTCGATTTCGTCCCAGGTGTAGGCCGGCAACTCGTCACCGTTGGCCTTCTCCGCATCTTTCTTGTCCATCGCATGCAGTCCGGCAATGGTCAGCACGGATGCCCAGAAGGCGACGAACAGGGTGTAGGTGAGCTTCTTCATAGCAGTTCGAACTCCTCGGTATGAATTCTGGCCAGCGGCACGCCCGCGGCACGGGCATGTCGCTGGATCAGGTGATTGAGCGGCGTCGGGCCGCAGATGTAGATCTCGCGCTCGGAAAAGTCGGGGCAGGCCGACTCGAGGTATTGCAGGCTGACCGGCCCTTCCTGGTAGAAGTAGTGCATGTGCAGATGAAAATCCGGCAGTGCGTCGGCAAGCTCGGTCAGTTCTTCCAGGAAGATGGCGCGCGCCTCGTCCTGAACGCAGAACACCAGGTAGGCGTCGGCCGGTTCTTCCAGGGCCTTGAGGTGGCGCATGCGGGCCAGGAACGGGGTGATGCCGATGCCGCCGGCAACCCACAGCTCCGGGGTTTCGATTCGATCCGGGCTCTTGAAGAATCGGCCATAGGGGCCTTCGACGGTGACCTTCGATCCGACGCGGATGTCCTGGATGGCGCGGCTGGCGTCACCCAGGTCCTTGATGGCAATGCGCAGCCCGGGCTCGCGCGGCGACGAGGACAGGGTGTAGGGATGTTCCTCGGCGTAGCCGTCAGCGAGTTCGCGGTCGAAGGGGGCCAGGTAGACGAAGTTGCCGGCCTGGTACTGCAGGGTGCGCTTGCCGGGTTCGAGCGTGAGTTCGACGATGTTGTTGGCCGGATGCTCGACGTCGCTGACCCGGTAGGTCAGACGGCCGATGCGCCTCGAGAACACGAAGCGCCAGGCCACAGCTCCCACCGCCAGCCCGGCGAACAAGGTCCAGACGGCTACATCGGTCCAGCCCGGCATGGTGCGCGAGAAATAGAAGGTATGGACCAGGGCCAGGATGACAGCCGGCCCGGACAGACGGTGCACGAGCTTCCAGCGCTCGTAATCCGGCCGTCCGAAGAAGTGAAAGCTCGGGGCGAGAAAGATCATCATCAGGATCAGCGCCAGCCAGCCCGACCAGGTGGCGATATCCGACAGCGGCGGAAACAGGGTGCGGAATGCGGTGTCGGTGCCATGGGCGGCAGCCGACAGCGCCAGCAGGACGGGATGCAGCAACAACAGGATCAGCGACCAGGCGCCGAGCAGGTGATGGGTGTGCCACAACCGGGTCAGGCCGCCGAAGGACTGATCGAAGCCCGGCACCCTGGCGCTGAGCGCGGCGGCCAGCAGCAACAGGGCCAGTCCGGCGACACCGGTCAGCCTGCCCAGGGTATTGAGAGTCGCGGCGGGCGAGGCCAGGTCGGACAGCCCGAATCCCATCAGCACGAACAGCACCGGCACCAGGGCCAGTAGCCAGACCGTCAGTCTTGCGGTTCGCGCTCGCATGCTGCCGCCTTGTCCCTCGCTTTGAATTAAAGCTGGGTCTAATCTAGCAAAATCCGTGACCTGTTACCCGCTTTTTCGCATTGCCGAAAGCTTGTGTCATGACCATCGACCCATGCAACGCTGACAGGGGGCGGTTAGAATCCGGGGTCGTTTTGATTCTGGAGCGGTGTCTTGTACAGAATAATTGTCCTTCTACTTCTGGCCGCGGGGCTTGGTCAGGCACTGGCGGCCGAGCCGGTGCTGCGCCAGCCGGCCACCGATGTGTTCGCCATTACCGGCGTGCGCATCGTCACCTCACCGGGAGACGTCATCGAATCCGGCACGCTGGTGGTGCGCGATGGCGTGATCGAGGCGGTCGGCTCCGAAGTCGATGTGCCGGCCGATGCCACCGTATTCGAATACGATCCGGAGGAAGCGGATCTGACGCTCTATCCCGGTCTGATCGATCCGTACGTTCCGGTCGCTTTTGCCAGCGATCGGGACGACGACGATGACGACAACGGTGAGAAGGTCACCCACCGTCCCGGAAAATATCCGCACCCCCTGATCACGCCCGGTCGCAAGATGACTTCGAAACACTGGCCGGTAGACCGGGTCGAGTCGCTTCGCAACTCGGGCTTCACCATGGCCGTGCTGGCACCCGAGCAGGGGCTGGTGCGGGGCCGTAGTGCCCTGGTCAACCTGGGCGAGGGCAGTTTCGGGGCCAATGTCGTCGAGCCGGAGCTGTTCCAGCACATCTCGCTCCATGCCCGCATGTCCGCTCGCCAGTTTCCCAGTTCGCTGATGGGGTCCATGACGCTGTTGCGTCAGACGTTCATGGATGCGCAGTGGCAGACCGAGGCGCGTTCGGTCTGGCAGGACAATCCGGGCCAGCGCCGCCCGGAATTTCTTGAAGGCATCGAGCCACTGGAAGCCGTGCTGGCCGGCGACGTTCCGGTGGTGTTCGAGGCCGCCGACATGCTCGACAGCCTGCGTATCGCCGGTGTTGTCGAGGAATTCGGCCTGTCGGCCTGGATGGTAGGCCATGGCAGCGAATATCAGCGTCTGGACAGCCTGGCCGCCAGCGGCCTGGGACAGATCCTGCCGCTGGACTTTCCGGGCGAGCCGGATGTGGAGGAAGATGCCGAGCGCGAGGTCGGTCTGCAGGAACTCAGGCACTGGCACAATGCGCCGGAGAATCCGCAGCGGGTGATGGACTCGGGGCTGAGCGTGCTGCTGACCACGCATCCGCACGGCTCGCCGGGCAACCTGTTCGAGCATCTGGAGAAGGCCATCGAGCGTGGACTGGATGCCGATCGCGCCCTGGCCGCCCTGACGACCGAGGCCGCCGAAGTGGTGGGGCTTTCCGACCGCGCCGGCCGCTTGCAGGCCGGATACATCGCCAATTTCCTGCTGGTCGAGGACGACCTGTTCGTGGCTTCTCCATCGATTCGCGAAGTCTGGGTCGACGGCAAGCGTCACCTGCTGCGCGAGATGGAGCCGCCGGAAGTCGAACCGGCCGGTGAATGGGAAATCGAGTTGCTGGTCTCGGGCATGGGCAGTATCGATGCCTCTCTCAGCCTCCGCGGCGAGGCGCCGACCCTGTCGGGCAGCATGACCATCATGGGCACCAGCCTGCCGCTGTCGGAAGCACGGGTGTCGGGCAGCCGTCTGGATATCCGCATCGACGGTTCGCGCCTGGGCATGCCGGGTTCGTTCACCCTGTACATGGACATCGAGGATGATCGTGGCCGGGGCGCCGGCTCCAGCCCGCAAGGTGATTTCAATGTTCGCGGTCGCCGCACCGGCGACCCCGACCAGGAGGATTCGGCATGAAGATGACGAAACTGTTTGCACTGACCATGGCCGTGGCCCTGGGTCCGGGACTGGCCGGTGCCCACGACATCGAGGCCTGGAACAGCCCCGAGCCGGAGCAGCCCGACCACGTGCTGATCCGCAATGCCACGGTGTGGACGGCCGACGAGGCCGGCATCCTGGAAAACACCGA
>SLIA01000127.1 GCA_007135935.1 Wenzhouxiangella sp.
GCGGGCGGGTTAGCGCCAGCGTTGAAGGCATTGTTAAATCAGTTCCCCAGGGACAAGGTCCACCTGGTGGTCAATTCAATCGGCAGCCTTGTTAAAGATCGCTCAGGCTATTTATCTGTACATGACATCACCAGCAGCTCGGGCAATGAGGATGCCGTCATTGCAGACCTTGTCAACAGCCTCCTGAATGCTTAAGACGCATTCAGCCACCTTCCTTCACAAAATCCAATACCGTCAGTCCCCCATGCTGACCCCCCTATAGGTCGCAGCACTGGTTCTGGTTGGCGTGGTGACCCTCACGCAAGATACGCTCAGGGCAGGCAAGCGCACCCTGCCCTACCGGATATTTTGGTTTCAATATCCCCCTTCAGTACAATTAATTAGTGTTCAATCACGGTGGGGTTGGTTAGCATTGAAAATTGCATGGAACGATCCCATCTTAGCTAAAAAATAAAAGAGGACTCAATCTATATCATAGGTTGCCTCCATCAAACAGCTCTTGAAGGGAGAGAAAATATGAACTACGAAAGCCCGGTTGGACCAATCTTTTACCAGGTCCACGGCTCGAAAGATAAGCCGGCCATCGTGTTTACCCATGGGGGCGGTTTACACAGCGGGATGTACGACACCCAGGTGGCCGATTTCAAGGACGATTACCTGGTCATAACATGGGACATGCAGGGCCACGGCCAGTCAGCCCCGCTTAAAAAGA
Organism: Wenzhouxiangella sp.; assembly: GCA_007135935.1. GTDB lineage: Bacteria > Pseudomonadota > Gammaproteobacteria > Xanthomonadales > Wenzhouxiangellaceae > Wenzhouxiangella. Next base: position 713 of record SLIA01000127.1, read on the forward strand.
ACCTGGATGTGATCCTCATGGCCGATATCCTGTTTGGCATCATGGATGAAGTCGGCATTGAAAAAACCATCGCCGTCGGGCAGTCACTGGGGGTTTATGTCAACCAGCATGCTGCCCTAAAACACCCAGACCGCATCAGGGCACTCGTCCATATTGGGGGGCTGCCCATCGACGTGCCGATGAACCCGATGGAGTTGTTCATGTTCAAAGCATTGATGCCGGTCAGCCGGTTATTTCCTGAGAACCTGTTATTCAAACGCACCGCCAATGAGAAAACCACCACCGAGGATGCTCGGGCATTCTTCAAAGAATCACTGCATGCGATGGGCAAGGACCAATTCCTGCTAATGCTTGACGGGCAATTGGATGCCTGCGAGCTTCCCGTACCTGAAGCGCCGGGACAACCCATAATGATCACCCACGGCGAGCATGAGATGCCAAAATCCTTGATCAAGGGCAACAGGCAGTGGCATGAATCGGTCCCCGGAAGTGTCTATCATGAAATACCCAATGCCGGGCATAATGCCAACCAGGACAATCCTGAATTCTTCAACAAAATCTTGAAGGATTTTATCACCAGCCTCTAAGCCAGCTTGTTGGTTGGATAAGTTAGCTGTGTGTGAAAACTTAGCCAGGCAAGCAAACAAACTTTGCTGTTAAATCCTGCGAATTTGGCGGATGAAACCCTGGGCTTTCACTCTGAGCTAAGTCCTGAGAGAACCCTTCTCCGAAGATCGGGTTGCAGGATACAATGGTCCACCACACTCGGTATATTTCTCTCCAGATCATAATTGGGGAAAACTGATCCCTGCGCCATTCTCAACAAAAGGAACCTCGTTCTCTTGCTAATCCCCAACGCCATACTCAATTGACTGCTTAAAGATGGTATCTATCAAGCGAGGGGAAAGGCATACCCCACCCCACAAAACCAGTACCCATCTTTCGTTTCTATCCTAGTGAAATCAATGTACAATTAACTTATCCTGAAATTGAGGCTTCCACTGGATTTTTATATCGCTACACAACAATAAATGGAGTACTTCTCAGTAAGACCCACTTCTTTTCCTTCAAAGAAAGATCGCCAAGACCTTGCCGTCAAAAACGGTTGATTTAAGCCAAAACGGCCACAGAAAAATCGTCTTGAAAACATCCGGATTGACCAGAATTTTAGAATCCTGGATTGAGATCAACGTACCTGTGTCTGATGTGTGGGATGCCCTTGTCGATGTCCAATCTTGGGAGAAGTGGAACTCGTTTATCCCAATGGTTGAAGGCAGCTTAGCCGTAGGCAATACCCTGAAGATAAAGGTCATTTCCCCAGGGATGAAAGAAATGATTTTTGAACCCATCGTGTACGAAATCAAAAAGCATCAAAAAATCTCTTGGGGCGGCGGATTTTTGCTATTCGTCTACAAAGGAATACATGAATTTTTAATTGAGAAGATCGATGAGGACACCACAAGATTCAGGCAGATAGAAAAATTCCAGGGACCAATTGTTCTTCTCATGAATAAAATGATTCAAAAAACCGCCTTGGGTTACCTGAACATGAATGAAGAAATTAAGCACTTTTTAGAACATTAAGAGGCTTGCTTGCTGCCTAAGTGCCAACGCCAATTAGGACACAACTTTCCGGGAGCAGTCTGAATTTGACCCCATCAACCATGTGGTTGGCTGGATGACGCTCACGCAAGAGACGCTCAGGGCAGGCATTCACATTATGCCCAACAAAAACCATGCAGATATCAGATTTCACCCTCAACTGGCTGCTGGAAGGCGATGTCGCCATCCAGTACCAGGTCCACCGTGACCTGCTGGATGTTGACCGTCCCGAGCTGCAGGCGCGCATCGCCAGCGAGGGCTGGGGCGCACGCTTCCTGGCTGCCCGCAACCCAGACGGCCACTGGGGTCGCGGCTTCTACCAGCCCAAGTGGACTTCTACCCACTACACCCTGTTAGACCTGCGCCACC
>SLIA01000294.1 GCA_007135935.1 Wenzhouxiangella sp.
ATGTCTGCACCCATCGCGGCTGCTGGGCCGTGCTGGAGGAGGACGGCCACATGCTGCGCATCCAGACGCTGGATCACGCCTTCGAGATGCCGGCGGATGCCCGCAGCATGGCGCGGGCGCATGGCGTGCTCGAGCGGCTGGAAGACGAGGAGGACGATTCGACCGCCGACGATCCGGCCGCTCGCTATCGCCTGCATGCCCACGGGGTCTACATCGAGTAGGCCGCACCGCGGCCCGCTGGCCGGATCAGTCGTCCCAGGCCGGCGAGAGCCCCTCGGGTTTGCAGATGCGCCGCTTCTTGTCGAGCCCGGCGATCTGCTCCTGATCGGCCCGGCTGAGGCTGAAGTCGAAGATATCGATATTGGCCGCGGCGTGGTGCGGGTTGGATGTGGCCGGGATGGCCGCCACCCGGTCCTGTTCCACCAGCCAGCGCAGCGCCACCTGGGCAGCGGTCTTGCCGTACTGCTCGCCGATCTGCCAGAGCACCGGGTCGTTGACCGTGCGGGCCTTGGCCAGCGGCATGTAGGCGGTCAGCACCAGGTTGTACTGTGCCAGCACCCGCCGCAGACGTTCCTGGCCCAGGTAGACGTGGTACTCGACCTGGTTGGTGGCCAGTTGCCCTTCGCCACAGAAGGCCACGGCCTGCTCGGTCTGGGCGATATTGAAGTTGCTGATGCCGATATGACGCGCCAGTCCCTCGCGCCGCGCGTGCATCAGCGCGTCCAGCGTCGGGTTCATGCCGCGCCCGCCAAACAGCGGCCAGTGCAGCAGCAGCAGATCCACGTAATCGGTCTCGAGTCGTTCCAGACTGCCCCGCACCGAGGCGATCAGGTCTTCGGGCGTATAGCGGTCGACCCAGACCTTGGTGGTCAGAAAAAACTCGGAACGTTCGATGCCCGAGCCGGCCACCGCCCGTCCGACGGCGGCCTCGTTGCGGTAGATCTGGGCCGTGTCGATGTGCCGGTAGCCGAGTTCGATGGCATCGGGGAGGATGCGATCGACCGTCTCCTCGGCGAGCTCGAAAGTGCCAAAGCCCAGCGCCGGCATGTTCAGGCCGTTGGCCCCGATGACCGGAATGTCGGTCATGAATCCCTCTCCTTGGCGATACAATGATCAAACGAACCTGGTGAGTTTAAGGCAATCATGGACAAACAGGAAATCGCCGTACGCGAATTGCTCGATGAGTGGGTTTCCCGGGTCGGCAACAAGGACGCCGAGGGAGTCGCCGCGCTTTACCATCCCACCGCCCAGTTCTGGGGCACGCTGGCCACGCATGTGCGCGATGAGCCGGTCGAGGTGCTGGACTACTTCCAGCAGTTCCTGGACCGCCACCGCATCGGCGCATCCATCGGCAACCTGCGCCTGCGATTCCACGGCGATCTGTGCCTGGCGGCCGGGCATTACATTTTCCGCTGGCAGGACAAGCCCGACAACGACGAGATCAAGGCGCGCACGCGTTTCACCTTCGTGTTCGGCCAACCCGACGGCGAGTGGACGATTCTCCAGCACCATTCCTCGGCCTGGGTGCTGAGCGGATTCTGACAAGGCTCAAGGCTCAAGGATTTGTTGATGGTTTTCCTTGTACCTTGTTCCTTGCGCCTACTTCAAGTATTCGTCCTTGAGACGCACGTAGTTGGCGGCGGAGTAGCGCAGCATCTCGAGTTCTCGCTCGGTCAGCTCCCGGGCCGGTCGGGCCGGCTGGCCGCGGTAGAGCCAGCCCGCTTCCAGCCGCTTGCCGGGGCTGACCAGGCTGCCGGCAGCCAGCATGACATCGTCTTCGATGATCGCGCCATCGAGCACCGTCGCCCCCATGCCGACCAGGCAGCGGTTGCCGATGCGGCAGGCATGCAGGATGGCGCCGTGCCCCACCGTGATGTCCTCGCCCAGTACCAGTGGCTCGCCCCCGGGCGTGTAGGGTCCGTCGTGGGTGACATGACAGATGGTGCCGTCCTGGATGTTGGTGCGCGCACCCACCTCGATGTAATTGACGTCGCCGCGCAATACCGCGCCCGGCCAGATCGAGACGTCGTCGCCGAGCGTGACGCGTCCGATGACCACGGCCGCCGGGTCGATCCAGACCCGTTGGCCAAGCTGCGGCTGGTGCTGCTGAAATTCTCTGATATGCATCTTGATCATCCTTGCCGTGGCATGTTATTCACATCCTCGCCCGCCAACGGTGAAACAGCCCTTTAGCGTGCCGAGCGCCAGCTTTCACAGAGATAGAGCTCGTAACTGATTGTTTTTCAAGGCCTGGCCGGGGTGGCAGATTCTGCTCAATTTGCTCGCGCGCCAACGGCGGCGGGCGTTCAGCCCGGTCTTCCCAAGTCTGTTCACACAGTTATCCACAGCTTGTGTGGATAACCAGTCGCTCGCTGGAAGGCCTGTCGCCGTTACAATACCCGCTGTTTCGTTCCATTGGCAAAACATGCGTGCCCATATCGAGGAATTGATCAGCCAGGCGCTGGGTTATCTCAAGCGCGAAGGCCAGTTGCCCGCCGAGCTCAAGCCGCAGTTCGAGGTCGAGAGCACCCGGGATCGGGCCCACGGCGACTACGCCTGCAACGTGGCCATGCGCCTGGCCAAGGCTGCCCGCATGAATCCACGTGCCCTGGCCGAGCGCATCGTCGAGCGGCTGCCGGCCTCCAAACGCGTCGAACGGGTCGAAATCGCCGGGCCGGGGTTTCTGAATTTCTTTGCCAGCACCCATTACTTCCGGGTCGTGCTGCGCTCGGTGCTTGCCGACGGCGATGCTTACGGTTGCGAGCCGCCCGGCACCCGCGGCGAGGTGCTGGCGGAGTTCGTCAGCGCCAACCCCACCGGTCCGCTGCACGTCGGTCACGGCCGCGGCGCGGCCTACGGGGCCAGCCTGAGTGCCATTCTCGAGGCCGCCGGTCACCGCGTGCACCGGGAATACTATGTCAACGACCATGGCCGGCAGATGGATATCCTCGCGGTGTCGGTGTGGGTGCGTTACCTGGAGCTGAGCGGCGAATCGGTCCGCTTCCCCGACAACGGTTACCGTGGCGACTATATCTACGATATCGCGCGCGAGGTGCGCAAGCGCCATGGTGACGAGCTCAGGCACACCCGCTCGGCCGTGCTCGACGATCTGCCCCCGGATGAAACCGACGGCGGCGATCCGGAGCGGCATATCGATGCCCTAATCCGGCGCGCCCGCGAGCTGCTCGGCGAGGCCGGTTACGAGGCCTGCTTCGGCATTGCCCTGGAAATCATGCTCGACGACATTCGCGACGACCTCTCGGAGTTCGGTGTCGAGTTCGATCAGTGGTATTCCGAGCGCAGCCTGGAGCAAAGCGGTGCCCTGGCCCGTGCCATCGAGCGTCTCGACAAGCAGGGCTGGATCTACGAAAGGGACGGCGCGAAGTGGTTTCGCGCCACCGAGTTGGGCGACGACAAGGACCGCGTGGTCGTGCGCGACGATGGCCGCACCACCTACTTCGCCTCCGACGTGGCCTACCTGCTCGACAAGCTCGATCGCTGCGGCGGCACCTCGCTGTATATCTTCGGCGCCGACCACCACGGTTACGTGCCGCGGCTGAAGGCGGCCGCGCGCGGGCTCGACGAGAACCCCGACCGCCTCGAATTCCAGCTGGTGCAGTTTGCCGTGCTCTATCGCGCCGGTCGCAAGGTACAGATGTCGACGCGTTCGGGCAGTTTCGTCACCCTGCGCGAGTTGCGCGAGGAGGTCGGCAACGACGCGGCGCGCTACTTCTACGTCATGCGCTCGCACGAGCAGCACCTCGATTTCGATCTGGACCTGGCCAAGTCGCGGGCCAACGAGAACCCGGTCTACTACATCCAGTACGCCCACGCGCGCATCTCCAGCGTCTTCCGCGAACTCGACAGCCGCGGTCAGCGCCACAACCAGGCCATTGGCGAGGCCAGCATCGAGCGGCTCGACAGCGATCACGAGCAGGATCTGCTGCGTGCCGTGGGGCGCTACCCGGAAGTGATCGAGAGCGCTGCCCGCCAGCGCTGCCCGCATATCCTCGCGCATTTTCTGCATGAACTCGCCTCGCGCTTCCATACCTATTACAACGCCAGCGTGTTCCTGGTCGACGACGACGACCTGCGCAATGCGCGACTCAACCTGGTCGCTGCCGTCGGCCAGGTGCTGCGCAACGGCCTGAAGCTGATCGGCGTGTCGGCACCGAGGGAGATGTAGATGGCCAGGCGTCAGGCAAGAAGAGGAGGCGGGGCATCCGCGCTCAACGGTCTGATGCTGTTCGGGGTGGGCGTGATCTGCGGTCTGGGCGTGGCCACCCTGGCCTGGATTGGCGGTTACCTGCCCAGCGGCAGCGAGACGCCGCCGGGGCTGCCCGCCGGTCATGACGAACCGGCCATAGCCGAGCCCGGCGAAACCGAGCGCAGTCGCCAGTACGACTTCTTCACGGTGCTGCCCGAGATCGAGGTGGTCGTGCCGCAGGAAGAATTCGAGGAGCGCGCACGCGAACGTCCCGAACCGGCCGAGCAGGACGCTTACCTGTTGCAGGTCGGTTCGTTCCGCTCGGCTGGCGATGCCGAAGGACTGAGGGCGGAACTGACCCTGCTGGGCCTGGAAGCGCGGGTGCAGGAGGTGACCGTCAACGAGGTGACCTGGCACCGGGTGCGGGTCGGGCCCTTCGACAACGCCCGCGAAGCCAACAGCGCCAGGCGGCGACTGCAGGACAACGGCCACGAGGCCATGGTGCTCAGCGGCGGGTGATGCCGCACACCGGGCCATGCCCGGGCTATGCCTCGATGGTCGGTTTCGGATAGGCTAGTGCCTCCGGTGGCCATCCAGCCGCAGGCACCAATAACAACCGAGGGATTCCGCCCATGCTCGATCTCATCATCGCCGCCAACAATTGGCTCAACGGCATCGTCTGGGGACCGCCGTTCATGATTCTGCTGGTGGGTACCGGCATCTACCTGACCATTCGTCTGGGCTTTTTCCAGTTTCGCCACCTCGGCCATGCCTGGAAGCACAGCTTCGGCCAGGTGTTCCGCCGCGGCGCGAACACCGAGGAAGGCACGATCACGCCGTTCCAGGCGGTTACCTCGGCGATGGCGGCGACCATCGGCGTGGGCAATATCGCCGGCGTGGCCACGGCCATCGTGCTCGGCGGTCCCGGCGCCGTCTTCTGGATGTGGATGGTTGCCCTGGTCGGCATGGCCACCAAGATGGCCGAGGCCACCCTGGGCCTGAAGTACCGCCACGTCGATGCCGACGGCCATGTCTCCGGCGGCGTGTTCTACTACATCGAGAAGGGGCTGGGCAGCCAGTGGAAGTGGCTGGCCGTGCTCTACGCCTTCTTCGCCGGGCTGGCCGCATTCGGCATTGGCAACATGGTCCAGTCCAACACCCTGGCGCAGTCGGCCGCGACCGGATTCGGCATTCCCACCTGGCTGACCGGCATCGTGCTGGTGTTCCTGGTCGGGGCCGTCACACTGGGCGGTATCAGCCGGATTGCCGTCACCGCCGAAAAAATCGTGCCGGTGATGGCGGTCGCGTACCTCGTCGGCTCGCTGGGCATTCTGGCCATCCACATTACCGAAGTCTGGGGCGCGCTGACCTTGATCGTGCAGCATGCCTTCCAGCCGGCCTCGGCGGTTGGTGGGTTTGCCGGCGCTTCGGTTGCCATGGCGGTGCGCTACGGCATTGCCCGCGGCATCTTTTCCAACGAGGCCGGGCTGGGCTCGGCATCCATCGTTCACGCCCAGGCTCGCAACCAGCCGTTCCGGCAGGGTTTCTGGGGGGTTTGGGAAGTGTTCATCGACACGCTGGTGGTCTGCACCATGACCGCCCTGGTCATCCTGGTCACCGGCGTGCTGGGCACGACCGACGAGTCCGGCGAGGTCGTCACCGGTGCCGTGCTTACCAGTCAGGCCTTCACCCAGGGCTTGCCGGGCCTGGGCGGCTACGTGGTGCTGATCGCCATCATCTTCTTCGCCTACACCACCATGCTGACTTGGAACTTCTACGGGGAGAAGAGCTGGGAGTATCTTTTCGGCCGGCGCGTCGTGATGCCCTACCGGGTCCTGTTCCTGGTGTTCGTGTTTCTCGGTTCGGTGGGTGCGCTGGAGCTGATCTGGGATATCGCCGATACCTTCAACGGCCTGATGGCCGCACCCAACCTGGTCGCCCTGGTGCTGCTCGGCGGGGTCATGGCCAAGGAGAAGCTGGCCTACTTCAACCAGTTGCGCGACAAGGCGGCCCGGGCGGAAAAACGGCGACGGGACTGACTCGGCGGCATGGCCGGATCGGTCGGCCGGACCGAAAAAGGCCGGGCAGTGCCCGGCCTTTTTCGTGCTCCTGCCTTGCAGGAATATCACTCGCCTGATTCGAACCGATCCTGATGGATGATCGGGTCGAGAGGCAGGGTGCAGGCCTTGACCTCGACGGAATCGACATACCAGCCAACCCGCGATACCGAGGAATCGGTGCCGAAACGGAAACGGAAGCGCACGCTCTCCCCGGCCCACTGGGCCAGGTCGACCGAGTATCGTTCCCACTCGTCGCGCGGGTCGCCGCACCATCCGGGCATGCCGTCGAGCGGATTGTCGAAGCCGGTGCCGATCGTGCCATCGTATTCACGCACTTGGATGGCGTCGTCGGTCACCTGGTTCCAGCTCGAACCGCCATCGGTCGAGACTTCCAGCAAGCCGCCGTCCCAGCAGCTGCTGCCGGACGACTCGATGTGCTGCCAGTTCTGGAAGGTCAGGAACAGCGAGGTCGCGTCCTCAGGCAGACTGACTTCCGGGGTTGCCAGGCGCTGGTCGCTGACCGAGCTGATGTTTTCGGCAAACACGGCATGGTCGCCGCTGTGACTCTGGTCGGTCGAAACCACCCAGGTGGTCGCTCCGGAGGAACCGTCAGTGTTCCAGTCGTCGGGAAGCTGACCACCCACGAAATCCTCGGTCAGCAGGCTGTTGATCTCGGTGCCGACCGGACAGTCTCCGGGCAGGGCCTCGGTGGAGAAGGCGGCGGTGGACGACCATTCGCCCGTGCCACAGTCGTTGAGGCTGGCTACGCGCAGGTAGTACGTAGTGCTGGTGTCGAGTGCATCCGACACTTCATGGGCGGTGGACTGAGTCGAGGCGGTGTAGACCACCTGGGTGAAATCCACGTCGGCGGCGATCTCGAGCACGTAGTCAAAGCCCTGCTCGGCAGGCTCCCAGGTGATTTCGGGTGTGGTGGGCACGCCGACTGCGCCATCCTGCGGGTAGGTGATGTCAGCTACGCCGGGAGCGTCATCGTTGAGCGAGATCATGATGCTGACCGATTGCTCGTGATCACCACCGGCACCGGCGATATCGAACTGGAAGCTGCCGATGCCGGCCTGGTCCAGGTCAGCCAGCGTCAGCACGGTGCTGCCGGGCGGTGTCAACGGGTTGGTGGAGAAAATGCTGCTCACCCCGGCTGGCATGTTCGCCGTCGACAGCGTGACGGGATCGTCGAACTCACCGCTTGGGGTCACGTCGATGGCCAGATCGATGTCGTCAAAACCGCATTGGGCCAGGGATTGCGGTGTGGCTTCCAGTTCGAAGCCTTCGACACCCAGTCCGTTGATGAACAGCGTGCCGCTGTCGTTTGGATCGAGCCAGTCACGCAGTCTGCCGCTGGCCGATGTGCCGGCGTCCCAGGAATGGGCGATGCGCCCGTACCAGTCCGGGTCGTTGTTGCTGCAGGCTGCGTAACCGCCATGCAACTGGCCGATCACGCGCCCTTCCGGACTGAACAGCGGTGAGCCGGATGAACCCGGTTCGGTCGTGCCGACATCCCAGTCTTCCACACGGATGTGGGTCTGGTTGGGGTCCGTTGTGTCGCTGAGGTAGTCGGTGATCGTGGTCGGGTCGTACTCGAAGCTGATGCGCTTCTCGTTGGTACTGGGGTGGTGCACGGCAATGGCCCAGTCGGTGGCCTGGTCGCGGGCGTCCCAGCCAGCGTAGGTGACTTCCCAGTCGGGATCGGGCTGATCATCGAGCTCGACCAGGGTAAAGTCGGACGCGCTGCCCGAGGCGCGGAAGGTCGAGCCGGTATTGAACTGGTCGAGAGTGCCGTCACCCACGCCTCCGGAGTCGGGCGTGCCGGGCTCACGGCAGTACGAGTTTTCGAAGTTCCAGTAGGTCACCAGGGATGCGGCGTTCCCGGAGCCGATACCGCAATGGTCGGCGGTCATGAAGTAGGGCGTTCCGTCGAATTCGACATTGTTGACCATGAAACCGGTGCAGAAGGTGCTGCCACCGGTGGAAATGACAGCAACCGAGGAAATCTGGTGCTGCCAGTCGTCGCCCTCCGGGCAGACCACGTCGACATTGCACGACCCCGAACGCTCGCTGGCCGGTTCGAAGAACCCCCGATACCCGTAGTTGATCGAGCTCAGCGCGAGTGCGGCCTGATCGCGCTGCCCTGAAGGCAGGTGCAGCTCAATGACCAGGGTCTCACCTTCGATGACCGGGGTCCAGAGTTCCCGCCGTGGCTTGTTGTCATCGGCCGTGAAGGGCCGGATGCGGCGTTTGCCGTCCTCGGACACCAGGTGCAGGGCCGCGCCGTCGGGCAGATGGAACTGGTCGAAAGCCAGATTGATGGAACGGGCTCCGCGGGCATGAATTCGATGGCGCCAGATCTCGCCGCCATCCGGTGCCTGCTCCCAGAGGCCGTGGGAACGGGGGTGGATGGCGACCGGGTGCGGCACGGCAAAGCGGGGAGCGACGCCCGGCCGGGTTTCGCGCTCGGCGTCCTCGGCGAGCAGTTGATCGCGATCGACGGGGGCCAACTCCACCACCGGCACCTGGTCCAAAGGTGTCAGTGAGCCGTCGAAACTCAAAGGAGCGGTTGCGGCCATGGATTGACTGAGCCAGAGCAGCGCACTGGCCAGCAGTAATAATTTCCTAAGCATGGATCCTCCTGAACGGTTGTCGGGTTGCCTGATCCGATGGCCCTTGTTTGGCGTCGAACCTCAGGCCTTCGGGCTGCGGCGGCGACAGGTTTGACTTTGGGACCGCGCCCTGCAGGCGTCTTCGGGTCAGCCGGAAAGCATACTGGAATTCGTTATCCGGTGTCGCTTTCGGGGGCAAATGAGTATGCTCGTGGGCCATGCGGCTAATTGGGCTTCTATTCCAGACAGTTTCCTCGGGTTGAGGAAAAAGCCCTGATGATTGTTTCTCGGAGGGAGGATTTATGAATGCAGCGGACTGTTTTTTTCGAGCAGCTGTGGTCTTGGGGATCGCGACCGGACTATCCATGGCGACCAGCGCGTTCGCCATTCAGCGTGCCGATGACGGAAAGGGCCAGTATCTGATCGTGCCGGTGGCGATTGCCACTGACGAATACGAGACCCTGATCGAGGTCAGTGAGCTGGAGCGCCCGGGCGGTGGTATCCGGGCGCTGAAGCTGCGGGTGCTCGATCGCGACGGCGTGCCGCGGCAGGCGGCCAATCTCTATCCTGAGCGACGCGGCACCTGGGCGGCGGTGCTTTCCCGGGCCGATGGCGTGGCCCGGCTGAAGGGCGACTGGAGCGGTTGCACGTTGGTCGAGGGGCCGGACGGCATGGAAGCGGTTGATGAGATCAGCCTGGATTTCGAGTTCGGTTCGCTGGAGATCGTCGATATGGGGCGGTTGGGTGAGCCCCTTCTCCCTCCGCCCCACGAGGCGCCGGACTGCGATGCGTTGATCGACCTGTGGGATGCCCCCGCCGACGATCACGACGACTCGCTGCGCCCCCCCGTCGGCCACCTGGCGGCCCGGGCCCGGATCGTCAATGTCTCACGCGGCACCCTCTACGAAGTGCCGGTCACGGCGCTGAAGGACTTCAGTGATATTCCCCAGCACGAGCCGCCGGGGTCGGCCCTGCCCGACCTGGCCTCGACCCACGATGCCGGCACGCCGGACGGTCAAACCCGCTCGGTGGTATGCCTGGCCGATCAGTGCATCGAGGATTTCTGGGCCGATCCGATCGACGCCGCCTCGGCGGCATTGATGGTCCACGACGTGCGCGATACCTACGAGATCGACCCGGCGATGAACGCCCGTAGCGAATGGGTGGTGACCTATCCGACCATGGCCTACTACCCGGAAGACCATCAGTTTGCCGAGATGAATACTGGTCTGCTGGTCACCGACCGCACGGGACGGTCATTTCTTTCGTCAGTCATGCCGCCTCCAGCGTTTCCGACGCCGTACTTCAGTGGGTCTACGGCCTGGCTCCATCACACCCGCTCGGTCAATCTGGTGGACTTGAGCAAGACCAAAGACGATGTCGGCGAATTACAGTCTTCCAGCCTGTTCGGGATCGAACACCAGGTCCAGGTGCCTGGTTCGCTCGAGTACGTCCAGCTCGACGAGCGGCTGCCGGATGCCGGCTTGGTGCGACTGGGCTTTGAGTGGCGTCACCGGCCGGGTGGCGGCCTGGAATATCTGGAGCCACTGGTCGCCAACTCCGGACGCGCCTACCTCGGTCGCCCGGCCATCGTCACGACCTTCATGGAATACACCAACGGCACATTGCCGTCGGATGACGGCGTCTCGCAGCGGGCCAACTACGGCACTGCCGGAACGCCGCAGGTCCATCGACGGGTCAATGAGCCGGGCGACTGACCCAGTCAGCTGCGTTTGAGCCGGATCAGGGAAGAGATGTCGC
>SLIA01000077.1 GCA_007135935.1 Wenzhouxiangella sp.
AGCCTTGTGCCGGCGCCGCCGGCGAGGATGATGCCTTTTCGGTTCATTCGTTTGGTCGTTGGCTGGTTTCGTCGTTTCGTCGTTTCGTCGTTTCGTCGTTTCGTCGTTTGGTCGTTTGGTCCCTGGTCCTTGAGCCTTGAACCTTGCGCCTGATCATCCCAGCCTTGACGTACCCAATCGCTCGGAGCGGTAGCGGCCGTCGCGGATGCGTTGCCACCAGTCGCGGTTGGCCAGGTACCAGTCGACGGTCCGGGCCAGGCCTTGTGTGAAATCGACCGATGGCGTCCAGCCCAGTTCCTTCTGAATGCGGCTGGTATCGACGGCGTAGCGGCGGTCATGGCCGGGGCGGTCGGTGACGAATTCGATCAGCTCACGCCGGGGCCGGTCGGCCGGCTGGCGCTCGTCGAGCAGGTCGCACAGCAGGTGCACGACATCGAGGTTGGCCATTTCGGCATTGCCGCCGATGTTGTAGACCCGGCCCGGTTCACCGGCTTCAAGCACCCGCTCGATGGCACGACAGTGGTCGGTCACGAACAACCAGTCACGTCGTTGCTGACCATCGCCGTAAACGGGCAGGCGTTCGCCCTCCAGGGCATTGATCAACATCAGCGGAATGAGTTTTTCCGGAAACTGGAACGGTCCGTAGTTGTTGGAACAATTGGTGATCGTTACCGGCAGGCCGTAGGTTCGGTGCCAGGCGCGGGCCAGATGATCGGCGGCTGCCTTCGACGCTGCATACGGCGAGTTGGGGGCGTAACGGTGCGTCTCGGAGAAAGCCGGCTCATCGGGAGAAAGCGTGCCGTAGACCTCGTCGGTCGACACGTGCACGAAGCGAAAGGAATCGTTACCGCCCTGCCAGTAATCCAGCGCGCCATCGAGCAGGGTCTGGGTACCGACCACGTTGGTGCGGATGAAGGCTCCGGGATCGTCAATGGAGCGGTCGACATGGCTTTCGGCCGCGAAATGCACGATCGCGTCGGGCCGGTGCTCCTCGAGCAACTGTCTGACCAGCGGCCCATTGCAAATGTCGCCCTGAACAAAGACGTGACGGTCTTCCGGCAACCCTTGCAGGGACTCCATATTGCCTGCGTAGGTCAGCAAGTCGAGATTGATCACCCGGCAGTCCGGGGTCTCGAGCGCATGACGAACGAAATTCGAACCGATGAATCCGGCCCCGCCGGTAACGAGTAATGTAGTCACGGTCCGATCCGGTCAGAACGGAATATCGTCCTCGAGACCGGCGCCGCTGTCATCCGGCGGGCCGCTGTAGCTGCTCTCCTGGCTACGATAATTGCCACTGGACTCACCCATGGGGGCACTGCCACCACGGCTGTCGAGCATCTGCATGTCGTTGGCAACGATTTCTGTGGTCCAGCGGTCCTGGCCGTCCTGGCCCTGCCACTTGCGGGTCTGGATGCGGCCTTCGATATAGACCTTGGAACCCTTGCGCAGATACTCTCCGGCAATCTCGCCAAGCTTGCCGAACAGCACAACGCGGTGCCATTCAGTGCGTTCCTGCTGCTGGCCGGTCTGGCGGTCGCGCCAGCTCTCTGATGTCGCGATGCGGATATTGGTGACCGCATTGCCTCCGGCAGTGTGACGGGTCTCGGGATCAGCTCCCAGATTGCCTATGAGAATCGCCTTGTTGATACCTCGGGCCATGGTTGCGGCCTCTCCTTGTGTCGTGTTCCACGGAATGCGCAGCAGTCTAGCATAGCCGGGAATTTCGGCTATCGGCAAAATCCCGCGCGTCGCGTGCGAAATCGACCCGTATAATTGTCAGCCATGGATCCAATCTCGATGCCAACCGCGCCGGCCAGCCTGGACGAGGTGCTCAAACTTGCCGAGGCTGATCGCCGGGCGGTGGATGGGCTGATTTCCCGACGTTTGAAATCGGATGTCGTGCTGGTCAACCAGATCGGGCAGTACATCATCGGCGGCGGCGGCAAGCGCCTCAGGCCGTTGGTCCACCTGCTGGCAGCCCGCGCCAGTGGTTATGCCGGCCGCGATCACGTACAGCTTGCCGCCATCATCGAGTTCATTCACACCTCCACCCTGCTGCACGACGATGTCGTTGACGAATCCTCGCGCCGGCGCGGCAAGGAAACCGCACATCGCATCTGGGGCAACGCCGCCTCGGTACTGGTAGGCGACTTCCTCTATTCGCGCAGCTTCCAGTTGATGGTCGAGCTCGACAACATGGAGATCATGCGGATCCTGGCCGACACCACCAACACCATTGCCGAAGGCGAAGTGCTGCAACTGATGCAGATGGGCAATGCCGGGCTCGGCGTGGACGACTACTTCCAGGTCATCTCTGACAAGACGGCTTGCCTGTTTGCTGCCAGTGCCCGACTGGGCGGCGTGCTCGGCGGCCTGGACGAAAAGTCCTGCGAACGTCTTGCCGATTATGGCCTGTACCTCGGCCAGGCGTTCCAGATTACCGACGATGTACTCGACTATCGTTCAAGCGATGGCGAACTGGGCAAGAACGTGGGTGACGACCTGGCCGAAGGCAAGGTCACTCTGCCGCTGATCCTTGCCATGCGCGATGCCGATCGCGAAGACAGTCTGCGGCTGCAGCAGATGGTCGAGGCCGGCGGCAGCGATCAACTCGAGCAGGTGCGACACATCATGGAAGCCACGGGCGCACTGGAGCAGGCCATGACGGAGGGCCGCCGGCTGGCCCAGCGGGCCGTCGAAGCCCTGTCGATACTTCCCGACACCCCTCAGCGCCAGGCGCTGGAATTCCTGGCCTGCCACGCCGTCGATCGAACCATTTGACTCAGCGTCAGCGCGGGGACTCGGGCAAGGCCTGAACGGCGGCGGCGAAACGCCGGCCGCGCTCTTCGAAATCTCGAAAATGGGGAAAACTCGGTGCGCCCGGAGAGAGCAGCACGATGCTGCCGGCACGACTGACCGCGTGTGCCTGAACGACAGCCTCCTCGATCGTGCCGGCGCAATGCAGTTCAATGCCGCGCGATTCCAGCACGGGCCGGAACTGTCCGGCAATCTGCACGCCATTGTCGGGCAGCGTCACCAGCGCCTGCAAACCATGCCGGCGACACCACTCGATCACCTCCGACCAGTCAGCCGGTCGCGCCATGCCCCCGGCAAGCAAAGTCACGGGACGGTCGCCAAGCGCTTCCAGCGCGGCCAGGGTTGCATGCGGGCTGGTGGCGATGGAATCGTTGATCCAGCGCACCCCGCCGACTTCAGCGACCGGCTCGAGTCGATGCGCCAGCGGCTGGAAATCGGCCAGGGCCGGCACCAGAGCATCGACAGGCAGGCCCATCAGGATGCCGGCCTGGAGAGCCAGTGCCATGTTATCGAGGTTGTGGCGCCCGAGCAGAGGCAGTTCAGCAGAGTCGATCAAATGCTCCGCGTTCAGAAACAGTCCGTCATTGCGGCGCTCGACACAGGGAGCGCGATTACCAATGACCCGTCCGGCGATCCCGCTGGTGGCCCGCACCAGCTCCGGGTCGCGCCCGTTGACCAGCAGCGCACGCCCTTCGAGCAGCCTGGCAATGCGCAGCTTGCAGTCGATATAGTGTGCCAGGCTGCCGTGCCAGTCCAGGTGCTCGGGAAACAGCCGGGTCATCAGGCCCAGCTCCAGTCGACCCTCGATATCGGCGAGCTGATAGCTCGACAATTCCAGCACCACCACATCGGCATCAGTGTCCAGGTGGTCAAGCAGGGGCACGCCAATATTGCCGGCCAGCAGGACTTTTCGCCCCACCGCCTCGAGCAGGTGGGCCAGCAACGAGGCCGTGGTGCTCTTGCCCTTGGACCCGGTCACGCCGATCACGGGCACATCTGCTCGCTCGGCAAACCAGATCGAACCCGGGTTGACGATCTGCCCGCCACCGGCACGATATTCGACCAGGGCCGGATGATCGACCGGAACGCCGGGAGATCGCAGCAAGACTTCGAATGACTGCAGGCGTTCATCAAAGGGACCGGAACGGGCCGGCAGCCCCGCAGGCAGCTCGCCACGCTCGACCAGCACTGTCAAGTCGGCATCGGGATGACGCTCAAGCAAGGCATGGGCCGCGCTCTGCCCTTCGCGCCCGTAGCCGAGTATGCCTACCCGGCGACCTGCGATCGATTCAAGCGTGGGCGAGGAGATCATCGGGGATCAGGTGGTCACCGCCGGGGCGGCAGAGTTCATCGATCGCGGGAACGTCCAGACCTTCGAGCCGGAGAAGCAGCGCACGGACAACGGCATGATCGCGCCACAACGGCTGGCGGCCGAGTGCCGCCAATGCCGAGCGTGCTTCAACGGCTTCCCCCACACATTCGAATGGCTTGACACCGTCGAGTGCCAGCAGCCGGCCAAAACCATCGCTTTGCCCGGAATCGGCCAGCAGGTCGCGGCCGAAAATGCGCTCAAGCCGCTGGGGCGACAGGAAAGGGGCCAGGGCAAGAAACACGAAGTGGCACTTGGGGCAGCCCCCGCACCAGCGCGCGCTGGATCTGCCGTCAAGATGGAAGTTGCGATTGCAGGAAGAAAACACGTCATGGTATTGCTCGAGTCCGGCAAACTCCCGGCAGATGGCCAGCTCCCGGTCGCGCCGGAGAATGGAAAACACCTCCAGATCGGCCGCCACGTAACGCTTGATCCATGCATCGAACCTGCGCTCGAAGACGAGGGATTTGGAAAACTGGTGATTGACCGCCCGTCCCTGCTCGTCGACCAGGGTCTGCTCGTCGGCCGAACGCTCGTTGGCAAACACCACCCGGTTGAAATCGCCCACCAGGGCCAGAATGACCAGCACCGCCGAATTGATCGCCGTGATCGGTACATGACCGTTAAAGGCGCCCAGGCGATTGAGGTCCCCAAGCAGTGGATCGACCCGGCGGCGCACGACAAGATGCGGTGCTCCCGCCCTCGCTGCCACCTCGGTGATCAGTCGGGCGTTACCGACCTGCGCCGTGGTGATTTCCTCGTCGGCCGCGCGCAGGCGCTCAAGCGCGACCAGTGAATCCTTGCCCCCGCCCATGGGTAGAAGCGCGCGGCGAGGCAGATCGAGAGCCGACACCTGTGCCCGCGGCTGCTCCCTGCCCTCGAAGCGCGGCCACGTCGCCACATCGAGCTGATTGCACCAGGCGAATTCGGCCAGCCCCTCCCGCCACAAACAATCGAGCCAGTCCGCCTGCCAGGGATCAGGCGCGCGATCGGCAAATGACAATTCTCCGGGACACCCGGCTTTCCAGTAACTGACTCCCGCGCTCCAGTGCAGGAGATCCAGGGCGTTCTCGATGGCCTGGTTGCGGCGCTCCGGCCAGTTCAGCGGTGCGCCCGGCAACTCGAAGCGCTCGGTCAACGCTATCTCGTCAAGCTCGTAGGAAAGCCTGATCACACCGGTCGAGCAGTCCAGCTCCCGGCCAACGAAACGGAACCGGGCACTGTCGCGTCGCCGCCAGTGCATCACGCCCCGCTCCTGCAACACCTCACTGCGGGGTTGCGGCATCGGCCACCGCCGGCTCGTCATCCCGACGCGCCCTGGGCCAGGCACGCAAGACCGCGTTGACCAGCGTGGCCAGGGGGATGGCGAAGAACACGCCCCAGAAGCCCCAGATGCCACCAAATACCAGCACGGCGATGATGATGGCGACCGGATGCAGGTTGACCACCTCCGAAAACAGGATGGGCACCAGCACATTGCCGTCCAGCGCCTGGATGATGGCGTAGGCGATCATGATGTACCAGAAACTGGCGGTCAGACCGAAAGTCACCAGGGCGACCAGGGCCACCGGCAAGGTGACCACCGCCGCACCGATATACGGGATGATGACCGACAGCCCCACCAACATCGACAGCAGCATGGCAAACGGCAGGTTCAGGAAGGTGAACACAGCATAGGTCACGACCCAGACAATCAGGATCTCGAGCACCTTGCCGCGCACATAATTGCCGATCTGTGCGTCCACTTCCTGCCAGACACTGGCCACCAGCGCCCGATCGCGCGGCAGGTAGGATCGGATCCAACTGGTCAGGACGTCCTTGTCCTTGAGAAAGAAAAACACCAGCACCGGCATCAGGACCAGGAAGATCAGCAGGCTGACCACCCCCATCACCCCCGACAGCGACACCAGCGTGGCACCGTAATTGACCAACTCGGTTCCCAGGTTGTCGAGCATGCGCGACAACTGCTCCTCGGAGATCAGGGCCAGCTGGTGCTCGGCCTCGTCGGCGCCGGGCAACTGGTCGTTGACCTGCACATCCTGTGCTTCGCCGTTGCCCGGATCGGCGGGTGCGACAATCTGCGGATAACGCTCCGGCAGCGTCGCCAGCCAGTCCTGTGCGTCGGAGATATATCCCGGCAATTGCTGCACGATGACCGCCAACTGGCGAGTCAGCATGGGCAATACGCCGAAGATCAGGAAAAACAGCGCAGCCAGAAAGGCCATGAAGACGCTGATCACACTGGCCAGTCGCGGCAACCCGACGCGCTGAAGCCTCTGCACACCGCCCTCAAGCAGGTAGGCGATGATCAGGCTGGCCACGACCGGGGTGAGCATTCGCCCGAACATCATCACAGCGACGACGCCCAGAACGAGAAACAGCGCCAGGATGACCACCTGGGGGTCGGAAAAATGGCGCTGGTACCACTGGCTGATACGTTCGAGCATGCCGAGATTATACCTACAAATCCCGCCAGCCCGGCCCGGGTGACCTTCCCCGCAGGAGGTCACCGGGCAGGTTGTCGTTATTGCTCAGGAGTGTTGTTACAAGCGGGGATTAATTCCGGTCGACGGATCAGAAAGTCAGGCTCCACAGGGCCTGCACCTCGAGGCTCTGGTCAAGTTTGCTGCTGACTACACCGAGCACGTTGCCACCGAATGTCGCTTCCGGCGGCGCATAAGCAGCGTTGAACTGCACACGGCTGTTGCCCAGCCCCTTGGAAACACCCATCAGCATGGAGTTCTGCGCCAGCTCGTCGCTCAGGGCGGAAGCCAGCGCCGGAACCGTCGGACGCGGCTGAGAGCGGGTCTGGTAGTCGAAGAACAACTCGAGATCATTGTCGCTGCGCCAGCTCCAGCCCAGGTTGTAGACCACCAGGTCATCCCACGCAAACTGCGGACTGCCGCTGTCGCCCAGCAGTGCGGTGAAGCGCGCCGGAAGCGCACGGCTGGCAAAGGCTCCAACCTCGCTGTAGAAGACCTGGGAGACACCGAAATTCAGGCGCGTGCGCTCCGTTGTATTCAGCGCCAGGCCAAGCTGCAGGCGTGACGGGATATCCAGCTCTGCCTGCGCCCCATGTACGCCGCGCACACTGGCAAACTCGTTCATGTCGATGCGAGACTGGTAGGCCGCTTCCAGCGAGACCCCTTCCATCAACTCCCCACTCAGGGCGAACCGCAATCCCGCACCGTGGGCAACCTCGCTACGGAGGGGATCTTCCGCCTGCCATGATGCCATTCCACTGAGCGGCGCATCGCTTTCGTTGAGGTTCATTCCGGCCGCCCCGAAGCGCTGACTTGCCAGAATGGCCGACACCGTCAACGCGCTGTGGTCAGACATCCGGTGGGTCACCCCCGGCAT
Organism: Wenzhouxiangella sp.; assembly: GCA_007135935.1. Lineage (GTDB taxonomy): Bacteria > Pseudomonadota > Gammaproteobacteria > Xanthomonadales > Wenzhouxiangellaceae > Wenzhouxiangella. The sequence continues at coordinate 7,550 of SLIA01000077.1, forward strand.
CACCAGCGACTGATCGAACCGATACCCGCCAGACAGTGTCGCGCGCCCATCGGTCATGTCCGAAAACAGCCGGCTGGAATGCGAATGATGCAGCGACAGCCGCAACGAGGAACGATCCTTGTCGATCATGGACCGGGCAAAATCCGGCACGATGTGCACGTCATCCAGCTCGAGCCAACTGATGCGAGGCTCGTCGACGATCGTCAGTCGGTCAAGGCTCGGGGTCAGCTCATGGATCAGGTACTCCTCCCAGGGCCCGAGCTCGAAACTGATCAGAAACCAGGCCAGTCCGGCGGAGTTTTTGGCATGCAGACCGTGCGGCACCGTGGCCGACTGCACTGTTCCGGCTGCGGCCATCAAGGTCGCCGTCAGCAGAATTGTCGCGATCCGATGCTTCACGGTACTTGCAGAACGTCTGGAGTTGCCGACAAGTTTAATCCCCAACTTGGCAAAAACACAACATCTGGAACGATTATTTTTCGGACCAACGCCAAACCATTGTTATCATTGACCCTTCAAGCCGTCAGGTGTTGCAAATGCACAACAATCATTGCGTATTGACCGTTGCGGGCTCGGATTCCTGCGGCGGCGCCGGCATTCAGGCCGACCTCAAGACTTTCACCCGCCATGGCGTCGAGGGCGCCAGCGTGCTGACCGCCATCACCGCCCAGAACACCGTGGGCGTCACCTCGGTCGAAACATTGCCTCCCGGATTCGTGCGCGCCCAGCTCGATGCGGTCCTGGCCGACCTGCCGATTCGAGCCGCCAAGACCGGCATGCTGGCAAACGCACCGATCATCGAAACCCTGACCGAGTGCCTCAGCCGCCTCCCCGAGGTCAAGCTTGTGATTGACCCGGTCATGGTTGCCACCAGTGGCGCGCGGCTGCTTGATCGCAATGCCGAGCAGGCCCTGATCGAGCACCTGCTGCCTCGGGCTGCCCTGATCACCCCCAACCTGCCCGAAGCAGCGGCACTGACCGGCCTGCCGGAGGACTCGCGACCCGAACGACTCGCCGAGGTCATTCTGGCCACCGGCTGCAACGCCGTCCTCATCAAGGGGGGACACGGACACGGCAACCGAATCGAGGACCTGCTGGTCAGCGCATCCGGCCACAGCACGATCGCGCATGAACGCGTCGACAAGCGTATTCACGGCACCGGCTGCGCGCTCTCGGCAGCCATCACGGCCCGACTTGGGCGGGGCGAAGAGCTGGAGAGCGCCGTCCACGAGAGCATCGAGTGGCTGCAGCGCATGATTGCCGACTCGTGGCAACCACTGAAAGGCGAGCTGGCAATGCTGCCGTTCGGGAGCGGAAGGGGGTAGTTCAGCCCCTCACCCGCTCGCAAATGGCGTCAGTGAAACTTTCGGTGCTGCCGTCGCCCCGCAGGTCGGGAGTGGTCCGATCACCCTGCTCGATGGCATCGGCAATCGCGCTGCGAATGCGCGCGGCATTCTCGTGCTGATCGAGATGCTCCAGCATCTGGGCGGCGGCAAGGAGCAGGGCACAAGGATTGGCGATGCCCTTGCCGGCAATGTCGGGTGCCGAACCGTGAACCGCCTCGAACATGGCCGCGCGCTCACCGATGTTGGCACCGGGCGCCAGCCCCAGACCGCCGACCAGCCCGGCGCACAGATCGGAAATGATGTCACCGAACAGGTTGGTGGTCACCATCACGTCGAACTGTTCGGGTCGCATCACCAGTTGCATGCAGGCATTGTCGACAATGATGTCGTTGAACTCGATATCGTCGTAATCGGCAGCCACTTCGCGAGCGACATTCAGGAACATGCCCGAGACGTCCTTGAGGATATTGGCCTTGTGAACGGCGGTCACCTTCTTGCGACCGGCACGCCTGGCCAGATCGAAAGCAAAGCGAAGCACCCGCTCGCAGCCCTTGCGGGTGACGACCATCTTCGATTCCGCCCGGCTGCCGTCGGGAGCGGTGAATGCACCTTCGGCCAGGTAGGCACCCTCGGTGTTTTCGCGCACCGTGATCAGATCGATATCCTCGTAGCGTGAGGCCGTACCCTTGAAACTGATCGCCGGCCGAACATTGGCGTAGAGATCGAAATGCTTGCGCAAAGCCACGTTGAGCGACTTGAATCCACCGCCCACCGGCGTGGTCAGGGGCGCTTTCAGTGCCACCTGATTGCGCTCGATCGACTTCAGCGTGTCGCCCGGCAGCAATTCGCCGGTAGATTCCAGGGCGGCCAGCCCGGCCGGCTGAAGATCGTAATCGGGCCCGGCGTCGAGCGTGTCGAGCACTCGAAGCGTGGCATCCATGATCTCGGGGCCGATACCGTCGCCCCGAATGACGGTGATTCGCTGCGTCACGCGTGAATATCCTTGAGATGAATTTGTTGTTGATGCTTGGATGAAGGGCCCAGGACAGGCATGCAACCATCCACTCAGAGGCCTTGCGGCCGGGCAAACTCGGTATTATAGCGGTCTGGAACGCCCCGGTCAGTCAGACCATAGTTGCACCGGCGTTGCCACTCGCAACGCCGGCGGCAGTGGCAGGCTATGCCGCCAGCATGCGATCGAGCGCACCCTCCTGGTCGAGCGCGTCGAGGTCATCGAAGCCGCCCACATGCTCGTCGCCTATGAAAATCTGCGGCACGGTCCGCTCTCCACTTCGCGACATCATCTCCGCGCGCTTGTCCGGATCCACATCGATTGAAACCTCCGTCCAGCTCACCCCCTTGCTGCGCAACAATTCCCGCGCCAGGCTGCAGAACGGACAGGTGGCAGTGGCGTACATGACGATTGACTTGTGACTCAAGGCAGCACTTCCTTTCAGTGGGTAGACTTCGAACGCGCGACGACGCCCCCGGCATCACATCGGGATGCTGTACGCCAGGCGCTCGCCATTGTAAAACTCGATCTGCTCGGCATCCGGGTTATATCGGATCCGGATATCACCACGAGCGCCGTCGAGGGAGATGAAATCGCCAGCGGCAATGCGAATGGCTTCGCCCGAATCGATGCGATCGACCACGATACCGGCCCTCGAAGCCGGGGCATGCTCGGCGTAGCCGAACTCCGGACCGGCCAGAACGATACCATAGCGCGGCTTGCCGCCGGGCTGCTCATTGCTGGTCATGACACCCACGCCAAACTCCGTCGGCGCGCTGCCACCATTGACCACATCGATACCCCGCACGATGGCAAACTCATCGGACATGTTGAAGCCGTTGACCTCCATGCCAACCGCCGGTCGATTATTGTAAGTAACGGCAATACTGTTCGACCCCCACACAATTCCACCTTCACCCTCGTTTTCGGCGTACAGGGTGGCCCCGACCACGCGGCCACTGCCCTCCAGGCGGGCCGAAGCGCCCAGTGCGCCGGTATCGGCATGCTCGCCTTCCGGCAGCACGGTATAGAAAGCCGAGTTGTAGTGATCTTCCGAGCTTGCTGTCTTGCTGACCAGCAGCGGTGCATTGCCGGTTCCATCTTCGAAATCCCAGATGCGCAATACTGGCTCGGTGCCGTCGCCCAGTTGCAGGTTCGACCCTGCCGCGACACCGAGCATCGCCGAGAGAAAGGAAACGGCAGCGACGCCACCGAGCCTTGAAGTCATTGACTGCATCAGACACCTCCTGTCATTGATTGACGGTGAGAAACCGCTAAATGCACCAATCCGGCCGGGGCAGGCCACCGTACAGGCAAGCCTGTCGGACCGGACCATCGGGAAACAGACGATACAGGTCCCTGCTGGAACCATCCCCCCGTTCCTGGCGCCAGGCCGCCACAACCACTCGCATCAGCGGTGGGTTGTCGTAATCGCGATGGTGCTCGCGAACAAAGCGGATCAACCACCAGTGATCTTCCCCCAGCTCGATTCCGTCACGTGCCGCCATGGCCCTGGCCACGTCCGGGCTCCAGTCATCGGCATCACGCAGGAATCCATCGGTATCCAGCTCGATGCAACGCTCTCCCACCCGAAGGACACCGCTGCGCATGCTCACGTGGAGATCACCCCGCGAGCCGTCTCGCACAGGCGCTCGGCCCGGTCACGACTCAGTGGCGTTGCCGCGATGTCCGACTCGCCCCCCTCGCTGCAGCAATGGTAGAGCTCGGCCAGTTCGAAGTCGACGAGCTGGCGCCACCCCCGAGCCTCCGCACCGGTCAGATGGCTGCAGCCATGGTCACGAAAGATCACGGCCAGGGGCAGCTCCAGACTGGCTCCGGCCAGCACCAGCTCAAGGATCTCACGACTGTCGGGATCGGAGGGTGGCGCAGTCACCTCGATCACCCATCCCCTGCCCGGGAGTTCGCCGGACGCGTGTTGACCTTGACCACAGCAGGCCAACTGATGGTCCGAGGCCACACGGTGCCAGAAACTGACCAGGCTCGAGGAGATGAAAGCGGAGTCCGGCTCGTCGTCATGGCGCCGCTGCCACGCCGCACGGCAGACTTCGAGCCGCGCGCCGCGAGCGGCGAGCGGCGACCACTCCGCAGCATTCGGGGCACAAGCATGTTCGACTCCAGCGCCATGAAAGAAGACCACCAGCTCTCCCGATGACTCACGCAGCATCCGGGACGCCCGGTTCAGCGCATCCACCGCCGGCGCCGAGCCCGGGGTGGCCCTGACCAGCAGGATCAAGTTGTTGTCATTGAGCACTTGCATCAGACTGTAAAGTACAGGGGCTTCCCCGGGATTGAAACAACGTCGATGATTTTCGGTCTGAACAGAGCATGAAAAGACTGTTAGCACAACTGGCGCTGATCACCGTCATTGTATCGCTCGCCGGCCTGGCCGGGGCGCAGTCGCAGAAACTGCCCGACATGGGCAGCACGTCGACGCGCGTTCTCTCGCCGGAGGACGAACGCACTTTTCCCGAGGATTTCGAACGCTTTCTGCGCGCCAACCGGCTGCTGATCGAAGATCCGATGATTCGCAGCTACTTCGAGGACATGGGCTACCGCCTGGTGTCCCACTCCAGCCGTCCATCCGCAGGCTTTCATTTCTTCATCATCAATGAGCCGTCGATCAATGCCTTTGCCGCTCCGGCCGGCGTCATCGGTCTGCATACCGGTCTGATCCTGACCGCTCACGACGAGAGCGAGGTCGCCGGCGTGGTGGCCCACGAGATCGCCCACGTCACCCAGGACCATCTCGCCCGTGGCATGGAGCAGGCCCAGCAGGTTTCCGTGCCCACGCTACTGGCCACGATCGGCCTGGCGCTGGCCGCCGGGGCCGCCGGCGCCGGGGCCGACGCCGGACAGGCCATTCTCATGAGCGGGATGGGGCTGGCGCAGCAGTTCCAGATTACTCATACCCGGCAGAACGAAGCCGAAGCCGACCGCATCGGCATCGGCCTGCTGGCCGCGGCCGGTTACGATCCGCACGGCATGGCACGCTTTTTCGAACGCCTGAACACGCACATGCGGGCCATGGGCCAGGGACCGCCCGAATACCTGCGCACTCATCCCCTGACCGTGAACCGAATTGCCGAGGCGCGTGACCGGGCCGAGAATCTCAAACCGCGCGGCGGCAGGGAAAGCGACGAGTTTCACTACGTCCAGTCCCGGCTGCGTGCCCTGGTAAGTCGGCAACACGAACAGGCCGAGCAGTTTTTCCGCGCACGGATCAACGATGGCACTCGCCCCGAGGCGGCCATGCGCTATGGCCTGGCCTTGACCCTGATCCGGGAGCGCCGCCTGGACGAGGCCGGCGAACAGGTCGAATGGCTGCTGGAGAGCAATCCCGATCGCCAGATCTACCAGCTCCTGGAAGCCGACTGGCTGCTGGCCAGTGGTGAACTGGATCAAAGCCTCGCTCGCCTCGAAGCGCTCTACGACAAGTATTCCGGCAGCCGTCTCGTCACGGTCCAGTATGCCGAAGCCCTGATGCACGAGCGCGATACGGACAAGGCGACCAGGGCAGCCAGCATCCTGCGCCGCCATCTGCGCCGCCACCCCGGCGACCTGCCCATGACCGAACTGCTCGCACGCGCCGCGGACCGCGCCGGCGAGCCGGTCCGCGCCACCGAGGCGCTGGCCGAGAGCTATTACTTGCGTGGCGGCATCTACGAGGCGATCGAACAGCTCGAGCGCGTGACCCAGCGCGATGACCTCGACTACTATCAGCGCGCCCGGGTGACGGCCCGCATCGACGAGCTTCGCGCCGAACAGGTCCGCCTGGGGGGACGTCGCCATTGAATTCGGCGTTCATGCGCCGATTCACCGTGACAGCATGCCGGGCTGACGAACAAGGCGGCGAGGATCGTCCCCGTCAACAATTCGTCACTGGATCGCGCTAAGGTTTGGGTTCGACCCAAACCGCATGGCCTGCATGTCGACTCAATCCAGCGGCAACCGAACCCGAATCGGACAACCCGTCGATGCACCGGAGCGCTGGGAGCACGAGGAGCTGGACGATGCCGGCCTGCTGCTCAACCGGGAAATCAGTCTGCTCACGTTCACGCGGCGTGTCCTCGAGCTGGCCCGAAATGACCGTGTTCCGCTGCTCGAGCGGCTGCGTTTCCTGTGCATTTCCTGCACGAACCTCGACGAATTCTTCGAAGTCCGGGTTGCCGCTATCCGCCAGCGCATGCAGCACGGCGCCAACCAACCCGGCCCCGATGGGCTGACCCCGCGCGCCACACTCGCCGCCATCCGCGAGACGGTCCAGGCAATGGTCGAGGCCCAGTACCGGGTGCTCAACAGCGAGCTGATGCCGGGACTGGCCGAACAAGGCATCCATATCGTCCGGCGCAGCGACTGGACACGCCGACAGCGGCGCTGGCTGCACCACCACTTCCGTCAGCAGATCATGCCGGTACTCAGCCCGCTCGGACTCGATCCGGCCCACCCGTTCCCGCGTATTCTCAACAAGAGTCTCAATTTTGCCGTTGCCGTCGAGGGGCGCGATGCCTTCGGGCGCGACAGCGGCATGGCCTTGGTCAGGGCGCCCCGTTCACTGCCGCGCATCATCCGCATCCCCCGCAGCTACTCGCGCGGGCCGGATGATTTCGTCTTCCTGTCTTCGATCATCCATGCCTTCATCGACGAGTTGTTCCCCGGGATGAACGTGCGCGGCTGCTACCAGTTCCGGGTCACTCGCAACAGCGAGCTGTTCGTCGATGAAGAGGAAATCGAGGATCTTGCGCGGGCACTGGAAGGCGAGCTCATGGAGCGTGGCTTCGCCGAAGCCGTGCGCCTGGAAGTGGCCGACAACTGCCCCGAACCCATCGTTCGCTTCCTCACCAGCCGCTTCGGGCTCGGCGACGACGATACCTATCGCTGCGATGGTCCGGTCAATCTCAACCGCATGGTGGCCGTCGCCGATCTGACCGACCGGCCGGACCTGAAATACGAGCCGTTCCACCCCCATGTTCCGCGTGCCCTGGAACACGGCGAACCCTTCGCCGCCATCCGGCGGCGCGACTGGATGCTTCATCACCCCTACGACAGCTTCCAGCCGGTGCTCGACCTGGCCCGCGAGGCCGCATCCGACCCCCGGGTCCTGGCAATCAAGCAGACCCTGTACCGCACCGATGCCGATTCCGCCCTGGTGGCCGTGCTCATCGACGCCGCGCGCGCCGGCAAGGATGTGACCGTGGTGGTCGAGCTGCGTGCGCGCTTCGACGAAGAAGCCAACATCACCCTGGCCACGCGCCTGCAGGAAGCCGGCGTTCAGGTCGTTTACGGCGTGGTTGGTCACAAGGCCCACGCCAAGATGATGCTGATCGTGCGCCGCGAAGGCAACCAACTGCGTCGCTACGCCCATCTCGGCACTGGCAACTACCACCAGGGCACGGCCAAGGCCTATACCGACTGGAGCCTGATCACCGCCAAGCCCGAACTGTGCCAGGATGTGCATCGGGTATTCCAGCAATTGACCGGGCTGGGGCGCGTGCAAGCGCTCAACCGGCTCGTTCAATCACCATTCGGACTACACGAGTTCCTGCTCGAGCGCATCGAGCGCGAAGCCGAGAACGCCCGGCAGGGCAAACCGGCCGGAATCGCGGCCAAACTCAATGCCCTGACCGAGCCCGACATCATTCGCGCGCTCTATCGCGCCTCGCGTGCCGGTGTCGGCATTCGACTGGTCATTCGCGGTATCTGCTGCCTGCGCCCGGGCGTGCCCGGCCTGTCGGAGAACATCCGGGTTCGATCGATACTCGGACGATTCCTGGAACACAGCCGCATCTACCACTTCGTCAATGACGACCATCCCGAAACCTACGCCTCCAGCGCCGACTGGATGGAACGCAACCTGTTCCAGAGAGTGGAAGTCTGTTTTCCCGTCCTCGACGAGCATGCCGCACAACGGATCCGCTGGGAAAGCTTCGACCTGGCCTTTGAGGACGATACGCGCGCGTGGGAGCTCAGGCCCGACGGAACCTACGAACTCAGCGAGCCGCTGACCGATGGCGGCAGCGACCTGCAGGAAAGACTGATTCACCAGGCCGATGAAGACTGACGGGAACCTCTATGCCGCCATCGACCTGGGCAGCAACAGTTTTCACATGCTGGTGGCACGGCGCGAGCATGGGGAACTGCGGGTCATCGACCGTATCAAGGACATGGTGCGGCTGGGCGGTGGCATTGACGACGACGGCCACCTGGCGGCCGACACCCGGCGCCACGCCCTGGCCTGCCTGGCCCGATTCGGTCAGCGCATCGCCGCCATCCCTGCAACCCAGGTTCGGGCCGTAGGCACCCAGGCCTTCAGGCAGCTCGACAATCCGGCAGCCTTTCTGGTCGTTGCCGAAACCGCCCTGGGCTGCTCCATCGACATCATCAGCGGGCGCGAGGAAGCCCGTCTGGTCTACCTTGGCGTCAGCCAGGCCACCCCGCAAAGCGACCGCCGCCTGGTCATCGATATCGGAGGCGGCTCCACCGAGCTGGTGATCGGCGAAGCGCTGGACCCGCTGTTGACCGAAAGCGTCCCGGTCGGCTGCGTTTCAATGTCGCGAATGGCTTTTCCCGACGGCCGCCTGACAGAGGATGCCTGGCAGCAGGCCGTACAGGCGGTGGAAAGCGAACTGCTGGAACTGGGCGGCGAGGTACGCCGGCTGGGCTGGCAACAGGCCGTGGGCAGCTCCGGGACAATTCGGGCACTGGAAGCGATGGCAACAAGCCGGCGCAACGAAGCCTCGGCGCGCATTGCACTGACCGAAGTCGAAAAGTTGCGCGAAGCCATGCTCAAGGTCGGCCACATCGACCGACTCGCCCTGCCCGGACTTTCTCAGCGACGACGTCCCGTCATCGCCGGTGGCACGGTGGTGCTGGAGGCAGTCATGCGACACCTGGGGCTGGAAAAACTGGAAGTCTCCCCCCATGCCCTACGCGAAGGTGTGCTGCATGATCTGCTTGGCCGCCTGTCGCATCAGGATCCCAGAGCCCGCACGGTCGCGGCCATGGCCAGCCGGTACCAGTGCGACCCGGAACAGGCCAGCCGCGTGCGCGACTGGGCCATGCAGGCTGCCGACCAGGTGGCCAGTCAATGGCAGCTGACCCCACCCCATCTAGAGCTGCTCGACTGGGCCTGCCAGCTGCACGAGCTGGGCCTGGCCATCGCCCACGACCGCCACCACCTCCATGGCGCCTACGTGGTCGAGCATGCCGACATGCCCGGCTTCAGCCGACAGGAGCAGGAATTCATGGCCGCGCTGCTGGCCACCCAGCGACAGCGGCTTGACCGAACCATCATCGAGCGACACCCGGTGCGCCTGCAAGATCCCCTCGGGCATCTGATCGCCATACTGCGCCTGGCCGTCACCCTGTGCCGATCGCGCCTGGACTCCGACCTTCCCGACTTCGCCCTGGAGGCAACGGGACCGAACCTGGCGCTGCGGCTGCCCGAAGGCTGGCTCGATGCGCATCCCCTGTCGGCAAGGGGCCTGTCATACCAGCAGCGGCAACTTGAGAAGCTGGGTGTGCGCCTCGAGATTGGCGTCTTGTCGAACGATGAGCAACTGCCCCCGTGAATGCCTGGCACCCCACGGCCACCGCCGCCGCACTGCAACGGCGCGCCGATCTGATCGCGCGCATTCGGACTTTCTTTGCCGAACGCGGCGTGACCGAAGTAAGCACGCCGGTGATCACCAGCAGCGGAGTGACCGACCCCAACATCGACAGCATCGAGCTGGCCGACCACGCCGGATACCTGCGCACCTCGCCCGAGTACTGGCACAAGCGACTGCTGGCATCCGGCTTCGGCGATCTCTACGAACTCGGCCCCGCCTTCCGTGACGGCGAGAGCGGGCGACTGCACCAGGTCGAATTCACCCTGCTGGAATGGTATCGCTGCAACTGGGACTGGCGACAACTGGCAGACGAGGTCGTGGCGCTCATCCGCCACTGTCTTGCCCCTGCCGGGCAAGGACCGGCAGTGCATTACAGGTCCTGGAATGACTGCTTCCGGAACATGCTGGGGATCGACGGACTGAAAGCCGATGACGAGGAACTGTGCCGCATCGCCGCTGACGCCCCGTCCGGCTGCAGCCGCGACATGCTGCTCGATTTCCTCTTCGCAACCCGAATCCAGCCGGCGTTTCCTCCCGAGCACATCACCGTCGTTCACGACTATCCGGCATCGCAGGCCGCGCTCGCGCGGCTCAAGCCCGGCGACCCGCTGGTAGCCGAACGCTTCGAGGTCTTCATCGGCACGCTGGAACTGGCCAACGGCTACCATGAACTGCGCGATGCACAAGAGCAATCCGCGCGCTTCGAGCGGGACAATCAGACTCGGACAAGGCTGGAGCGACGCGAAATGCCGATCGATCACAGCCTGCTTGCGGCACTCGAGTCGGGGCTGCCCGATTGCTCGGGCGTGGCACTGGGCGTGGATCGGCTCGCGATGACAGCACTCGGGGAGTCCAACATTACCGAGGTGATGGCGTTCCGGCCAGGCTATCGCCAGAACTCTCGGTGATCGTGCCAGGCAGCCGTTCGGCAATATCATCGGCCAGGCGCTGCCAGGCCAGGCGCAGCCGCTCGATCGCCGCCAGCCTGTTGGGGTAGATCAGCTGCCGCACTTCCGATGCCGGCACCTCGAAGCGTTCTCCGTCGGCACAGGTCAGCACGAGGGTCTCGAAATCGGTCTCACCGATATCGACCACCGGATCGAGAAGCCGCTGGGGAACCTCGTCACCCAAGGAGAGGTCATCGGACGATGCCACCCCCAGCAGGTAAGCATGCCGCCAACTGCCATCGACCATCTCCACTTTCACCAGGCTGACGGGTCGGCTGCGTGCCAGCAGGGGACGAGAATGAGAGCGGCCGGAAACGCCACGCACCGTCACCAGGTCGCGCCCGGTTTCCCCGTCGGCCTGCAGGTAGAGCAATTCCTCGACCGGGCCGGGCCACAGTGGCACAAGCACGTGCCTTGCCGGCCAGGCAAGCAGCAACGCAGCCACAAGGAGAAGGACAAGGCCAGCGGAGAACTTGCTCAGCACACCCTTAACAAAAGCTGGCATCATAGGTGAAAATATAGCACGATAACAGCAGGATCCTTATCGCCCGGCTCCGGCAGGGGGGCTCGTCAGGGAGCGGCAAGGGCGCTGGTTCAGGGAACGGACTGCCGGAGCAATCATGCAAGACCCGATCAAGGTGCGGCCCGCCCGCACCACCGAAATTGCGACATTGGCCAGGCTGGTCGAAACCCGCCTGCCCGACATGATGTCGGGCAGCAACTGGGCTGACAACGTCGAAGCCCGCCTGGCCAGCCTGGTGCCCGACCAGGCCCTGCTGGTGGCCACACGAGGCGCGCGTCTGGCCGGCATGATCGCACTCGACATCGATCATCATCGCATCGTCGCCTGTTACCTGGATCCCGAAAACGCCTCGCCGACCACGCCCAGGGAGTTGTTCCGGAACATCGAGAAGGTTGCCCTGATTTTCGGCATCCGCACCCTGTACGGCGTCGCGCGGCGCCGGGTTTCGGGCTTCATGAAGTCGCTGGGCTACGAGATCGTGCCCGGCTCGAATCCCGAAACGGAAACTGTGGAAATCAGCAAGAGCCTGCTGGCCGATGCGGATGATGAGTTGAAGAAAATCATCGATCACTGCGATCGTCTCGGCATCCCGGAGAATTACGGCACCGTGCACCGCATGCCACTGGTGCGCGATGCCACCGAGCTGGTCGAGGCCGGACGCGACATCTTCAACCGGGACCAGCGCCTGATGCCACAGGCCGCCGACGCCTGGGCAGGCATGAAGGTGGCAGCGGCCAACGCGGGTATCGATCTGCAACTGGTCTCGGCTTATCGCAGCATCGGCTACCAGACCAACATCCTCAAGAAGAAGCTCGGCGAAGGGCAGTCACTCAAGCGCATTCTCAGGGTTTCCGCCCCGCCGGGATACAGTGAGCACCACAGCGGTCGCGCCATCGATCTGACAACCCATGGCTGCAAGCCGCTGGAAGAGGATTTTTCCAAAACCCGGGCCTACGACTGGCTGCGGGCCAATGCGCGTTTCTTCGGCTTTCGCGAATCCTATCCCAGGAACAACCGGCATCAACTGGCCTGGGAGCCCTGGCACTGGTACTACTTCAAGACCTGAGCCTCTGCCAGGCATCCAGCGCGCGCTGCCGTGACACTTTAAGATCCACCCTGGGTGCCGGGTAACCGACCCGCTTCGATTGGTGCTCGTCGAGCGGTTGGTGGATTCGCCTGCCCTTGCGGGCGGCCAGCTCCGGACACCACCGGCGCACGTAGTCGCCGTCGGGATCGAACTTCTCTCCCTGCAACACGGGATTGAACACGCGAAAGTATGGTGCGGCGTCCGCACCGCAGCCGGCCGTCCACTGCCACCCCTGGGTATTGTTGGCCAGGTCGGCGTCGACCAGCGTGTCCCAGAACCAGCGCGCCCCTTCCTGCCAGGGAATGAGAAGATTCTTGGTCAGAAACGAGGCCACGACCATGCGTACACGGTTGTGCATCCAGCCGGTCGCCCACAGCTCGCGCATGCCCGCGTCGACCAGCGGAATGCCGGTACGCCCCGTCTGCCAGGCCCGCAGGTCGTCAGCGTAGTCGCGCGGCCGGCGCCATGGAAACTCGTTGAATGACGGATTGAGCGGCGCATCGCTCAGATGCGGATAGTGAAACAGCAGGTGCGCGGAAAACTCCCGCCAGGCGATTTCACGCAGAAACGACCAGCGCCCCTTCCCCGCCGGCAATTCTCCGGCCTCGTCCAGACTCCGGGCGACCTGGGCCGGCGACACCTCGCCGAAATGCAGATGTGCAGACAAACGGGAGGTTCCGGCAGTACCGGGAAAGTCGCGCCGGCTGTCGTATGTTCCCACCGTCTCATTGACGAATGACTGCAGCTGCCGTCTGCCACCCGCCTCGCCCGGTGCCCAGCAATCGCTGAAACCGTCGGCCCAGTCCAGTCGGGGCAGGTAATGCAGCTCGTCGATTTCAAGACTGGCCGGCCAGCGCTTCGGGGCAGCAAGCCGACGAGGCTCCGGACTCGCCGCAGGCGGCGTCCAGCGCTGCTGCATCTGCTTCCAGAACGGTGTGAATACCCGGTACGGCGAGCCATCGTCCTTCAACAACTGCCAGGGCTCGAACAACAGGCCGGCCTGAGAGCTTTCAACCTCGAGCCCGTCGTCGCGCAGCGAGCGCTTGATGCTTCGGTCACGCTCGACAAGCCGCGGTTCGTAAACCCGGTTCCAGAACACCGCACGGGCACCGCTTGCCCGGCTGACGCGCCGCAGGACTTCCAGGGAATCGCCGCGAGCAACGATCAGGCGGCTGCCGCGATCACGCAGCCTTCGATCGAGCTCCAGCAGCGAGTGATGCAACCACCAGCGACTGGCACCACCGCGTGCCCAGTCGCCCTCGGCTTCAGGATCGTCGATGTAGACAGGGACGACGCAATCATGTTTTCGACGCGCCGCATCCAGTGCCGGGTTGTCAGCCAGGCGCAGATCGCGGCGGAACCAGACAATGGCGGTAGCAGTCATGTCGCCATCCTGCCAGCCGCCCCGTCAAGAATCCATCAAGCGTCTTGCGTCCGCACTGCCCGGGCTCAGCCGGTGTTCTCGCGTCGCTGCCGACGCATCGCATCCGAGCGTCTGGCCTCGAGCGCCTCGAGATAGCCCTCGTCGATTCCGGTGACATACTCACCACTGAAGCAGGAGCTGTCGAAACCGGTCAGTTTCTCGTTCTTGCCGCGCACCGCCTTTTCGAGGTCAGCGAGATCCTGGTAGATCAGCCGGTCGGCACCGATGCGCTGACAGATCTCTTCCTCGGTGCGTCCCGAAGCGATCAGTTCGCTGGCCGCCGGCATGTCGATACCATAGACGTTGGGATAACGCACCGGCGGTGACGCCGATGCCAGGTAGACCTTCTTCGCACCGGCCTCGCGCGCCATCTGGATGATCTGTTTCGATGTTGTCCCGCGCACGATGGAATCGTCGACCAGCAACACGTTCTTGTTGCGAAACTCCAGCGAGATGGTATTGAGCTTGCGCCGCACCGAACGCGCGCGTTCCTCCTGACCCGGCATGATGAAGGTTCGGCCGATATAACGGTTCTTCATCAGTCCCTCGCGGTATTTCACATCGAGCATGTGCGCCAGCGGCAGGCAGGCGGTGCGCGAGGTATCGGGTACGGGGATGACCACATCGATATCGTGGTCGGGCCACTCCTTCAGGATGCGCGCGGCCAGCGCTTCGCCCATGCGCAGACGCGCCTTGTAGACCGACAGGTCGTCGATCATGGAGTCGGGCCGGGCGAAGTAGACGAACTCGAACATGCAGGGGCTGTAGGCTTCGGCATAGTCGCTGACATGCCGATGCAGCTCGCCGTCGAGCGTGATCAGCACGCTCTCGCCCGGTGCCAGATCGCCGACCAGTTCGAAATCGAGAATATCGAGCACGACCGACTCGGAGGCCAGAATGTATTCCGGCCCCTCCGGGGAATCCCGGCGACCGAGCACGATGGGTCGTATGCCGTGCGGATCCCGGAAACCGACCAGTCCGACGCCGGCAATCACCGCAACCGTGGCATAGCCTCCGCGACACCGACGATAGACGCCATCAACCGCAGCGAACACGTCGCGCGGATAGATCCCGTTTTGGGTGTGCTGGTCCAGCTCGTGGGCCAGGCAGTTGAGCAGCACTTCGGAGTCCGACTCGGTGTTGATGTGACGGCGGTCTTCCTCGAACAACTCCCGGCTGAGCGTCTCGCTGTTGATCAGATTGCCGTTATGACCCAGTGCAATCCCGCATGGTGCGTTGACATACATCGGCTGGGCCTCGTCCGGTCGATCCAGGCCGGCGGTCGGGTAACGCACATGACCGATACCACAATGGCCGGTCATCCCGACGACAGACTGTTCCGAGAAGACATCCCGGACCAACCCAATGCCTCGGGCCGAGCGCATTCGGCCATTATCCAGGGTCGTCATTCCCGCCGCATCCTGGCCACGGTGCTGGAGAATGGTCATGGCGTCATACAGGCGGGCAGCAACCGGCGATCGCCCCGCGATTCCAACTATTCCACACATTGTTAGGTTTCGGTCTCCGTTGCGGATTCAGTCGGCAGGTGAGCCTGTATGGACTCGGGAAAGAACCCGACCAGCCAGGTCCCCAGCCGTTCAAACTCCGGCAGCAGGCTCGACTCCTGCCACCAGGGATCTTCGACAAATGGCGTGAACGTCGCCACGATCACGCCCACGGTCACGATGGCGATACCCCGGAGCGCACCGAACAGTGCGCCAAGCAGGCGGTCGGTGCCGCTCAGCCCGGTACCCGCCACCAGCTTGCCGAGCAGGTAGTTGACCAGACCGCCGATGACCAGCACCAGCACGAACACACCGACAAAGGCCACGATCACGCGTACCGAAGGCACTTCGATCAGCGTATCGAGCCTCAGCGACAGCGGACCGGCAGCCTGCAGCGCAGCGTAGGCGGCAGCGACCCATACCAGCAAGGAGAACACCTCGCGGATAAAGCCGCGGAACAGGCTGACCAGCATCGATACCAGGCAAATGCCCAGGATCGCGTAATCGGCCGTGCTCATGGATTGCTGACCACGATCCCCTCGAACCCGGCCTCGTCAATCAGGCGATCTCTCAGCGCCTCGGCCTGTTCGCGCTGTTCATGCTCACCGACACGAACCCGGTGAATGGTTCGCCCGCCCGATTCCTCGGAAAAGACGAAAGCCTCGTGACCCAGCTCGGCGAGCTGGGCAACCAGTCGATCGGCATTGTTGCGACTGGCAAACGAACCCACCTGAACGGCATATCCGGAGCGCTCGGCGACCGGTTCGGTAGCCGGACCCAGCGCGCGCACGGCCGGCTCGACCCCGGATACTGTGGCCGCAATCTGGCCACGTGCCGTCTCGGCATCGGACCGAGAACCATACGGCCCGGTACGCAGGCGCCACAGCTCGCTCTGATCACGCGTCATCCGTTCCAGCTCGGCGTCATGCCCAAGCTCTTCAAGCTGTGTTGCGATACGTTCGGCCGTCTGTCGGTTGCTGAACACGGCCACCTGGACCGCCCAGTCGCCTTGCGCATCGGTCTCGGCGACCGGCTGCTCGGGTTCGGGTTCTGGCTCTGGTTCCGTAACCGGCTCGGGGGTAGGCTCTGGCTCCGGCTCTGGCTCGGAATCGGGCTCGGGCGCCGGTTCAGGCTCGAGTTCGGGAACGGATTCGGGATCCGGCCCCGGCTCAGGTTCGGGTTCTGGCGTGGGCTCGGGCACCGGTGGTTCCTCCGGCTCGGGTTCCGCGGCCCTGGGCGGCTCGGCCTCCGAATCGCGCGGCGGTCGGCGTGCCTGGTCAGGGTCCAGCGGCAATCTGCGCACTTCGCGCTGGTCATTCGGACGGTCCGGCAGGTCCAGAGCCAACTGCCGCGGCGTGCGCTCTTCCTCACCCCCGTCGAACAACATCGGCAGAAAGATCACGGCCAGGGCGATCAGGATGGAGGCGCCGATGAGTCGCTGTTTGAGAACCTTGTCCATTGCGCTAGCCTCTTGTTAGGATGGGCCAGGCCTCGGCCACGGTCCGAAACGAGCCGAAAACCACAATCCGGTCATGCCTGTCGGCCCGCTCGAGGGCAAGCTCGACTGCCCGGGGTACGGATTCTACCGTCTCCCGGCGCCCGGAGACAGGAATTCGCGCAAGTTCTGCTTCGATCGCCGCGGCCGACAGCCCCCTGTCACCGTCGATGCCCGCCACCAGCCAATCGCTGAAACTGGCATCCAGAACCTGGCCGATTGACCGGATATCCTTGCCGGCCAGTGCACTGAAGACAGCGAAACTGCGCCCGTCACAAGCGCCCAGCGCCCTGGCCAGCTCGCGGGCAGCGGCCACATTGTGCGCGACGTCGACATAGACTGCCGGCGCCTCGGAAAGGCACTGAAAGCGCCCGGGCAACCGGGCTGCGGTCAGACCCCGATCCATGGCGGCACCGTCCACACCGAGCCGATCCCTGAGCACGGCCAGTGCGGCCACCGCACAGGCGGCATTGCCGGCCTGCCAGTTGCCGGCCATGGCCGGGTGCGGCAACTTCAGCGAACGCCCTTCGAACTCGATACACAATCGATTTTCGGTACTTCGCCAGGTCAGCTCCCGACCGGCCCGTATCGGCCTGGCCCCGATCCGGTCAAGCACATCATCGAGTTCTGCCGGTCTTTTTTTCTCCCCCACGATCACCGGCCTGCTCGCACACGCGACGCCGGCCTTCTCGCGCGCAATATCGGCCCGCGTCGGACCCAGCCAGTCGGTATGATCCAGGTCGATGGAGGTGATCACGGCCACATCGGCATCGATTACATTGACCGCGTCGAGACGACCGCCCAGCCCGACCTCGAGCAACATGACATCCGGGCATGCCTGGCGCGCCAGCACCAGCGCAGCCAGTGTCACCTGCTCGAAATAGGTCAGTGCGATATCGCCACGGGCATGCTCGACCGCATCCAGTGCCGCGACGATGTCGGCAGCATCGGCCGGGTGGCCGGCCACCCGCATGCGCTCGCCGAATTCAAGCAAGTGGGGCGAGGAGTAGGCGAACGGCTTGAGGCCGGCGGCCAGGACCATGGCTTCGAGCATGGCCACGACCGAACCCTTGCCGTTGGTGCCGGCCACTGTAATGACCGGGCAGGAAGGCTGCTCGGGAGCCAGTCGGGAATACACGGCGCGTACCCGGTCCAGCCCGAGATCGATGCGCGATTCGGGACTGCGGCGCTCCAGCCGTTCCAGCCAGTCGACAAGTGCCAGATGGGTCAAGGCTGGCGTCCCGGCGTCAGTCCTGCTGCTCGTCGGACGGTTCGACCAGCTCCCCTTCCCTTGCGCTTCCACGATTTTTCCCATGCAGCATCGACAGCAGACTGTAGATTCGCTGGCGCAGTTCACGCCGGTCGACGATCTGGTCGATGGCGCCCTTGTCGAGCAGAAACTCGGAGCGCTGGAAGCCTTCGGGCAGTTTTTCCCGAACCGTCTGCTCGATCACGCGCGGCCCGGCAAAGCCGATCAGCGCATTGGGCTCGGCGAGGTTGATGTCGCCCAGCATGCCGAGGCTGGCGGATACGCCACCGGTCGTGGGATGCGTCAGCACCGAGATATAGGGCAGCCCGGCCTCGGCCATGCGTGCCAGGCCGGCCGATGTCTTGGCCATCTGCATCAGCGAGAACAGCCCTTCCTGCATGCGCGCACCGCCGGAGGCGGCAAAACACACCAGCGGCAGATCATGTTCGAGGCATTCTCGGGTGGCCAGGGCAAAGCGCTCCCCGACCACCGAGCCCATCGACCCGCCCATGAAACGGAAATCGAACGCGCAGGCCACCAGCTCCATTTCCAGCAGGCGGCCACGCAGCGCAATCAGCGCATCGCGCTCTCCGGTGGCTTTCTGGCTGGCGGTGATGCGGTCGCGATACTTCTTGGTGTCGCGAAATCTGAGCACATCGACCGGAGAGAGTCCGGCACCGAGTTCAACATGTTCGCCCTCGTCGAGGAAGGCCTCGAGACGGGCACGTCCGGTCAGCGCCATGTGATGGTCGCACTTGGGGCAGACGTGGAGGTTGCGCTCGAGTTCGGGACGATAGAGCACGGCATCGCAGGCCTTGCACTTGGTCCACAGGCCATCGGGCACCTTGCGGGACTTGCCGCCTTCGGTGCGGATGCGTGCGGGCATGAGTTTTTGAAACCAGCTCATTTCAGGCAGTCAGCGTCGGTTGTTTGTCTGGTGAAGGCGCGCTATTGTCCATCGCTTCTCGGATCGGGGCAAGGTATTGATGTGTGACGGCCACCGCATCCTCGGTTGAACCGCACTCGCCCAGGCGACTGACCAGCGCCGAGCCGATGACCACTGCATCGGCGGCTCGCGCCGTTGCCGCGGCCTGCTCGGGGCTGCGGATGCCGAAACCCACCGCCACGGGCAGGTCCATGCGTGAGCGGATGCGCTCGACCGCCGGGGCAAGCGAGTCGGTATCCAGCGTGGCAGCACCGGTCACGCCCTTGATCGAAACGTAGTAGACGAAGCCACCGGCCAGCTCGGCGGTGCGCTCGAGCCGGGCTTCAGTGGTGGTTGGCGCGACCAGAAAGATCTGGTGCAGGTCCTTCGCTGCAAGGGCCGAGCGCATGTCGCCGGCCTCTTCGGCCGGGCAATCGACGATCAGCAGACCGTCCACTCCCGCCTCGGCCGCCTCGCCCACGAAGCGTTCGAGTCCGCGCCGCTCGATCGGGTTGATGTAGCCCATCAACACCACCGGCGTGTGGGCATCGCCACGGCGAAACTCGGCCACCATGGCCAGCACCTCGTCGAGATGGGTGCCCTGCTCCAGCGCCCGGGCACAAGCCTCCTGGATGACCGGACCGTCGGCCATGACGTCGGAAAACGGCATGCCCAGTTCGAGCAGGTCGGCACCGGCCTCGACGGCCGCATTGAGCACCGCGACAGTGGCGTCGGGATGCGGATATCCGGCCGTGATGTAGGGGACCAGCGCCGGCCGCCCCTTGTCCTTCAGCTCCCGGAAACGTGCGTCGATACGATTCAAAACTCGATTCCCTCCAATTCGGCCACGGTATTGATGTCCTTGTCGCCACGGCCGGAGAGATTCACCAGCACGATGTCGTCGGCACTCATTTCAGCGGCCAGCTTCATGCCGTAGGCAATGGCATGGGCGCTTTCCAGCGCCGGCATGATGCCCTCGCGGCGGGTCAGCTCGTGAAAGGCGGTCATGGCTTCCTCGTCGGTGATGCCGACATAGCGTGCCCGGCCACTGTCCTTGAGCCAGGCATGCTCGGGGCCGACACCCGGGTAGTCCAGGCCGGCCGAAATCGAATGTGTATCGCGAATCTGGCCGGCGTCGTCATCGAGGAGATAAGTGCGCGACCCGTGCAGCACGCCGACCCGGCCGGCACACAGGCTGGCCGCGTGCTCATGTCCGGCCAGACCGCGTCCGGCCGCCTCGACACCGTACATGGCAACCTCGTCATCGTCGATGAAGGGATGAAACAGCCCCATGGCGTTGGACCCACCACCGACACAGGCAACCAGCGCCGAGGGCAGACGACCGTATTCCTCGACCATCTGCACCCGCGCCTCGCGCCCGACTACGGCGTTGAAATCGCGCACCATGGCCGGATAGGGATGCGGGCCGGCCACCGTGCCAAGGACATAGAAGGTATCGTCGACGTTGGTTACCCAGTCGCGCATGGCCTCGTTGAGCGCATCCTTGAGCGTACGCGAGCCGGCATCGACACTGACGACCTCGGCACCGAGCAACTTCATGCGATAGACATTGACCGCCTGACGCCGCACGTCTTCCGAACCCATGTAGACCACGCAGTCCTGTCCCAGGCGGGCGGCCACCGTGGCCGTGGCCACGCCGTGCTGGCCGGCGCCGGTCTCGGCAATCACGCGCTGCTTGCCCATGGCTTTCGCCAGCAGGGCCTGACCAACGGTGTTGTTGATCTTGTGTGCGCCGGTGTGATTGAGATCCTCGCGCTTGAGCACGATGCGCGCACCGCCGGCGCGATCGGACAGGTTCTCGGCAAAATACAGCGGCGAGGGCCGACCGACGAAATGGCTCAGATCCGAGTCAAGCCGGGCTGCGAAATCCGGGTCGGCCAGGTGCTTGCGCCAGGCCGCCTCCAGCTCTTCGAGTGCGGGCATGAGCGTCTCGGAGACAAACTTGCCGCCAAAGACACCGAAATGGCCACCGGCGTCGGGGAAAACGCCGTCGGACGCTGCTGCTTGTTGGCCGGGTTCAGCCATGTTTCACCGCCTTGATGAATTGATCCATCAGCTTATCACTCTTCACACCGGGCCGGACCTCCACGCCGCTGGACACATCGACGGCATCCGGCTTGAGTTGACGACAGGCCTCGGTGACGTTGTCCGGGTGCAGGCCGCCGGCCAGCACCCACGGTCGTTGAATGTTGGGAACACGGGTCCAGTCAAAGGTTTCACCGCTGCCACCCATCGCGCCAACGCCGTGGGAATCGAGTAGCAAGGCGTCGGCCGCTTCGAAAGCCGAGAGGTCGACCGCCGCGTTTCCGCCCATGGCCAGCGCCTTGATCCAGGGGCGGCCGAACTGCCGACAGAAGGCGGACTGCTCGTCGCCGTGAAACTGCAGCCAGTCCAGCGGCACTTCATCGAGCACCTGCCACACTTGTTCGGCTTCGGCATCCATGAACAGCCCCACTCGGCTCACGAACGGCGGCAGGCCACGGCAGATCGTGCGCGCCGTTTCGACGTCGACATGGCGCGGCGAGCGCTCGACGAATACCAGGCCGATGGCATCGGTACCGGCCGCGGCGGCCGCCAGGGCGTCCTCTACACGGGCAATGCCGCAGATCTTGACCCGAGTCATGCGCGATCGTCCGGCGGGAAACCAACCGCCTGGTCCGTAGGCAGCTCAGGATAGCCCGGGTAGCTTGGCGCCATGAAGTACAGCCCCTCGGCCGGGGCGGTGATGCCGGCCACGGTTCGGTCGCGAGCGGCCAGCACTTCCCCGGCCCAGGCGATGGGGCGTTCGCCCCGACCGATGGCCATCAGGGTGCCGGCAATATTGCGAACCATGTGATAGACAAAGGCATTGGCCTCGATGTCGATGACGATCTCCTGCTGCTGCCGGGTCACGGCCACTCGATGAATGGTGCGCACCGGCGACTTCGCCTGACAACCGACCGCGCGAAAACTGGAAAAGTCGTGCTCGCCGATCAGCGCCTGAGCCGCCTCGTGCATCCGCTGCGCATCGAGCGGATGACGGATCCACGCCACGCGCCCGCGGTCGATGGCCGGCCGCACCCAGCGGTTGAGAATCCGATATCGATATTGTCGGCGAGTGGCGCGAAAGCGGGCGTGAAAATCATCGTCGACCTCGCGCGTCCACAGCAGCGTAATGCCGGGATGCAAGTGGGTATTGGTGCCGAGCACCCAGGAGCGCTCGCGCCGGACCGCGCCGGTATCGAAATGGACCACCTGGCAGACCGCGTGCACGCCGGTGTCGGTGCGCCCGGCACAGTGGACGGTGACCGGATGATCGGCCACCCGTCCCAGGGCGGTTTCCAGGCATTCCTGCACGGTCGGCGACTGGCGCTGCCGCTGCCAGCCGAAGAATCCGCTGCCGTCGTACTCGACTCCTGCAGCCAGTCGCATCGCGGGTCCGTACTCGTTGGTGCAAGTTGGCTACAGATCGTCGAGCAGCTTGCGTGCCTCGTCTTGCTTCTCGGGGCTACCGCCGGCTACCACTTCCTCGAGGATGGTTCGGGCCGAATCGGCAAGATCCACCGACATATAGGCCCGCGCCAGGTCGAGCTTGACCTCGGCATCCTCGTCACTGAGATCAGCCGCGTCATCGGCCGGCTCGTCCGAAGCCTCCTCGTCCGCTTCGACCAGCGCGATGTCTTCGTCACCGGCATCATCGTCGAGCTCGAAGGTCTCGGGATCGCCGGATGCGTCGGAATCGCCGGCAATCCCGCTATCGGCATCATCGACAAACGTCTCGTCAGCCAGATCACCGCTCAGCGAGTCGTCTTCCAGGTCCAGCGTCAACCCGGCGTCCTCATCGGTTTCCGGGTCCAGCGACAGTGCATCGTCCTGGTCGGACTCCAGGTCCAGCGACAGGGGCTCGGATTCCGTTTCGGACTGGTCTTCGTCGTCGGCTTCAGGCTCCGGCTCCGGCTC
>SLIA01000246.1 GCA_007135935.1 Wenzhouxiangella sp.
ATACAATAAATCGTAAAATTGGTTCATCATCAATTATGTATGGAGATTCGGGATCGTGGCGAAAATATATTTCCGGATCACCATCGAGAAAGAATTGTGTGGGTGTGCCTTCTTCAGGGAAAATTTCTTCGGGGTCATCTGAGGTGCCGTTAATAATGTCGCACCCTATAAAAAATAAAATAGTGATTACAATAGGAACTATCGTTAATATGTTTGTCATTTGAGTGTACCCTCCTTCCCATTACTAATGTTCTTCTGATATTTAATATAATTAATACAAATAAACTCAAAATGCGCAATAATCATAGAAACCGCACACAGTTGCAACCTGCCCTTCCGTTAATTCGCTTAATCGTGCAAGATATCCCGCATATTCCATCCGCAAATGCCGTATGAAACGGTTCGGTGTTACCCCGCACTCTGGTCGTAAAATTCCTCACCAATACAGATTCGCTTACCGGCGGTTTTACATAGAGATACACAGCTCTTGTGTTTCTTATCTTAATTGATGAAACCGAATGTTATTACTTCTTGACCCGTAAGTGAAAAACTGAAAAGAAGAATTAGAACAGGGAAAATAAATGTTATATACCGATTTTCAATATACATTATAATTCTCCTTTCGAACAATAAGAGTTACCTAAATTCGAAATTATAGGTATTTATAGTATATTTAAGCAACACAACATCACCTCCTTTTCCAGCTTGTGACGCGGAATCGTGAACCCCTGAAATCAGACGGAGTAATATCTACCAATGAACTATCGTATAAACTATACATAAACATCAGTTCTGTTGCTGCACCGGGTGATTCTTTTCTTGCTAACAAGATGCGGTCATTCTCTGGTGACCAGACCCTCGGAAAGAATATCTTTCGTTCTTCACGCTCGATTAACTTAACACTATTAGTACCATCACTATCCATTATGTATAGTTCCATACGCTTGGTGTAAGCAATTTTTTTCCCATCAGGTGATAAGGCATGACTTTGAATAGCTTCATCAGGATGTGTAATTGGTTGAATAATATTGTTTTTAATGTCAAGATAACCAAGATTCCCCTTTGTGGTCTCTTTATTAATAAATAATACTAAAAACACATCTTCTTCTATCCATTCCATAACCCATATTGCACCATCTCTTGCATGTGGTAGGTCTACTATACCGGTAATTTGCTCAATCTCACCCGATTCAAGATTAATTACATAGTTATCTACCTGACCCAGCACTTCCGGTATTCTTGCGCGGCAGAATGCGATTTTCTTGCTATCGGGTGACCACGTTATACACCCATCTCCGGCATTTCTGAAATAACCGATTGGAGGAAATGTGACCTGTTTCAATCCTGTCCCGTCGGCATTCATGATGAAAATTCCATGCACAAAATCAAAATCATCCTTCGTCAGGCTGCGTGTAAATGCGATCCTCTCTCCGTCGGGTGACCATATCGCTCGAGAAGCTGAAAGATCGAATCTCGTCAATTGTTTAACATCTGTGCCATCGTCATTCATGCTGTATAAATTGTTGACGCCGTCTTTACTCGAATGGAAAAGAATCGGTCCGGGATTAAATGTGTGGGCTCCGGGACCTATAGAAGAATCACAACCGAGATAAGTTCCAAAAATAAATATAAATATATAAATTAGCTTTATCTTTGCCTTTATGCGGAAAAATTCTATAATTATCACTCCGGTACATCGGTACCTCCGGCACAGTAAGAGGATTGATATGTTAGTCGTTGTACTCCTTTAGCACCTGAACTGTATTTGAACGGCGGGTGCGTATAAAAAATAGGCAAAAATAGTGCCACACACAATGTTCGCTTTTTGTTGCGTTTTCGCAGTATATAAATTCTGGATTCTTAACTATGAGATTTTTTTTTGGGGGGGGGGATTCCGAAATTTAATAAAAGGGTTTTAAGTCTAAATTATACAAGATGGTGTTAAAATATTGAAATCTGTCGAAAGAATAAAGATGTAGTCCATCTTCAAGATGGACTACATCTTTTTTCCACGATGCCCCGAATAACTTGCCCGTCACCCGTTGTTTACGGATGTTGTGCAAGATGATAAAGGTATCAGCTATTTACGTACTGCAGGTGACGGGCAAGGTTGTCAGATGGTCTCCACCAATCGATATCGAAAAATTTTGTGCTTTTGTGTTTTAGTGGCTATATTAATTTATTCGATTGCACTCAATTTCCATCACACCGAAAAAACTCGCATATGCGACAACCAATCAAAGGAGCGATAACCATGTTACAAAAATCGATTATAGCTTTTCTTGTTTTATTTCTCTCGGTACCGCTTTTTTCACAGGGAACGGCGGATGAGGTGAAAGCACTAAAAGACGACCTCGACGAAAAATTCCTCAACCTCCGTCACCGGCTCGATCAACTGGAGAAAAAGACCGACGACGTGCTCTGGTATCACCGGGTGGGAGACGTGGCGTATATCGATAAAATCTTTATGACCGGTCCGCCGCCGCGGGGTGCGGAAAAGGCAACAACGTTGATCGACCAAAATCCGGTTAAACTATGGACGTACGTTTTCATCCCGAAAGATATCGATCCGGATCAAGAGTATCCGCTGCTGGTGTTTCCGCGCGGAGGAGTCCACGCGAACTTCAATACGTATTACACACACATCATACGTGAGATGATGGCGCAGCAGTACA
>SLIA01000041.1 GCA_007135935.1 Wenzhouxiangella sp.
ATCGGCAGCACGCCGGTCTTGCGTCGGGCCAGGAAGAACGGGATGACCGAGCCGCGGCTGCCCATGACGTTGCCGTAGCGCACCACCGAGAAGCGGATGTCGCGCTTGCCGCGGACATTGTTGGCCGCAGTAAATAGCTTGTCGGAGCACAGTTTGGTGGCGCCATAGAGGTTGATCGGGGCGGCAGCCTTGTCAGTGCTGAGCGCAACCACCCGATTGACGCCGCAATCCAGGGCGCATTCGATGACGTTCTGTGCTCCCAGCACGTTGGTCTTGATCGCTTCGAAGGGGTTGTACTCCGCCGCCGGCACCTGTTTGAGCGCGGCGGCATGAATGACTATGTCAACGCCTTCCATGGCGCGCTTGAGACGGTCCTGGTCGCGCACATCACCGATGAAGTAGCGCAGGCCACTGTGGTCGGCCGGGTCGTGTTGCTGCGACATTTCGAATTGCTTGAGCTCGTCGCGCGAGTAGACTACCAGCCGGCGCACGTCCGGGTATCGTTCGAGCACGGTGCGCACGAAGGCTTTGCCGAACGAGCCGGTGCCGCCGGTAATAAGGATGGATTTTCCGTTGAGCATGTTCAGTGGTCCACTGGTACGGATAAGTTTTCGGTTTGCTCGCCCAGCACCTGCCGGTAATTGCCGACTTGCCGGATTCGTCCCTTTTCCAGGGCCACGATCAGATCGCAGTTGCGCAAGGTGGTGAGGCGATGGGCGATCATCAGCACGGTCAGTTCTTCGCCGAGATCATCGATGCAGGCCATGACGGCCGACTCGGTGTCGTTGTCCAGTGCGCTGGTGGCCTCGTCGAGGACCAGTACGTCGGCCTGCCGGTAGATGGCGCGGGCAATGCCGATGCGCTGGCGCTGGCCGCCGGAGAGCTGGATGCCGCGCTCGCCGACCCGGGCATCGTACTGGCCGGGACGCGACTCGATGTAGTCGTGGATGCGCGCTGCCCGGGCGGCGGCAATGACTCGCTCGCGGTCGATCCGCTTTTTCGGCACGCCGATGGCGATGTTCTCGGCAATGCTGGCGTCGGCCAGGAAGATGTGCTGGGGAACGTGCGAGATATGGTTCTGCCAGGCGCGACGGTTGTCTTCGGTTACGGGGATGCCATCGATCAGTAACCGGCCCCGGTCGGGAACGAGCAGACCCATGATGATATCGACCAGGGTGGACTTGCCGCTGCCGGTGGGACCGATGATGCCCACGCGCGTGCCGCGCGGAATGACCAGATCGATATTCTCGAGTACCCGCTGCTCGGCCCGGGGGTAGTGGAAGCCGATTTCTTCGAGCCGGATCTCGCGCTGGAAGTCGAGCTTGTTTGCAGTGCCCGATTCGGCAGCGGTCATCGGCAGTTCCAGCAGCTCCAGCACATCGGCGAACATCTGGTGGCTGGAGGTCATGCGCGCCCAGGCATCGTAGATTTTCTGCAGCAGGGGCATCAAACGCTGGGCGCCGAGAGCCAGCGCGCCGAGTACGGGCAGGGCGGCGATCAGGCCACCGGTGGTCATGGACAGGAAAAAGGCCAGGCCGATGATGAGGGTGATGCCGACCCACTCGATGAGAAACTTCGGGGCCTTTTTCAGCAGTGCGGTATTGGCCTGTGCCGTTCTCAGCCGACGATCGACACGGGCGTATGACTGGGTGTAATGCTGCTGGCTGTTGTCGAGCAGGATGTCGCGAATACCGCCCAGCCCTTCCTGGACACAACGCACACGTTCGGTCTGGGCGGCGGCGATGCGTTTGCCATTGCGCTTGAGGCGCCAGCGGATGAACACGGCGATCAGCACGTACATGGTGACGAACAGGCCGGCGGCTGTCAGTGTTGCCACTGGTTCGATCAGTATCAGGGCCGTGACGATGGCAAGGGCGATGGTGATGGAGATCAGTCCGTCCATCACTGGCGAAACCGCCCCCTTCAGTACCACCTGCACCTTGCTGACCGCAGCGATGACCTCGCTGGTGTTGCGCGTGATGTGAAAGCTGTAGGGTTGATTGATCACGCGATTGTAGAGCCGCACCCCGATGTCGTAACCCAGCGCATGCACGAAGCGGTTCATCGCAAACAGCAACAGCAGCCGCACGAAAGTGGCCAGGGAAACCAGCACCAGGAACAGCAAGGTCATCGGAAGCACGATGGCATCCGGATCCCGCCAGCCCAGGGTCGTGAACAGTTGTTGGAGATACGGGAACTCGAAAGCCGACTCCGGGTCGGCCATCAGCGCGATGAACGGAATGACCGCGCCCAGCGTCACCAGCTCGGCCCCGGCACCGATGAGCATCAGCAGCATCAAAAGCCCGAACTGCTTGCGGCGACGCGACGAAACATGCGGCACGAAGTCGCGCAGCATCTTCCAGATGGGTTGGTCGGAGGGGGGCATGGTTAACGGGGTAATGGGTTAATGGGTTAACGGGCTAATGGGTCAACGGGTTGGACAAGGCTCAAGGCTCAAGACGCGGGGTGTAGCGTGGGAGTGTTGGTTTTGCCGGTGGTGGTTGGATGCCTGTTATCTGTTATCTGTCTTCCGTCTTCTGTCTTCTGTCTTCTCCCCAGTGTTGCATAAATTCCGGCAGATTTCCGGCCTAGGCGGCGTCTTTCAGGGCTTCGAGAATATGCAACATGTCGTTCTTTACGGTTGCATTGGCACTCATTGACAGCACAAGCCTG
>SLIA01000162.1 GCA_007135935.1 Wenzhouxiangella sp.
ACTGGCCGGGGCTGTCGCTGCGTCCGGCGGGCTGATCCGGGCGTTCGAGCAACCAGTTGCTCATTACCGCCTCGAGTTCTTCCAGCCCCTGCCCGTTCGTGGCCGAGAACAGCTGCACGCCCACCTCAGGGTCGACCTGCTTGCGAACCCATAGCAGCGCCTCGTTCTGCTTGCCGCGCCCGAGCTTGTCGGCCTTGGTCAGCACCAGGTGCAGCGGCAGGCCGCGGCTGCCGGCCCAGTTGGCCAGCTCCACATCCCCTTCCTTGAGCGGATGGCGCACATCCATGACGATCACCAGGCCGGCCAGCGCCTGGCGCTTTTCCAGGTAGCCCTGGATCAGCCCTTTCCAGTGGCGCTTGAGATCGCCGCTGACGCGGGCAAATCCATAGCCGGGCAGGTCGACGAGGTGATGCTGCTCGTCGAGCCGAAAAAACACCAGTTGCCGCGTACGACCGGGCGTGCGGCTGGTGCGTGCCAGCGACTTGCGATGACACAAGCGGTTGATCAGGCTGGATTTGCCGGCGTTGGAACGTCCGGCAATGGCAACCTCCTGCCCCTGGTCCGGCGGCAGCTGCGACCGGTTGTGGACGCTGATCAGGTATTCTGCCTGACGAAGCAGACGGCGAATTGCATTCACGGACTGGCACACGGATGAATGAGCGGCGATAATATCAGGTTCAGTTTCTCAGACATTCTCAATTGAGGAGTACCACGCAAATGGCTCGATTCTTGGTGACGCTGCTGGCTTGTGCGCCGCTGGCCGCCATGGCGGCCTGGGTCGGTGACCCGGAAGCCGGCGAAGAGAAGTCCGCACCCTGTGCCGCCTGCCACGGAGTGGACGGCAACAGCACGGTCAGCATCTGGCCGAAGCTGGCCGGCCAGCATCAGGACTACGCCACCCGGCAAAGCATCCTGATTCGCGAACAGAAGCGCAATGTCCCGGAGATGTACGCGACGGTGGCCAACCTGTCCGATCAGGACCTGGCCGATATCGCCGCTTTCTACGAACAGCAACGTCTCGAGCCCGGGGTGGCCGACGAAGAGTTGGTCGAGCTGGGCAAGAAGATTTACCAGGCTGGGAACTTCGAGACGGGCGTGCCGGCCTGTGCCGCCTGTCATGGCCCGTCCGGAGACGGCATTCCCGGAGCGAACTTCCCGGTGGTGCGGGCTCAGCACACCGACTACACCGTCAGTCGGCTCGAGGCTTTCCGCGCCGGTGAGCACCACGGCGAGGATGATGCCTACAGCCAGATCATGGTGGCGGCGGCCAGGAATCTCACCGATGAGGAGATCCAGGCGGTCAGTTCCTATATCGAAGGGCTGCACCGGGCCCGATAAGGTTTTTCCTGGCGCCCGGCGCGGAACTAGAACCGACCCCATGGGTCAATGACAGTCACGACATGACAAGACAAACGGAGTCGTCCATGCTGAAACTCACTGCAGCCATAATGGGCCTGGTCGTTCTGGCCGGTTCGGCGATGGCCGAACAATTCCGGGAAGGCGAGCATTACCAGCGTATCGGTACGCCGGTTTCGGTGTCCGGAGAACGGGTCGAGGTGATCGAAGCCTTCGCCTACCCGTGCCCGGCCTGCCGCAATTTCCTGCCGCACATCAAGTCCTGGGAAGAGGAGCAGGATGGCAATGTCGACTTCCGCCGGTTGCCGATCGCTCTTCAGCGTGGCTGGGATCTGTTTGCCCGGGCCTACTATACGGCCCAGGTGGTCGGCGTGGACGAAGGTGCCCACGAGGCCATGTTCCGCGCCCTGCATGACGAACGTCGTCAGTTCCGCAGTTTCGAGGATGTCGCCGAGTTCTACAGCGATTTCGGCGTGGAGAAAGAGGCGTTTATCAATACATCGGAGTCGTTCGCGGTCGACTCGCGCATGCGCCAGAATCGAAACCATGTTCGTCAGTTCGGCATTCGCAGCACGCCCACGGTCATCGTCCACGGCAAGTGGCGCGTTCAGCCGAACAACTTTGGCAGCTATTCGGAGATGATGGAGGCTGTGAAGTACCTGGTCGAACGCGAAGCCGCCAATCTCGAGGCTGCCGGCGAAGGTGCGGAAGCGGAGGTTGGAGAAGACGCGGAAGCTGCTTCCTGACCCGACGTGGCTTCCCCCTCGCGGCAGCTCAAGCTGCTGAGCTACAACATCCAGGCCGGCACCACGACCGGCCGATACAGCGAGTACCTGACGCGCAGCTGGCGTCAGGTGCTGCCCAATAACCAGCGTATTGCCAATCTCGATGCCATCTCCGAGCTGGTGGCCGAGTACGACATCGTTGCCCTGCAGGAAGTCGATTGCGGCAGCCTGCGCTCGGGATTTCTCAACCAGGCCAAGTATTTGGCCACACACGCCCGGTTCCCCTACTGGAACCATCAGGGCAATCGCAAGGTTGGCGTGATCGCGCATGCCGGCAACGGCCTGCTCAGCCGGGTCGCGCCCAGCGAGATCGAGGAACACAAGCTGCCTGGCGCCATCCCCGGTCGCGGCGCCATGGTGGTGCGCTTCGGCGAAGGTGAGAAGGCGTTGTGGCTGGTAATCCTGCATCTGGCGCTGGGACGTCGTGCGCGCGCCCAGCAACTGGACTATGTGGCCGGGTTGGTGCGTACCTATCCGCACGTGGTGGTGATGGGAGACCTCAATACCGGGCCCGGCTCACGCGAGTTGCGCAGTTTCTGCGACAAGGCTGATCTGATCATTCCCGACAGCCACATTCTCACCTTCCCCTCCTGGCAGCCACAGCGGGCGATCGACCACATTCTGGTCTCGCCCAACATGGATATTGCCGAGCTGGAAGTGCTGCCGGTCAGTTATTCCGACCATCGCCCGCTGTCGATGGTCGTCAACCTCGACGAGGATGTCGAGCTACCCGATCCCGACGGCCATGCGGATGGCGACCAGGATCAGCACGCCTCCAAACAGGCGTCTTAGGCGCGCGGCCGGCAGGTAGTGGGCCAGCGCCACTCCGGCCGGTGCCGTCATCATGCCGGCCAGGCCGATCAGCGCCATGGCCGGCAACCAGACATGGCCGATGTGCCAATCCATCCCCGGCAGTTCCACCGTCGAGAGCATGAACACCAGGGTGCCTGCCGCGGCGATCGGCCAGCCGCAGGCCGAGGCGATGGCCACGGCCCGCACCATCACGTAGCCGTTGCGGGCCAGGTAGGGCACATTGAATGAGCCGCCGCCGATGCCGATCATGGCCGATGCCGCGCCGATGGCGGGCCCGGCCAGCCACCAGAGTCGCGGCCACGCCGGGCGATCCAGGGGGCGCGTGGCGGTGGCCAGCAGCATGCGCAAGCCGATGACAGCCACGATGCCGGCGAAGATCAGCGCCAGTGCCCGCCCCGGAATGACGATGGCCAGACCGGCTCCCGCGGCGGCACCGGCAGCAACGGCCGGGGCCAGGCGCGCGATGGCTGGCCAGTCGAGTGCGCCGCGTCGGTGCTGGAACCAGACGGCACTTGTTGCAGTCAGCAGCATGGTGGCCAGCGATGTGGCCACCGCGACCGGGACCGCCTCAGCGCCGTCCAGACCCCGGGCCATCAGCAGCCACACCAGGGCCGGCACGATGACCAGTCCGCCGCCGATGCCCAGCAGGCCGGCGAGGACTCCCGCAACGACACCGACGAAGAGTAAGATAAGCGTGATTGCAAACACGAATGGACAGGTTGCCGCGAAAGGCGGAATTGCCGGGGGGCAGTTTGGAGTGTTGAAGCCATGAATGCAAGGCGTTTGCTGGCCGTGCTGGCGGTGTTGTCGGCCCTGTTGGGAGCACCGGCTTTTGCCGGCAGCGAGACGGCGGTCGGTCGCGAGGCCGAACGTGAAACGTTCCGCCAGGGCTGGGTTGCGGCCAGGCTGGGCGACCAGTCCGGCATGATGGCCGCCATCGCCGCGTTGCCCGATTACCCACTGACGCCCTACCTGGAATTCGAGCTGCTGCGCCAGCGTGTCGATTCCGTGCCCGAGGTGGTCATGGAGCAGTTCCTGGCGCGACACCGCGACTGGTCGTTCGCCGGTAGCCTGGAGACGGCCTGGCTGCGTTCGCTGGGTCGTCGCGGCGAATGGGAGGCCTTGCTGCTTCATGCCCGTGACAACGGCGACACCGAGGTTCGCTGCCATCTCGCCAGGGCACGGATCGAGCAGGGTGATCATGACGGTCTGGCCGGGGAGATCGAACGACTATGGCTGGTTGGTCGTTCGCAGTCCTCGGCCTGTGACCGACCGTTCGCCTGGTGGCGACGCCAGGGGAACCCATCCCATGCCGTCGCCTGGCAGCGCTTCGAAATGGCCGTCGAGGCCGGCGAAGATAGCCTGGCCCGCTACCTGCAGCGTTATCTGAGCAGTGACCAGCGCGAATGGGCCGAACACTGGCTGAGCATGCATGCCCGGCCGGCGGCCACATTGCGGCGCGCGCGGCAATGGCACGATCACGACTACGCCCGCCATCTCGTCAGCATGGGCGTTCGTCGTCTGGCGCGCAGCGAACAGGAGCGCGCCAGACGGCAATGGCGTGCGCTGGGACCGCGTTTTTCGTGGAGCGATGCCGAGCGCGGTCGCATCGAACGTGAACTCGCCCTGTTCCAGGCCGTTGCGCTCGACGAAGAGGCCATTGACGCCATCGATGCCCTGCCGTCCGGGCTTCGCGATCAGCAGATGCTGGAGTGGCGGGCCCGGGTGGCCATGGCGCGTGATCGCTGGGCCGATGTGCTTGAAAGCATCCAGGCCATGTCGGCTGCCAGCCAGGCGGAATCGCGCTGGCGCTACTGGCGCGGTCGTGCCCTGGCCGAAATGAACCGACCCGACGCCGTGGTGGCATTCGGCACGCTGTCTGCCGAGCCCAACTATTACGGATTTCTGGCGGCACTGCAGCTGGAGCAGGAGCTGGCCCTGTGCAGCGAGGAGATTTCGGCCGACGCCGCCGCGCAGCAACGCCTGCTGCGCGATGCCGAGTTCGAGCGCGCGGTGGAGCTGTTTCATGTCGGCCTCGGCAGTCATGCGCGGCAGACCTGGAATCGCGTCAGTCGACGTCTGAGTGCCCGGGAGCTCGAACAGGCGGCCTTGCTGGCGGCCGCCAACGGCTGGCATGACCGTTCCATTGCCGCACTCAACGGTGCCGGCAATCGCCGCGCCTATCCGTGGCGATTTCCCGTGGCGGAGAAAGGAAGTGTGGTCGCCCTGAGCGAGCGTTACGGCGTGGATCCGGCATTGGTCTACGGACTGATGCGGGCCGAATCGGCCATGCAGGCCGATGCGCTGTCACCGGCCGGCGCGCGCGGCCTGCTGCAGTTGATGCCGGCCACGGCGCAGGCCGTCGCCCGGCGCAACGGGCTGAGTTACAACGGCAGTGGTGACCTGATGGTGCCGGAAATCAACCTGCCTCTGGGCATCGCCCATCTGGCCGAGCTGCAGGACCGCTACGATGGCGACTGGGTGCGTGTGGCAGCCGCCTACAACGCCGGTATCAACGCGGTCGCGCGCTGGCTCGACAACCGGCCCCACACCGACCCGGATGTCTGGATGGAAACCCTGCCGTTTTTCGAAACCCGTGATTACGTACCGCGCGTGCTCGCCTTTGCCACCATCTACGAGTGGCAGTTCGGCAAGGATCCATCCGTGCTGGCGCGCCACGCTTTGGCTCGCGACGGCAACGGCGGTGGCTTTGCCTGCCACGAGTGATTTGTCGCCGTGTCGACACGGGGGATCGACTGCATTGGGTAGAATGAACGCCTGTCATTCGCTTAGCGGGAACAGTCGATGAGAATCCTGGTTCTTGGCGGTTCGGGCTTTGTCGGAAGCCACCTGGCGCGGCGTCTCAGTCAGGACGGGCACGAGCTCACCATCGCCACGCGTTACGCTCCGGGCTGTCGCGACCTGAACGTCGTGCCCGGCGTTTCCATCCGCCAGTTCGATCCCTACGACGGTGAGGAACTGGTCCGGCAGCTCGACGGGCACGATGCCGCCATCAACCTGGTCGGTATTCTCAACGAGCGGATTGCCGGCGGCGGCAAGGGATTCCGGCGCGCTCACGTCGAGCTGGTCGAGACCCTCATCAACGCCTGTGTGCGTACCGGCACGCGCCGTCTTGTTCACATGAGCGCGCTCAATGCCGGGCAGGGCGAAAGCCACTACCTCAAGACCCGCGGCGAGGCCGAGAACATGGTCGAGGAGGCTTTCCGCCAGGGCAGTCTCGACACCACGATCATGCGCCCATCGACCATCTTCGGTCCCGACGACAGCTTTCTCAATCGCTTCGCCAGCCTGTTGAAGGTTTCGCCGGTGCTCCCGCTGGCCCGCCCCCGGGCGCGTTTCGCCCCGGTTTATGTCGGTGATGTCGTCGAGGCGTACGCCTGTGTCCTCGAGCGACCGGACAGCTTCGGCCAGGTCCACGAACTGTGCGGTGGCGAGGAGTGGGCGATGATCGACCTGGTGCGCTGGCTGCGCGATCAACTGGGTTTGAAACGTGCGGTGATCGGTTTGCCCGATGCCCTGGGGCGAGCGCAGGGCGCGGTGTTCGATTTCGTGCCGGGCAAGCCGTTTTCCTCGGACAATTACAAGTCGCTGCTGGTTGACAGCGTTTGCACCTGCAACGCTTTCGGCGAACTGGGCATCGAGCCGTGGCCGATGTCGGAACTGGCGCCAACCTGGCTGGGCGGAAACACCCGCCAGCAGCGTTACCAGCGTTACCGCCGCCAGGCGCGACGTGACCGGGAATAGGCGCGATCCCACCGACGGGCTGGCGATCTACCGGGTCGGCGGCACCGTGCGCGATGAGGTGATGGGGCGTTCCAGCAAGGACGCCGACTTCGTGGTCGTCGATGCCTCGCCCGAGCAAATGCAGGCGCGCGGATTCCGCCCCGTCGGACGCGATTTCCCGGTGTTCCTGCACCCTGAAAGCGGTGAGGAATACGCGCTGGCGCGCACCGAGCGCAAGAGCGGGCACGGCTACCACGGTTTCGTTTTTCATACCGGTCCCGATGTCACGCTGGAAGACGACCTGGCGCGCCGCGACCTGACCATCAACGCCATGGCCTGTTCGCCGCGCGGTGAGATCATCGACCCCTTCGGTGGGCGCGAGGATATCGAGCGACGCATCCTGCGCCACGTCTCGCCGGCCTTTCGCGAGGACCCGGTGCGCATCCTGCGCCTGGCGAGGTTCGCCGCCCGCTTCCCCGATTTTCGGGTAGCGAGAAAGACGCTGGCGCTGTGCCGGGAAATGGTGGCCGAGGGCGAGGTCGATCACCTGGTGGCCGAGCGGGTCTGGCAGGAGATGTCGCAGGCCTTGATGGAAAAGCATCCAGCGCGGTTTTTCGAAGTGCTGCGCGAGACCGGTGCGCTGGCAGTCATCCTGCCGGAAGTCGATCGTCTCTTCGGTGTGCCGCAGGTCGAGCAATACCACCCCGAGATCGACACCGGCATCCATACGCTGATGGTGCTGGAGCAGTCCGCGCGACTGAACGCGTCGCTGGCCGCCCGCTTTGCCTGCCTGGTCCACGACCTGGGCAAGGGCCTGACCCCGCGCGAGCGATGGCCGCGTCACATCGGCCACGAGAAAGCCGGCATTGTGCCGATTAGCGAGGTGTGCGAGCGACTGCGCGTACCCTCCCATTGTCGTGATCTGGCGCTGCTGGTGGGCGAATTTCACCTGCACGCTCATCGCGCGCTCGAGCTCAGACCCGGCAAGGTGGTGAAACTCCTCGAGCGTCTCGATGTGTTCCGTCGGCCCGAACGTCTGGAGCCGTTTCTCCTGGCCTGCGAGGCGGACTGGCGCGGGCGCAAGGGGCTGGAAGCGCGACCCTATCCGGAGCGTGACTTTCTCGAGCGTGCCTCGGCCACGGCCACTTCCATTGACGCACGCGCCTTCGTCGACCGGGGGTTGAAGGGGCCGGCGATTGCCGCCGCCCTGCACGAGGCGCGCGTGCAGGCGGTGGCCGAGTTGTCTCGATAAACTGAAAATTCACTGGCACCATTTACATTCACGGCTGTCAATTACTGGTCGCGAGTCGCCGTGAGGCTTTCTCGCGCGTGGGACTTTTCGCTGGAGAACTGCCTTGCCCCTGACACGACTTGGACTGAGTAACCCGGTGGCCGTGGCCGTTGGATGTATCCTGCTGGTCATTTTCGGCTTGCTGAGCCTGTCGCGCCTGCCGATTCAGATGACGCCGAATATCGACCGACCGACCATCTCGGTGTCGACCGGCTGGCGTGCCGCGGCCCCGGCCGAGATCGAATCGGAGATCATCGAACCGCAGGAAAACCAGCTGCGCGACGTACCGGGGCTGCAGCGCATGACTTCGACGGCCAGTCAGGGGCGTGGCTCGATCAACCTCGAGTTTGATGTCGGTGCCGATCTCAACCGTGCCCTGATCGAGGTCATCAACCGGCTCAACCAGGTGCCGCGCTACCCGGCAGATGCCAGCGAGCCGACGGTGCGCGTGGGTTCCGACCAGTTCGGCGAGACCATCGCCTGGTTCTCCATCAGACCGCTGCCGGGCAACGACCGGCCCATCATCGAGTTTCACGACCTGGTCGAGGAAGTGGTGAAGGAGCGGCTCGAACGCATTCCGGGGGTGTCGTCGGCCAATCCCCGCGGCGGGCGCCCCTTCGAGGTGCGCATCACCTTCGACCCTTTCCAGGCCGCGTCCATCGGCGTCGACCTGACCCGCGTCGGCATGGCGCTGGGCGAGAACAATGATGTCTCCGGCGGCTTTCGCGAGGTCGGCCGTCGCCAGTACACCCTGCGTTTTGCCGGCCAGTACGAGATTGCCGATCTCGAAAACCTGGTGCTGGAATGGCGCGAGGGGCGGCCGGTCTTTCTGGGCGATGTCGCCACTATCGAGCGCACCATGCGCGACGCCACCGGGGTGATGACGCAGAACGGCGGGCCGTCGATCTCGATGAACATCATCGCCGAACCCGGCGTCAACGTGCTCGACGTGATGGGTGACATCCAGGAGACCATGGCCGAGCTGGATCAAACCCACCTGGAGCCGGCCGGGCTCTACTACGTCCAGGTTTCCGACGACACCATCTACATCCGCCAGTCGGTGGCCATGGTGGCGACCAACCTGTTGCTGGGCATGAGTCTGGCCATCCTCGTGCTGTGGTGGTTCTTCCGGCGCCTGCGCGCCACCATGATGGTCGCGCTGGCCATTCCGCTCTGCCTGTGTTTTGCCTTCCTGGTGCTCGACGGTGCTGACCGCACCCTCAATGTCATTTCGCTGGCCGGCCTGGCATTTGCCACCGGGATGGTGCTCGATGCGGCGATCGTGGTGCTGGAGAACATCGTGCGCCAGCGTGAGATGGGGCGGGCGCCGCTGGAGGCCTCCGACCGCGGCGCCGGCCAGGTCTGGGGCGCCTTGCTCGCCTCGACCGCCACCACCGTGGCCATCTTCGTGCCGGTGATCTTTTTGCAGGACGAGGCCGGCCAGTTGTTCGCCGACCTCGCCGTGGTCATCTCGGCGGCCATCGTCTGCTCGCTGATGGTGGCCATCATCGTGTTGCCGGCTGCCAGCTATCGCCTGCTCGGTAATGCCGAACTCAGTGATCGTCACGGCCACTGGTGGCAGGCGGTGACCGACCGCATCATGGCGCTGACCGATTCGCCGCGCCGACGCTGGGGCTGGATCGGTGGCCTGACGCTCATCCCGCTGGTTATCGGGGCGTTGCTGATTCCACCGGCCGATTACCTGCCCGAAGGGCAACGCAACTTCGTGTTCGGCTTCCTGCAGACCCCGTCCGGGATGGGGCCGGACACCGCCGAGCGCGAACTGATCAATCCCATCAACGAGCGCCTGCGTCCCTACATCGAGGGCGAGAAGGAGCCGAAGATCGCCAACAGTTTCGTCGGCTTTTTCGGCACCGGCGCCTTCATGGGCTTCAGGGCCGAGAATCCGCGCGATGCCGACCGCATGATGGAGGTGGTCAACAACGAGGTGCTGGCCGGCTTTCCCGATACCTTCGGTCGCGCCAACCGCTCGCCCATCTTCGGCGGCCGCGGCAGCCGCAACATCGATCTCAATCTGCAGGCGGCCGATTTCGAGGATTTGCTCGAGGCCGGCCAGGTCGGGTTCGACCTGATCCAGCGCGAGCTTCCAGGTGCCACTGTCCGGCCGCAGCCCGGCCTGGAACTGGCCGAGCCGGAACTGCGGTTGCGTCCCGATGACCGTCGCATCGCCGAGTTGGGCTGGACGCGGGGCGATGTGGCCACCCTGATCCGAGCCTTTGGCGATGGCGCGTTCCTGGGCGATTACTTCGATGGCGATCGTCGGCTCGACGTCATCCTGCGCGGCGAATCCTGGCTCACGCCAGAGGAGTTCATGGCCATGCCGCTCTACACCCCCTCGGGTCGCATGGCCACGCTGGGCGAGCTGACCGAGCTCGAACGCACTGCCGGCCCCAACCAGATCCGTCGAGTCGACCGTCGCCGCACCATGACCCTGCAGGTCACGCCGCCGTCTGGCATGCCGATGGAAACGGCCATCGAGATCCTCCAGGAAAAAGTCGACCCTGCCTTGCGCGAGGCCCTGCCGCCCGATGGCGTGATCAC
>SLIA01000024.1 GCA_007135935.1 Wenzhouxiangella sp.
ATCGTCGACGAAGCGCACCACCTGAACCACGAGGAGAAGACCGGACCGACGCTCGCGTACGAACTGCTCGCTCGCCTGGAGGAGCGCGACAAGCTGCGGAGCCTCCTGTTCTTCACAGGAACACCGCACAGGGGAAAGGACTTCAACTTCCTTGCGCTCCTCAAACTCCTCCGTCCCGACGAGATCATGGAGCCGAGCGAACGCCTCGAAGAGCACTTGGATCTGCTTCCCCAGACGGTCATCCGCAACAACAAGTACTCGGTCACCGACCTCGAGGGGAGGCGGCTGTTCAAACCGCCAATAGTAGCGACGGAGACGTACCGTTACTCCGCGGCAGAAGAACGCTTCTACGACACGATGACCGACTTCGTCGCAAGCGGGAAGGCATACGCATCCACCCTAGGATCGACCGAGGCTCGGACTGCTCAACTTGTGCTTATCACCCTGCAGAAGCTCGCCTCAAGCTCCATCGCCGCGGTCCGACGCGCGCTCCGGCGCCGTCTGGAGCAACTGAACGCGCAGGTCAACGACCAACGTGAGGCGCTCGAGCGATCGATCGGCGCACCGCCCGCTTGGGCTACGGACGATGACATTGCGCGCCACGAGGAGCGCCTCGCGGAACTCGCAACCTGGCTGACGGTCGTGCAGGACGAACCAAAGTGGCTCCGACGCCTCCTCGCGCAAGCGGACGAGGTCACCCAGGAGACGAAGATAGACGCAATACTCCGGACCGTACGTGACCGCTTCGCGGGGCGATCCGTGTTGTTCTTCACCGAGTACAAGGCCACCCAATCGCTGCTCCTCAGCCGCCTCACAGCTGAGTACGGTGCAGACAACGTGGGCTTCATCAATGGTGACGGGCGCGCCGACGACGTTCTCGGGACCACGCTCGTGGCTGATCGCGTGGCCACCGCGGAGCGCTTCAACGCAGGCCAGATTCGGTTCCTAGTCTCGACCGAGGCGGCCGGCGAAGGTATCGACCTGCAAGGAGCCTGCCACACACTGATCCACGTTGACCTGCCGTGGAACCCGATGCGCTTGCAGCAGCGCGTGGGGCGCATCAACCGCTTCGGCCAGAAGCACCGCGTCGAGGTGGTCGCATTCCGCAACCCGGACACGGTCGAGTCGCGGATCTGGGAGAAGCTCAACGAGAAGATCGTGCGCATCCAGCAGGCGCTCGCAGGCAGCATGGACGAGCCCGAGGACTTGTTCCAACTCGTCCTAGGCATGACCTCCCCTGACCTGTTCACGTCGCTCTTCGCGGACGCCGGTCGTGTATCGAAGGAGTCGCTCTCCGGTTGGTTCGATGAACGCACCGCGAGTTTCGGCGGTGAGGACGTCTTGAGCGTCGTCAACGCCCTCGTCGGCAACGCCGCGAAGTTCGACTTCAAGACGGTCGCGCCGCAGATCCCTCGGCTTGACCTGCCCCATCTCGAGCCCTTCTTCCGGACCGTCCTGGGTCTGAACAAGCGCCGCGTGTCTACGAGCGAGCGCGGCCTCTCCTTCATCACGCCAGACGCTTGGCGCGACTCAATCGCGGTGAAGGAGCGCTACGAGGACCTGGCATTCGACCGACAAGCTCGCGATCGCAAGGGTGATCGAGTCATTGGCGTCGGCCATGTCGTGTTCGATCGCGCCCTTAGGCAGTGCATCGATCTCGACGTTCGGCACGCGGTAGTGCCATCGGATGCACTCGACCACGCGGTGCTGCTCTTCAAGGCTCGAAACCGGGTCACGACCGACCAAGCGGCCGTATCCACCGTCATCCGAGGCGTCGCGCTCAAAGCCGATGGGTTCGCCCACTTGGGAGACGCCGAGGTGTTCACACTGGTCCGTGAGCTACTTTCGTCTGCATCGCGCCATAACGCCGAGGCGCGTCTGGCCGATGACGTTCGCAATCGGGTTCAAGCGGCTGAAGCGTGGCTCGAGTTGCACCAGGAGACGTTGGGGCTGCCGTTCGACCTGCCCGTGTTCTCGTTCGAGGCTGGACTGTGGCCGTCTGGGTCGGTGTGACCACAAGGCGAGCGCGGCGCACAGAATGAGACGCAACGGCGCACGACTTGCACCGACCCACCGTCGAGTCACCCAACGAGCACACATTACGGAGGCCTTTCGAAGAGCGAGAGACCAGCCCTCACGCGCTTCGGGAGTATCCCGCGTCACTCACGGGTAACCCCGAACTCCAGGGTTGCGACCCAGGCACACGCAATGGCGCCAACGCACTCGCAGGTTGAACGTGCGCCACACCCAGGCGCTGATCGGCACAGCGCTACAACTTTGGGCGCGCCAGGCCACGGCGA
Source organism: Wenzhouxiangella sp. (assembly GCA_007135935.1). Classification (GTDB taxonomy): domain Bacteria; phylum Pseudomonadota; class Gammaproteobacteria; order Xanthomonadales; family Wenzhouxiangellaceae; genus Wenzhouxiangella. The sequence goes on from SLIA01000024.1 coordinate 2,301, forward strand.
ACGGGTTCATCGCACACCTCCGGGCGACGCGCCATCCATGACTCGAAATCTTCAACAGACAACGAGCCCGACGCCGCGTACCGTTGACACATCTCGGCCGCTGTGGCCAGTGCCACGACGCTCTCGCGCCACGCTCGCCAACGACCTCGGAGAGGCCCACCTTGGAACCCCGCACCCTCATCGCAAACAGCTTCATGGACGGGCTCAGCAAGCTGACCGTCGACGAGCAGGCGATAGCGAAGCAGGTGGCGTTCGACCTGCAGCACCGCCCTGACCACCCAGGGTTCCAACTCCACCGCCTCGAGGGGCCCGACCCCAACATGTGGTCGGCTCGAGTGA
>SLIA01000015.1 GCA_007135935.1 Wenzhouxiangella sp.
CCGCTCGATCCGAAGGAGGTAGTGCAGGGTGAGGAGGGCGATGGCCTCGTCGCGCGTGACGAACCCCCAGGCGCTTGACTCGTCGTCCGGCTGCAGGAAGGGCTGCATCATGTAGACGCGTTCTTCGGCCACCAGCCCGCGGAGGACCGCGATGACGTCGCGGGTGGCGTCGAGCTCGGCGACGGTGTCGCCCAGCTGGCGCCGGAGATCGGTGAGATCGGTGGTGTCGTGGGCGGATGCCTGCCCGCCGGCGGTGAGGAGGGCGATGAGGAGGACGAGAAGGCCAGTGCGAAACGCGGATCGGGTGGATCGGGCCATGGCGTACCCCTTCCCCCAGGACCCGTGAGCCTAGGACCTGCCCCGTGTCGGCGCGGATGCGTGGCGTGCCGCGTGAGCGCCCTTCGTTCTCGGCACGATGCCAGCAGGCAGCCGGCATGAGGCGAGCGGGAGCCAGGTGGCGCGTGGCTGCTGCCACCTGCGGCACCGCGTGCGCGGTCGGCGGCGCTCTCAGCGTGCGTCGGCCGTGGATGGGTGCTGCACCTCGCACTTAGCAGCTTGCCCCCCTCTACGCTAGGGACGAACGTCCCGGGTACGACAGGGGGCATGGTACGGGCGCCGAGGGCGTCCTGTAGCGTGGGCTCGGGCCCGCCGACATACGCAACGTGCGCAGGGTGGCCCGATGGGAGAGCGTTCGCGCTCTCAGGTACCTTCGCGCGAGCCCACGTGCGGCTCCCGGCGCATCACCCAGATGCCCGGGAGCACTGACCCGCCGTCGATGGCGGCGATCGTGACGAAGCCGAAGCGCTCGTACAGCCCGGCGGTCGCCTCCTCCGTGGTTTCGAGCCAGGCGGGCAGGCGCTCGATGTCGCAGCGCTCCAGCGTTCGCTCGAGCAGGTTCCGGGCGACACCGCGCCCGCGATAGCCCGGGTCGGTGCCCAGCACGGCGAGGTACCAGCTGGGGCCCCGTCCGGCCTGCTTCGCCGCGGCGGTGCGCGCCGCGAGAATCCGTCGCAGCGCGCTCCGGTCGCGCCAGAGGGCGTCGACGACGCGGCCGAGGAGCGCCAGGACGCGCGTGCCCGGCGTCAGGAGCGCGGGTAGCACAGCCGAGGCCGGCAGTTGTCCCGGCGTTACGCCGGGTGGGTACCACAGGGCCACGCCGGCAACGGCCCCATCGAGCGTGGCGACGTGCGCGGCCGCGTAGCGCGCGGCGGCGCTGAGTCGGCCGCGCGCCGCCGCAATGGCGAAGCGTGTCCGTGTGCTCGCGTCGGCGAACGGTGAGCTCGCAGCGGAGGCGTTGCCGAAGATCGCCTGCTTGGCGGGCTCGTCGGCGAAGGCGCGCGCCAGCACGGCGGCGGCTGCCGGCACGTCACCTGCTTCGAGCAGCCGGACCGCCGGCGCCCCGGCTCGGTCCGACGTCGCGACAGCGGTGGCGCGCCCGGCGGCGGTTTCGGCGCCGACGGCGCCGTCGACGCGGTCGCCGGAGCCCGTGTCGGTCATCATCCGATCATCCTACCTGGGCCGATCGCCATGGCTCGGACGCGATACCGTCGGGGCGATGACGCGCTTTCACCTGTCGCCGACCGAGCCCTCGCTGGCGGCGGAGGGCTTCGGTCTCCTCCGCGATGCCTACCTGCGGGCGCGCGTCGCGAACCCGCTCCTGCCTGCACTCGATGCAGACCAGGAGGCGCGGCTGCAGCGCCGGGTCGAGCGGGCGTTCGCTTACGGCGGCATTGCCGCCTGGCGCGGCGGCTCGCTTCGGGGCTTCATGATCGCGGGCCCGTCGTTCGAGTTCCGCGGTTTGGTCGCCTCGCTCGTGCCGGAGTTCGGCCACGCGGTTGCGGCTGGCGAGGAGGCCGACCTGGTTGGGCTGCTCTACGCTGCCAGCGCCGAGCAGCTGGTGCGCGAAGGCGTGCACCTCCACCTGATCGGGCACTTCGCTGCCGACCTCGGCACGACCTCGGCGCTGTTCGAGCTGGGCTTCGGCGCCGTGGTGCGCGAGCAGCTCCGGGACCTGTCCGACGTTGCCCTTGGGGACGAACCCCGGGTCGCCCATCGAGCTCAACTCGAGCGCGTCGAACATGTGCGTCACTTGGACTCGTGGCGCGACGTCGCGCCGCTCGCCGCCGCGCACGCGGCGTTCTACCGCGAGAGCCCCGTGTTCGTGCGGAAGGATGCCGCCCTCGACGAGGCGTTGGTGGAACTGGACGCCCACCGCGTCGACGGCGATCAGCTGTTCGTGTACCGCGAGGGCGACGAGATGCTGGCGTACCTGATCGTCGGCCGCTGCGCGGGTGGCAGCGAGGGGCGGCTCCTGGAGGGGACGTCGACGGCGCAGGTCCGTTCGGCGTTCACGGTGCCTGTGGCTCGGCGGCGTGGCATCGGTGCCGCGCTCCTGCAGCAGGCGACCGCGTGGGTGCGCGCCCAGGGCTTCGAGCGGCTGTTCGTGGAGCACGAGACGGCGAACCTGTGTGGTGGCGCGTTCTGGCGGCGGCACTTCGCGCCGTACCTGCTCTTCTCGTTGCGGTACGTCGATCGGACGCTGTAGCGCCGAGGCCTCCGACGCGTGCCCAAGCGGGAACCCGGCGTGCACCGCTGCCTGCATGACGCGAACGGTCCTCAACCTCTGCTAGCCTCAC
>SLIA01000061.1 GCA_007135935.1 Wenzhouxiangella sp.
AGAGCGCACCCGTTGTGGTCTGGTCATGGCAAGAAAATGGCAGGGACGGCAGGACTCGAACCTGCGAATGCGGGGATCAAAACCCCGTGCCTTAACCAACTTGGCGACGTCCCTGCGGAAAATCGATCGGGTATCGAGGCGAACGAGCTATCGAGCTGATCGCTCCCGGGGCGGTAATTATAACGATTTTGACACCAGACGCGACCCCAAAGTCGGAATTGGCTCAATCGAGTTGGCCATTGGTCGCTTGCCAGTCCCAGGCACGCAGGACGACTCGCACCCGATAGGGCGGGCTTTCCGCCTCCAGACGGGCGGGCATCAATTGACCTTCGACATCGTCGAATCGCTGATAGGACAAATCCCACGGGTCCAGAGACACCCGCCTCAGGGTGCCGTCGCGGGCAAATTCGACCTGCCCGTCGGTTTCCGCCACCAGCCCCCTGATCCAGTCCGACAGTTCCATTACGGGGATGGCCCAGCCCACCGCGGCTTCGACCAGGGCATTCGGTTCGGGCCCGACGAGACGATCGATGTCGGTTCCTTCCAGCTCGGCATGACCGGGTTCGAATTCGAGAAACCACTGGCGACCGCCAGTAACCGTGCGCAGGTGGACACGATGATGATCGCCGCGAGCCTGCCAGTCGAAGGCAATCTGACCACCGCGCTGACCGTCGCGAATGGCTGCGCGCCCGCTCACCGACCATACGGAATGCAGCGCAAACCAGGCCTGGCGCTCGTCCATCCACGCCCCGGCCGGCCTTTGCTCGCGCACGGCACAGGCGCCGACAACGACTGCCATCACGACCAGCAGCACGAACCTGGCGATACCGGATCTGTTCACTTGCCCAGCTCCAGGCGCTCGAGCGTATCGACCAGGTAGTCGTCGTCGGGCCACTCGGCCACCGCCCGGTCACGCAGCTCGAGCGCTTCGTCCTGGCGATCGAGTGTCCACAACACCTCGATGACATGTGCGGCAATCTCCGGGTTGCCCTCCCCTTCCAGGGCCCGTTCAAGGTACGGCAGCGCCCGTTCGGGACGCCCAAGACGGAAATAGACCCAGCCCATGGAGTCAAGAATGGCCGGATCGTCGGGTTCGAGCTCCAGCGCCCTGCGGATGAGGCGGTAGGCTTCCTGGTGGCGATTGGTGCGATCGGTCAGGGTGTAGCCCAGCGCATTGAGTGCCATCGCATTCTCACCATCGATCTGGATGATGCGACGAAAATCCTGCTCGGCCAGCTCGAGGTTGTCGACCTGCACCGCATTGAGTCCGCGCGCATACAGCAATCGTATGTTGTTGGGGTTGTCACGCAAAGCCCGACCGAGCAGTTCGACCGCTTCATCGGCCTTGTTCGCCTCCCGCAGCAACTCGGCCTCGACCAGCCAGGATTGCTCGACCAGTCGGCGGTCGTCAATCTGACGCACGGCGTGCAGCAGTTCGCGCGCTTGGTCAATCTCGCCCTCGCGTGCCTGCAAGACCGCCCGGCGCAGGCGCGCGCGTTCATGGTTGTGGCCGGAATCGACCTTGCGGTACCAGGTCAGGGCCTGCTCATCGAGTTCCAGCAACTCGGCCAGTTGAGCCACCAGAAAGACATGCTCATCGGTTTCCCCGGCCGGTTCCAGCGCCGCCATCTGCTCCCAGACCCCGACGCCCTCGCCGTGGCGTTCCATGTACGCCAGATAGACGCCCAGAGTGTAGAGCACGTCGCTGTCGGGCGGCAGTTCGCGCAACAGTTCGATCGCTTCGTCCTCCCGTTCGAGCTGACGCAGCACCTCGGCTTCGGACAGTGCCAGCGGCGCGTAGTCCGGCTCCTCGATCCGTGCCGTCCGGTACAGGTCAAGCGCCAGCTCGAGCCGATCCATCTCGGCGGCCAGCTGTGCCGCCCACACGCGGTGCTTGCGCTCGTCGCTGATTTCGGCAACATCGAGCGCGAGCTCAAGTGCCCGGTCGGAATCGCCGATCTGCCAGTACAGTGCGCTTTGCATGTGCAGCACGTCCGGTGCCAGGGCGTCGCGCCCGGTCCGTTCGACCAGTCGCGACATGGCCTCTACGGCGACCTCCTCGTCGTCAACCGCCGAAAGCAACATGGTGGCGCGACGCCATCCCTGCTGCGGGTCATCATAGCCGTCGATCAGTTCGGCCAACCCATCGACCGCCGCATCCAGGCTGCCGGTATTGACCCAGGCCAGCAGACGGATCTGCGTGGCGTCTCGGTCATCGGGTGCCAGCTCCAGCCAGCGCTCGGCCCCCGTCAGGGCCGCTTCCCACTCTCCCAGCTGGCCGGCGAGTCGAGTCGCCTGCCGCGCCAGCTCTTCGTCGTCGGCAATGAGCGCTGCCTCCAGGTACTGGTCCAGGGCATCCCGGTATTCACCGAGGCTGGCCAGCCGCTCTGCGGCCATGACATGAAACAGGACTTCCGAATCGAACTCCGCCAGCCGGTCCTGCTGCGCGGTCTCGGTCTGCTCCGTTTCTTCGGCCTCCGGGGTCTCTTTCTCTTGATGCGAGACGGCACAGCCCGCAAGTAGGGATAACAGCGCCAACGCGGCAATAAACTTGCACTGTGCGGCGGCCGATAGGAAAATGGCGCGTTTGTCCATCAACTTGTCTCGCATGTCTCTTTTCGCCCTGGGAATCAGTCACCAGACCGCCCCGATCAGCATCAGGGAGCAGCTGGCGTTTGCCGCCGAGTCGCTGCCCGAAGCGCTGGTTTCGCTGGCGGCGGTTCCCGGCATCGACGGTTGCAGCATACTCAGCACCTGCAACCGTACCGAACTCTATGTCTCGTCCGAACAGACTATCACGCGCGAGTTGATGGATTGGATGCACGAATGGCACCGGCTGCGTCCCGGCCAGGTCCGTGAACACCTGTATCAACTCGAGCATTCGGCCTGCACGTATCACCTGATCAAGGTCATCTCGGGAATGGACTCGATGATCATCGGCGAGCCCCAGGTGGCCGGGCAGGCCAAGCAGGCCTGGCAAACCGCCCAGGAGGCAGGAACTCTTGACAGCCGGCTCAACCGGATGTTCCAGCACGCTTTCTCCGCGGCCAAGCGTGTTCGCACCGAAACCGGCATCGGCCGCAATCCGGTCACCCTGCCCTACGCCTCGCTGAGGCTGGCGCGTCAGATTTTCGGTTCGCTCGACAAGCTCAACGCCCTGCTGATCGGCGCCGGCGAAATGATCGAGGACTGCGCCACGCACTACCACGAGGCCGGAATCAACCAGCTGACCATCGCCAACCGCAGCGAGGACCGGGCGCGGCAACTGGCCGATCGTTTCGGGGCGGGAGCACATACCCTCGACGCCCTGCCGGAACTGCTCGACTCGCATGATCTGGTCATTGCCTGCACCGCCAGCCCGGCGGCAATCCTTACCGAGCCCATGTTCAAGGCTGCCCTGGGCCGGCGCCGCCATCAGCCGATCTTTGCACTCGACCTGTCGGTGCCGCGCAACATCGATCCGGCCAGCGCCGATCTCGACGACCTGTTCCTCTACACCATCGACGATCTGCACGCCATCATCGAGTCGGCCCAGCAGGAACGACTCAAGGCGCTGCAGCAGGCCGCCGGCATTGTCGAGGCCGAGGTGACCGCCTTCGAGCGCTGGCTGAGGCTGCAGGGCACGACCAACACCCTCAAGTTGCTCAGGCGTCGCGCCCATGCCCAGCGCGACAAGCTGCTGGAACAGGCGCGCACCGACCTGGCCCACGGCCGGGATCCCGAAGAAGTACTCAAACGATTCAGCCACCGCCTGGTCAATCGCCTGCTGCACGAGCCCAGCATCCGCCTGCGCCAGGCGGCGGAGAGCGCCGACGAGGATCTGCTGGCCGCGGCCCGCTACTATTTCCTGGACGACGACACATGAACCCGGGGATTCGCACACGACTCGAAGAAGCCGTCGAGCGTTTCGAGGAGCTCGAGCAACTGCTGGCCACGCCCGACGTGATTTCCGACCGGCGGCAGTTCGAACAACTGTCGCGCGAGTACGGCGAACTCGAACCGATCATCAGATTGTGGGACCAGTTCCAGGCCAGCGAGGAAGCGGTCGAGGAGGCCAACCAGTTACTGCAGGAGTCCGACAGCGACCTGCGCGAGATGGCCCGCGAGGAAGTCACCAGCGGCGAACGCGAGCAGGAGCGCATGGAGCGCGAGCTGCAAAGACTGCTCCTGCCCCGCGATCCCAACGACGAACGCAACATCTTTCTCGAGATCCGCGCCGGCACCGGCGGCCAGGAAGCCGCGCTGTTTGCCGGCGATTTGCTGCGCATGTACAGCCGATACGCCGAGCGCCGCGGCTGGAAGGTCGAGATCATGTCCGCCCAGGAAGGTGAAGTCGGGGGCTTCAGGGAAGTGGTCGCCCGTCTGATCGGCAACGGTGTCTACTCGCGGCTGAAGTTCGAGTCCGGTACCCACCGGGTCCAGCGAGTACCGGCCACCGAGTCGCAGGGGCGCATCCATACCTCGGCCTGTACGGTGGCCATACTGCCCGAGATCGACGAGGTCGACAGCGTGGACGTCGATCCCAACGACCTGCGCATCGACACCTACCGCTCGTCCGGGGCCGGTGGCCAGCACGTCAACACCACCGACTCGGCCATCCGCATCACTCACCTGCCCAGCGGCATCGTCGTCGAATGCCAGGACGAGCGCTCGCAGCACAAGAACAAGGCCCGGGCCATGAGCCTGCTCAGCGCCCGCCTGCTCGAGGCACAGGTCGAGCAGCAGCGCTCCGAGCGTGCCGCAGAACGCAAGCTTCAGGTCGGGTCGGGCGACCGCTCCGAGCGTATCCGTACCTACAACTTCCCGCAGGGACGGGTGACCGATCACCGCATCGGTCTGACCCTGTACGATCTCGACAACATCATGGACGGCGAAATCGATGTCGTGCTCGACCCGCTGATCGAGGCCCACCAGGCCGAATTGCTCGCCGAAATGACCAGTCAGGTGCATTGATGCAACAGACCGTGCTCGAGTTCCAGACCCGCGGCCGCGGGCTGACCGAAATCACCCGGGAAGTCGCTGACTTTGTCGCCGACAGCGGCACCTCTCAGGGGCTGTGTCATGTCTTCATCCGTCATACCTCGGCGTCGTTGTTCATCAACGAAAACGCCGACTTGGACGTGCAGCGCGACCTCGAAACCTTTCTGGGCGACCTGGTGCCCGACGGCGACCCGCGCTATGTGCACACCGCCGAAGGCCCCGATGACATGCCGGCGCACGTGCGTACCCTGCTGACCCACTCCGACCTGACCATCCCGATTACCGACGGCCGCCTGGCCCTCGGTACCTGGCAGGGCATTTTCCTGTGGGAGCACCGCCATCGAGCACATCATCGGAAAGTAATCGTTACATTGCAGAGTTAGTCATGCGGTCGATAAATGTCCCCGGCCCGGCCGGGGATGCTTGCCAATCGATCCGATAGGAACCTTCGATGACAATCACACTTCACTGGCAGATTAGAGTGATATGATATAACCTCCACTTCGACGCTCCGGAGGTTGCCGTCATGGAACTGGACCCACTCCTTCTGTCCCGTATCCAGTTTGCCTTTGTCGTTTCCTTTCACGCCATCTTTCCCGTCTTCACGATCGGTCTGGCAGCCTACATTGCCGTCCTCGAAGCCCTTTACTACCGCACCGACAACCCGGTCTGGGAGAAGCTGTCGAAATTCTGGACCAAGGTGTTCGCGCTGGCCTTCGGCATGGGCGTGGTTTCGGGCATTGTCATGGCCTTCCAGTTCGGCACCAACTGGAGCACGTTCTCTTATGCATCGGCCAATTTCATGGGCCCCATACTCAGTTACGAGGTGGTCACGGCCTTCTTCCTGGAAGCGACCTTCCTCGGGGTTCTGCTGTTCGGGCGCGACAAGGTACCCAAGGGCGCTCACCTGTTCTCGGCCTGCATGGTTGCCCTGGGCACGTTCATATCCTCGTTCTGGATCCTGTCGGCCAACAGCTGGATGCAGACGCCGGGCGGCATCGAGTTGACTGATGGCATCATCGAAATCACCTCCTGGACCCAGGCCATCTTCAATTCGTCACTGCCCTATCGCTTTGCTCACATGGCACTGGCGTCGTTCATCACCGGCGGTTTCGTTGTCGCCGGGGTCAGCGCCTGGTATCTGCTGAAAGGGCGCAACCCCGAGACCAGCCGCAAGGCGCTGAAAATGAGTATCGTGATGCTTGCCATTGCCACGCCGCTGCAGCTGGTGGTCGGCGATATGCATGGACTCAATACTTTCGAGGAACAGCCCATCAAGGTCGCCGCGATGGAAGGGCACTGGGAGACCCAGGAAGGTGCTCCGCTGATCCTGTTTGCCATTCCCGACTCACGCAACGAGACCAATCACCTCGAAATCGCCATTCCGAAGCTGGGCAGCCTGATCCTGACCCACAGTCTTGACGGTGAAGTCACCGGACTGACCTCGGTGCCCGCCGAAGACCGTCCACCGGTCGGCATCGTCTTCTGGAGCTTCCGCATCATGGTCGGCATCGGCCTCATCTTCATTGTCATCTCGCTGGCCTCGGCCTGGCAGCTCTGGCGTGGCAGACTGGAGGACTCACCCAGACTGCTCAAGGCGCTGACCTGGATGATCCCCCTGCCGTTCGTGGCCGTGCTCGCAGGCTGGTTCGTGACCGAGGTCGGCCGGCAGCCCTGGCTGATTCAGGACATGATGCGCCTGAGCGAAGGCATCACGCCTTCGATCACCGGTGGCATGGTGCTTGTGACCCTGATCGGCTACATCGCCGTCTACGCCGTTGTTTTTGCCGCCGGGCTGTACTATCTCAGACGCGTGATCCTGGCCGGGCCGGATCCGGTCGAAGCCGCATCGGCTGACGAATCCGCCCGACCCAAGCGGCCCTGGTCGGCCGTTTCGTCCGGGCTGGAAGACGAAGCCGCCAAGGCAAGGAGCTGATAGCTATGGAACTGATTGATCTGACCCTGATCTGGATTGTCATCATCGGCATCGGTGTGTTCATGTACGTCCTCATGGACGGCTTTGATCTCGGTGTCGGCATCCTCTTTCCGTTCGCGCCCGACGATCGTGCCCGCGACGAGATGATGCAATCGGTCGCGCCGGTCTGGGACGGCAACGAGACCTGGCTGATCCTGGGCGGGGCCGGCCTGCTGGCCGCCTTCCCGATGGTCTATGCCGTGTTCCTGCCCGCGCTCTACATCGGCGTGTTCCTGTTGCTGGCCGGACTGATCTTTCGCGGCGTGGCCTTCGAGTTTCGCTTCAAGTCCGGATCGGAAAGCCGCCACTGGTGGGACCGCTCCTTCTTTGGCGGCTCGACGGTCGCCGCCTTCGCGCAGGGCGCAGTCGCCGGTGCCTACATCCAGGGCTTCGAAGTCGAAGGATTTTCCTATGTCGGTGGCCCACTGGACTGGCTGACACCATTCACCCTGATGACCGGCCTGGGCGTCGTCGCCGGCTATGCCCTGCTCGGCATTACCTGGACGATCCTGAAAACCGAAGGCAGCACGCGCGACTGGGCTTATCGCATTGCACCGAAGCTGCTGGCCGCGGTGATGGCATTCTTTGTCATCGTCAGCATCTGGACGCCGCTGGCCAGTGAGCATGTCCGGGAACGCTGGTTCGATCATGTCACCGCGCTGTGGATCTTCCCGCTGCTGACCGTACTGACGGCAGCCTGGATCTTCAACAAGCTCAGGAAGCGCTCGGATGCCGTGCCGTTCATCGGCTCGATGACGCTGTTCGCCCTGTTCTACATCGGCCTGCTGATTTCGATGTGGCCCTACGCGGTGCCGCCCGAGCACACTTTCTGGGACGCCGCCTCCGATCCCGGCAGCCAGTTGTTCCTGCTGCTGGGCGTGTTGTTCCTGATTCCGATCATTCTCGGCTACACCGCCTGGACCTACTGGGTGTTCCGCGGCAAGGTCAAGGCCGGCGAAGGGTACGCGGGTCACTGACCCGCCGCCCGTGCCAGGCAATCAGCATGCCGTGAGACGCGGCGCGAGCGAGCGCGAGCGCCGCAACGCCGGCGCCGGAGGCTGGCTGAAACAGCAGGCGCCGGCCTGGTTGCAACCCGCCATGACGGTGCTGGCGATTGTTCAGGCCGCCATCGTCATCGCCCAGGCCTGGTGGCTGGCCGATATCGTGCACCGTGTCGCCATCGACGGTGCAACGCCGGCCTCGCTATGGCCACCGCTGTGGATGCTGGCCGGCATCCTGGTGCTGCGAGCCGTGGCCGAAACACTGCGCGGGCTGGTTGCGGCGGGTGCTTCGGCCAGGGTGCGCTCTCAGATGGTGCCGCGGCTGTTCGCCCACATGATCGAGGCCGGCCCCGTGCTGCGCAGCCGGCACGGCACGGGCGCCCTGGCCACGACGCTGATCGAGCGGGTCGACGCACTCGACCCCTACTACGCCCGCTTCCTGCCCCAGTTGATGCTGGTCGTCGTACTCATCCCGGCCATCCTGGCCGCGGTTGTCCTGCAAGACTGGCTGGCCGGACTGTTCCTGGCGCTGGCCGCCCCCCTCATTCCGCTGTTCATGGTACTGATCGGCATGGGCACCGAGGCGCTGAGTCGTCGGCAGCATGATGCGCTGGCCCGTCTCGGCGGTGTCTTTCTCGATCGTCTCAGGGGGATGGACCTGATCCGCCGGCTGGGCGCCGAGCGCCGGGAAAGCGCGCGAATCGGTGCACTGATCGAGGATTTCAGGGGTCGCACCATGTCGGTACTGCGCGTGGCCTTTCTGTCGACCGCGGTACTCGAATTCTTTTCGGCGGTGGCCATCGCGGCGGTGGCCATCTACATCGGCCTCGGTCTGCTCGGATACATCGAGTTCGGGCCGGCACCGGCCCTGGACCTCAAGGCCGGGCTGTTCATTCTCCTGCTGGCACCCGAGTTCTTTCTGCCCCTGCGGCAGTTGTCCCAGTTCTGGCATGACCGCGCCGGGGCCCTGGCCGCGGCCGATGCCATCCGTGAGGTGCTGGCCACCTCCCCGGCGCGCACGGAACCGGCCGACCCGGTGACCGTCGATACCGGAAGGGCCATCGCTGTCGACATCCGCGGGCTTGGCATGACATGGCCGGGGCGTGGCCCGGTGCTCGAGGGAATCGACGTGACGATCGACGCCGGCCAGCGCGTGGTGATCGCCGGGCCCAGCGGTTGCGGCAAATCCACCCTGCTCAAGTTGATTGCCGGCTTTGTCGAGCCCGGCCAGGGCCGCATTCGACTCGGGGACATGCCCCTGCAACGCATCGCCGGCAGCAACCTGGCTTGCCTGCGCGGCTGGATGGGCCAGCAAAACGGCTTGCTCAACGCCAGCCTGGCCGACAACCTGCGCCTGGGCGACCCCGACGCCGACAGCGACCAGTTGTGGCAGGCACTCGAACTGGCCGGCCTGGCCGACCTCTGCAACCGACTCCCGCTCGGGCTGGACACCCCGATCACGCAGGACGGAGAAGGACTGTCGGGAGGCCAGGCGCGACGGCTGGCACTGGCACGCACGTTGACTCGCCATCGCCCGCTGCTGCTGCTCGACGAACCCACGGCAAGTCTTGACCGGGAAAGTACCAGCGGCATCTGGCACACGCTCAAACGCATCAACGAATTGACCGGCGCTACCCTGGTCTGTGCCAGTCATGACCCGGATGCAGTCGACTGGGCGGACCGCACCCTGCGCCTGGCGGACGGTCGGATCGCGGAGCAAGGCACATGAGTCTGCTGCGGCTACTGGGGCCGGGCTTGAGGCGACAGTGGCGCTGGCTGTTGCTGGGTGTCGTGCTCATGCTCCTCAGCCTGATCGCCGCCGCGATCCTGCTCGGGCTGTCGGGCTGGTTCATCACGGCCAGCGCGCTGGCCGGTGCGGGCCTGATTGTCGGGCTGGATATCTTCACTCCCGGAGCCGGCATCCGGCTGGCCGCCCTGACCCGCACACTGGCACGCTACGGTGAGCGCCTGGCCAGCCACGAGGCCACCTTTCGCCTGCTCGCCGAGCTGCGTCTGAGGCTGTTCGGGCATCTGCTGACCCGGAGCGAATATGCCCTGCGACGAATGCGGCGAGGCGATACGCTCGAACGGCTCACAAGAGATGTCGACACGCTGGACCACCTGTTTACCGGGGTGCTGGGCCCGGTTGCCGCCGCCCTGGCGCTGAGTCTGGCCGTGGCTGGCGGATTCGCGCTCATGAACGCCACGCCAGCCGCCCTGGTCGTCGTCGGCGTGCTGGTGCTGAACCTGCTCGCGGTCGCGCTGATTGCCCGTGCCGGACGCGCCGCCACCCGGAAGCACTCGACCATGGAACCCGACCAGCGCATGCTCGCCACCGAGGGACTGGAAGGGATGGAAATCCTCAAGGCCTTTGACCGCGACGGCGACTGGGGACGGCAACTGGGCGAACACCACTCGCGCATGGTCGCGCTCGGACGCAAGCTGGCCCGTCTGGATGCCATCGGTCAGGGACTGATCACGCTGCTTGGCCTCGGCGGACTGTGGCTGGTTCTGACCGCCGG
>SLIA01000160.1 GCA_007135935.1 Wenzhouxiangella sp.
TGGCAACTCGACCTGCTCAGCCTGCAGCAATCGCTGCTGCGCAGTGGCGGCCGGGTGATCGTCAACGTCGAAGGCATGGACGCGGCCGGCAAGGGCGGCGCCATTCGCCGCCTGATTCAAAAGCTCGACCCGAGAAGCTACAAGGTCTACCGCATCGGCGCGCCGGCCGACTGGGAGCAAGCCCGCCACTATCTCTATCGTTTCTGGACCCGCCTGCCCGGTCCCGACGAAATGGTCATCTTCGACCGGTCCTGGTACGGCCGAGTGCTGGTCGAACGGGTCGAAGGTTATGCCAGCGAAGCCGAGTGGCAACGCGCCTACCGCGAGATCAATGACTTCGAGCGCATGCTCGTCGACGACGGCGTGATCCTGATCAACCTGTGGTTCCACATCGATCCCGATGAGCAACTCCGACGCTTCGAACGACGCCTGGCCGACCCGTTCAAGGAATGGAAAATGAGCGACGAGGACTGGCGCAACCGCGCACGCTGGGACGACTACATCGCCGCCGCCGAGGCGATGTTCGAACACACCGACACCGACTTCGCCCCCTGGACCGTCATCCCGGCCAACGACAAGCGCTTTGCCCGCCTGGCCGCCCTGCGTGCCGTCACCACGGCCATGGCCAAGGCGGCCCGCGAAAGGAATATCAAGACCTATCCGCTGGCGCTGGCCGGGTTCTGAGTCATCCCGGTCCGCGCCCCGGCTCGCTGCCGGGGCGCGGGTCCGAAATCACTCCTGTTCGAAACGATCGGAGAACAGCTCGTCCTCGACCGGCTCGATCAGTACGCTGATGACCAGCGGGTCATGGTCGGATGATCGGAACGCATCGGGCTGGTAGAAATCCTCGGGCTTGGGCAGCGAGCTGGCCGGCAGCGTTTCCGGGTAGGCAAAGGCCGGGATCTCGTCGGCGTTGACCGCCCAGTTGGCCGCACCCAGCACCCGATCATGCATGGCCGGCGAAGCCAGCACGTGATCGAGGCTGCCGGACTGCCCCATGAAGACGTGGTTGTACACCGCCGGGTTGTCGTCGTTGGCGCGGATCGCCTGGTTGACGTATCCCTCCTCGACCAGCACCTGCAGCGGGTCTTCCTGGGCATAGGCGTTGAAATCACCAACCACCAGGTGGCGATTCGTGCCGGTACCGGTGGGATCAGTCTGCATCCAGGACCTGAACGATGCCACGGACTGGGTACGAAGAGCGTTCCAGCAGCCCTGACCATCGCCCTGGTCAGCATTGGCGCCCGATGCGTTGGAGCCGCAATTCTTCGAGCGCAGGTGCATCACGGCCTTGCTGAACACTTCACCGTTCTCGACCAGCTCGAAGGCCTGCATCAGAACCGGTCGCTGCCGGCTGTCATCGAATGGCGGGTCGACATCCACACTGCTGTCGAGTATCGCGATGTCGCCCACCGGGCTGACCCGCGAGGTGCGGTAGATGATGGCGTTCTTGATCGCGTCGGTGCCCTTGTAGCCGGTTGCGATGAAAGTCCAGTCATCGGCCGGGCCGGTCGCATTGATCGCATCGACCAGGAACTGCAGGGTCGAGTCATCGGCATCGTTCTCGACCTCGATCAGGCCGAGCACATCGGCATCCAGGGCGGTAATCGAACTGACCAGCTTGTCGCGCTGACGTTCGAGTTCGCTGGCGCTACTCGCGCCCCGGCAACTGAGCTCGTTCGGGCCGCACACGGCACCGCCGTCCTGCAGCGTGGTGAACAGGTTTTCGACGTTGAAACTGCCCGCGCGCAGGTTGCCTTCGGGCAATTCGGGCGGCGTTTCGGGACGCGGCGAATCGGCCTCGTCGAACTCGGCCGGCTGCAGGGCAAACAGGCGGTAGTTGGAAAAGGCAAAACCCATCACGCCCTCGAAATCCGGCTGTATGCGGTAGCCGACCCGAATCGGATTGTCGGCATTGAGCGGCGCGCCATCCAGGCCGGGCTGGTACGGCGTGCGATAGGCACCCGACAGCCCCTGGTCGATGATCAGGCGACTTCGATTGTTGAGATCCTGCAAGTCGTTGGCTGCTTCACCCGGCGCCACCACCTGGGTGGGCTGGAACAGGCGATCGGTGGCCACCGTGAACTCGGCGAAACGGGCCGCATTGAACACCTCGGTCACCGTCAAGGCCTGGGGCAGAGACACCCACATGCCCTCGACTGCCTCGAGCTCGATCAGGTCGTCGACCGGCAGTTGCAACACCACCGGACTGGCGCGGTCGAGCTGGTCGCTGTCGCACAATTCGAAAGCACCGATCTGGAACAGCTCGGTCTGGCTGAAGTTTTCCCGCACCCGACCGGCGACTCTCACCTCATCGCCGATTGCGACCTCTGGAATGGCGATGCCGGACTGAACCGGCGAGATGTAAATGCCCTCCGAGCTGAGCGGGTCGGCATCGTGGCGGTCGTCGGGCTCCTGCAGGAAGAAACCGCCGATCTCGTCGTTGTCGGCATCCTGGAAGGCACCGACGACAATCGCCTGGACCTCTACCAGCTCTCCGTCGATCGGGCTGCTGAAGCCACTGCCCTGGATGGCATGAATGCGGGTCACCGAGTCATCGTCTTCCGGGTCGGCGACGCAGGCGAACTCGGACGGAGCCTCATCTTCGATATCGATGCGGAA
>SLIA01000128.1 GCA_007135935.1 Wenzhouxiangella sp.
GCGTGAGGTGACGGCGGCGCGTCACCCAGCTCAGAACAGTCGGCCGCCTGCGTCGAACGGGAGCGCGTACGGTTCCCCCTGCACCGAGAGGTGCGGGTGCTGCACCACTTCGTCGAGCAGCGATGTCGAAACCTCGAGCACGTCCAGTTCCTTCGTGCTGGCGATCCTGACCAGGCGCACGCGCTGCTTGTCCAGGACGTTGCTCGTCTTGATGGCGGCTTGGATCGCCTGGCGGTCGTGCTCGAGCACCATCGGGATCTTGGCGGTGGCGGGTTGGGTGGAGGTCAGCGAGTTCGGGTAGGTCCGATCGAAGCGGATCTTCGCGAAGGCGCGGCGCGTGATGACGTCCGCCAGCCCGATGCCGTGCGCGTTCCCGCCCGAGCGCTCGCTCAGGTCGAGGACCGCGATGCGGGCGATGCGGGGCCCGCCGCTGGCATAGGGCGTGTGGTAGCGACCGATGACGTTCGTGTCGAGGCCGGTGCCGGCGATGTCCTTGCCGATGCGGTCGACGACGAGCACGTCCAGCTCGTCGAAGGGGAGCCGTGGCGCCAACTCGCGGGCGCGGTCCAGCAACGCCGGTTCCTCGGTCAGGACGGCGGCCGCGGGTACCACGGCGATCTGGCACAACTCGCCGTACGCGTTCGCGAGGACGCCAACCGCCCCCAGCACCCGGGCGCACGCCAGCGTGACGCGGGCGCTCGCAACGATGCTCTCGGCCATGCGGCCGAAGCCGCGATCGTGGCAGGCGTCGGCGCCATGCTGCTTGCCGAGGCCGATCGCGAGCATCTTGACGAGCCCGCTCTCGTACCTGCCCCGGAAGGCAACGTGCGGCTTGATGGCGTTGAGGACCAGGATCGCGTCGGCCTCGTAGGCGCACGCGTCGAGGTAGACCGGCAGGCCATCGTCGGTGCGGCCGATCTCGCGCACCTCCATGGTGGCTTCGATCGGGGCCCCCACGCTGGCCTCGGTCACGCCCAGGCTCGCCAGCACCTCGACCTGCCCAGCCGCCGTGGCGCCACCGTGGCTGCCCATGCTCGGCACCACGAACGGTCGCGCACCGACGCTCCCTACCTCCGCGACCAGCGTCCGTACCAGCAGCGGAAGGTCGCTGACGCCACGGCTGCCGACCCCCAACGCCACGCGCTGCCCCGGTTCCAGCCCGCGCAGCACCCCCGAGGCGCGCAGGCGCTCGCGCAGCTCGCCGGCGACGTCCGCCAGGGCGGGTCGCGGGAAGCGTTGCTCCACGCGGACCACGTCGGGGACGCCCACGGGGGCGAGGATCCGCTCGATGCTCACGGCGATCGACCGGCCGGTGTCGCTCGAGGTCGAGGCGGTCCTGCGTTGGCGTCGGCCATGGGCCTCACTATGCGCTGCGGACGGACCGGCCGTCCATCCATCGTTCCGGGCGGGCGCCCGGCGGATGGCTCGGCGCTCGGCCCCGCTCGTCGCTCACCCCTTGACCCAGATCCATCCCTCACGCCGGGCGATCGCCGGGACCTCGGGAGCGATCGCCTCCCCGGCCAGGAAGTCGATCCCGGCGGCGACGCACAGCACGGCGTCCAGCGCGTGCGCTTCGAGCGCGGCGAGGTCGACGTCCGTCCCCTCGAGGCGCGCCTGCAGCCAGCCCGCGATCGCCGGGCGCGCCGACCTCGAGCGGACGCTTGCCGGTGCGCGCCTGGATCTCGCGGTCGGTCACGCGGTTGAACAGCGTCTCGATCGGCGCAATGAGCGGGTCGCCGGCGCGGTGGGGGGCCAGCGCCCCTCGTGGCGCCGGGCCCGCGCGAGGCCCACGTTGGAGGCGACGGTGGCGCAGTCGATGCCGATGACGCTGCAGTAGGGCATGGGGGATCGTATCGGGTCGAGGTGACGCTCGCCGTGGCCGGCCTCGCGATGCGAGCGCCGCCAGCAGCAAGTGCGTCGGTGCGGTGGCGGCCCCGCCTGGTAGGCTCCGGCCCATGGCGCCGGTCATCGTGATCATGCTCGACGGCATCTCGGCCGATGCGTTCGCTCGCTTCGCGGCGCGGATGCCGCACCTGCACGCGCTGGCGGCGCGCGGCTTGGTCGTCGAGCGTCTCGCTGCCGACCTGCCCGCCACCTCGCTCCCGGGTCGCACCGGGATCCTGACGGGTCTCGACGCCAGCCACCACGGCATCTACGGCAACCTGGTATGGGACGGCGCGCGCTTCCGCTATGCCAACCCCGACGACGTGCGCGTCCCCACGCTGCCGCAGCAGGCGCTGGCCGCCGGGCTCGACGTGGCGGTGCTCGGCTACGGGATGGTCCGCCCCGAGGACGCCACCACCTTCCATCACGCCTGGTGGGCGCACGAGATGCTGCAGCGCGCGCGCGACGAGGCGCCGATCCCGGCGGACGAGGGCTGGTTGCGCACCTCGCGCCACGCCGACGCCTCCGGACGGATCGCGGCGTTGGCCGCAGCCGGCTTGCCCGACGGTGTCCCTGACGCATACGCCGGTGACCGCATGCACTACCTCATGAGCGAGCTGACCGGTGACCAGACGATGCTGCAGTGGACCGCGGCGCTCGCCGCCGCGACCGATCCGCCCGACCTCATCGTCACCGAGGTGCTCACCCCCGACTCGGTCCAGCACGTTGCGGGCCAC
>SLIA01000194.1 GCA_007135935.1 Wenzhouxiangella sp.
CGATAAGAACGTTGGTGCATCCTATATGTGCAACCTTGTTGCTGACGCTTCCAAGAAAAAGTTCTTTTACTCCCTGAAGCCCCCTGCTGCCAATTGCAATCAGGTTGTACTTTCCCTTGGACGCAATATCGCAGATTACATCCGCCGGTGATCTATCTCCATCAACGACCTCTGTCTTAACTGTTAGCCCTTTATCCCTAAAGGGTGTGGCTGCCTGCCCTTCCTATTAGTATTTATAGTTGCTAAAATTGATTCAACAAAACTTTATTAATTCCTGCAGTACAATTGCAGCCACGGGTGTACGGTATATTTTGTGTTGAGTTCGGGTTTATACCATATTACTCTCACAGGTATCAATAAACATCGGATAATTGAGGATGATGAAGACATTCTTTATTTCCTGGAAAAACTTAAAACCTACAAAGATATCAGGGGGTATAAAATATGCTTACTGTCTGATGAGTAACCATTTCCATTTGTTGATAAAAGAAGGAAAATTCAAATATTTGCAGAAGCATTTTATAAATCTATACTAATTTATTAGGAGGAATTTGAAATACCAATTGAGACAATGCATAGTGGGCTTCCCAATGGAGTGACCCTTAAAGGGTAGTGGGAACTATTTACAGTCTGTATTTATCAACCATTCACCAATTTGTTGAACTAACAGAAGGAGGATTTAGTAAAAAATGACCACACTCAAAGTATCAGCGAGTTCAAATCCAAACAAGGTAGCAGGTGCATTGGCAGGGGTAATTAGGGAGGCGGGTAAAGCTGAGCTGCAGACTATAGGAGCTGGAGCTTTGAACCAGGCAGTAAAGGCAATTGCTATTACCAGGGGTTTTGTCGCTCCAGGGGGAATTGATTTGATCTGTATTCCAGCATTTGTAGATGTTGAAATAGACGGTGAGGAAAGAACGGCAATAAAGTTAATAGTGGAGCCGAGATAGTTATTAACTTTGTCTAACCTTAACTGGTATGATCACAATAGAGCAAATATGTATATGTGGAAAGATTGAAAACATAAAAATGAATTAGGTAGATAGGTTATGGGAATAGCAATGTCGAGGGGACGGCAGACTGTGCTGCCAGTGTTGCCTGTTGTCCCCCTGTGTTGTTTGAATACCAGCATTTTGTGTAAAGGAGAAAGCGATATTGAATGATAAAGAAAGATATCTTGAGTATTTACAGGAGCAACTGGACCAATGGCTTGCAGAAGTGAAAGAGCTGAAAGAAAAAGCAAGAGTTGGCGGGTCCAGGGCTATGAAAAACTTGCCTGACCAGATTAAAGTGCTGGAATGTAAGGTGGAAGAGGGAAGTAGAAAAATAAAAGAAATTGCTGATGCAAATGAAGAATCCTGGGAGTCACTGAAGGAAGGTTTTGATGGGGCCTGGAAATCTTTATCGGCAGGTTTTAAAGATGCCGCGGCAAAGTTCAAGTGGGAAAAGAAACAATAATGAATAATGGTTACAGTATCGAACCAGCAAAACCAGAACATATATCCGCATTGCCCGCAATTGAACGCGCAGCAGCCACTGTTTTTCCTGAAGACATGATACCAGATAATGTTAAAGACTATGTTCTGTCATTGGAAGAATTTGAAAATGCATTAGCTCAAAAACTTCTTTGGGTAGCGATTACAGAGGAGGACCAGCCTGTTGGCTTTGCTATGGTTACTATTAATGAAAAGGGCAAATCAGCAATGTTGGCGGAAATAGATGTAGAACCCGGGCACCAACAAAAAGGCCTTGGCAGGGCATTAGTGCAGGCTGTTATCAAGTGGGCTCACAACGAAGATATTCGGCATTTATCACTAACTACATTTAGCACTGTTCCATGGAATGCTCCGTTTTATAAAAAAATGGGTTTCCGGCGTTTGTCTCGGAACGAATTAACGGCAAACTTAATTAAAATGTTAAGCAAGGAAAATGAACTTGGCCTTAAAAATAGGATAGCTATGCAACTAGATCTTTAATCTTCATAAATTGCTCTGTTTTTTTGAAGTCATATTCTAAGGCATGTGATTATCTTTCCAGTATTGAGCGAAGGCCTCTTTTTTCTCAGGCCCTACTGCAACAATGTACACCTATGGTGCTGCTTTTTATATCAACAGTAGAAGGTGCCAAAAGTGGTTTTGCTAACTGAATTCCATGATGTGCTTGAACAAAGACAATGCAACTGTTTTTCTTTGTTATAATTGCCTCAGGACGTAATTTTTTGTGGTGAAAGGAAATTGTATAGCATGGCTGATGATAATAATAAGGATGAAAAGGTTCTGTTGGAGGAAGCAGAAGATCAGGTTATAGCAGTAGCAAAGAGACTTGCGTTACTTTTCCATTTTACAGCCGATGTCTTGGTTGAAAAATATGGGGCAGAAGAGGGAAAAGAGGTTTTACATGAAATTATCAACCGCTACGGCCGTGAAAGTGGCGCTGTAACCAAGGCTAAGGTTGAAGCGCTGGGCCTGCCCTTGACCGTGGAAAACTTTAATGCCGGATCCGACCTCCCCAAGTGGGGTTGGGAAGGAGACCGGGTCAAGGGTGAAGATGGTATTGAAAGGGGCAGGATCACGTACTGCCCTTTAGCAGAAGTATGGATGGAGAGAGGGTCGCA
>SLIA01000323.1 GCA_007135935.1 Wenzhouxiangella sp.
ACCCAGGCACGGTGGCTTGCGGTCATGGGGTTGCGGTCATAGGTGGGGGGGTCCGGTGGAAGGCGGGGTGGGTGGCGTGGAGGGGGCGGAGCTGGCGCTCGTGACCCGCATGATGCTCGGTGCTGTGGGACCACCAGGCCGTCCCCAGCAGGTTACGATTGAGAATGTACGGAGGGGGTCCGACAGAGTGCAACGAAAAGGGAATGTCAGGGGGGTGTGAGGGGTGGACTTGGGTCAAAAACCGAATCTGGATTCGGTTTTGGGG
This sequence comes from Wenzhouxiangella sp., assembly GCA_007135935.1. GTDB lineage: Bacteria > Pseudomonadota > Gammaproteobacteria > Xanthomonadales > Wenzhouxiangellaceae > Wenzhouxiangella. The sequence goes on from SLIA01000323.1 coordinate 266, forward strand.
CCCAAAATGCGACGTGATCTCCACGAGACAGCCTCCCCTGCACGAGATCGGGACGAGACCTGTCCGGCATCTGAACGAGAGCCTCCTGCCATCGTTCATACTCGTACGAGAAGGTTGAACCCACCTCACGCAGGAGGCAGTCATGCAATCCTCAGCTCGCAACCCCCTTCCGGGGATGATGGTCGTCGCGGCGCTCGTCCTCGCAGTGCCGGCTCTGGCCCCCGCCGGTCCCGTTCTGGCCCAGGAAGCAGTCCCCTTGGATGACCCGGTAGCCTACGCCGAAAGCGCAGGGATTCCGGAGATCGCGAACGAGGCCACGATCCTGGACGCCGAAGGCAATGTCCTCCGCGAAGGTGCGAACGGGTGGACCTGTATGGCGATCCCCGGCGCCCCCATGTGCGTCGATGAACAGTGGATGTCCTGGCTCGACGCATACGTGAACGAGGGAGACGAGGTCGAGGTCACCGGCGTGGGGCTGGCCTACATGCTCCAGGGCGACGACGGTGCGAGCAATCTGCACCCTTACGACGGAGAGCCGAATCGGGATAACGAGTGGGTGGTCACCGGTCCCCACATCATGCTCATCGTCCCCGACCCGGCCCTTCTGGCGAGCCTACCTGTCGATCCTCGCCAGGGCGGTCCCTACGTGATGTGGGAGGGCTCGCACCTGGTTCACGTCATGATCCCGGTGGAAGAGGGTACGATCCACATGCCGCATCACTGAACGTTGGGCGAGGCCTCACGGAGTTCCCGAGGCAGGTTCTTCACCGCTTCACCGATGATCGCGATGCGCCGAATCACAGCGTCCTGAAGCTTCTGGCTCTCGCTGAATTGGATGATGTCGACCCCCTGAACGTAGGACCTCGCGAGCTCGATGCTCTCGAGGATATGGGTCAGGCACAAGGTAGCGCAGAGGCTCTGACGAGATGCCGCCAAGGCGCACGCTCAACCGTCGCTTGGTGGCCACCCGTGCTACCGTCGTAGACTGACAAGAATCACCTTGACCGACCACGGAATTCCAACGCCTTGCGGTTCACCTGCGGCCCCGCGGAAGCGGGGCTGTCAGGTGCAACCGCTCGTTATGTAGATGACTGGTGCCAACGCTCGACGCGCAGTCCAGGATAGTGCTCGAAGTCCCGGAGGTTGTCTGTCACCAGGATGAGGTCGTTGACAGCCGCCACGGCTGCGATCTGGCCATCCGCGAAGGGGGGAGTGAGACCGGCCTTGGACAGCCGGGCACGCTGCTCCCCATGCCACTCGGCCGCAACCGCATCGTAAGGCAGGATCGGGAGGGCGTTCGAAATCACGTCCCTCAGGTATCGCTCGATCGCCGTACGCTTCCGTGAGGACACAAGCAGCTGAACGCCGAAGGTCATCTCGTGCCATACGATGGAGGAAGTGGCCAACTCCTCACCATGCTCGCGCAGCTTCGCGACGACGGATGTATCAGGGCTTCTGCGGACGGGCTCAGAGAGGACATTGGTGTCCAGCAGGTAGCGAGGACTCACCAAGGGGTCTCCCTTCCGGGTCCGCGATCACGCAGGCCGTGGAATTCATCTGCCTCCAGTCCCACCTCGGCCAACTCGAAACTCTGGAGGAAGCTGTCGAGCGCATTGCCGAACGACGGGCGCCCATGCGCAAGCTTCTGGTATCGCGCTGCGGAAACCAGAACCGCCACCGGCGCTCCCCACCGTGTGATCTGGACGGCCTCCCCCTGTTCGGCCTCCCTGATCAGGCCAGGAAGGTTCGCTCGAGCCTCCGCGATCGAGACGCTGCGGTCGGTCATCTCACACCTCATTTGTACATGTATATGTACATAAGATCGCCCATGACATGCCTACCCGCAAGCCCTGCACGACGTCATCCGGAGCACTTGCTGCGCCCAGTTACATAGCGCTTGATTATCCGGCGTCGGCACAGCCCATGACAAATCCTATTGTCAACCCAGCCGACGTGGAGTGCCCCCGAAACCCGGACCAGGTAGAAAGAGAACTCAACAAACCACTGGGTCAGAGGACGGAAGGGCAGATGCGTCCCACGCAGGGTCCGGTCGACCGTGCCAAGTGCGTCTCACCATCGCGCGCCACCCGCAGCACAAAGGTGGCGGCCGTCTCGCGATGTTCCTGAAGGAGTGGTCGGCCTCTGACCGATGATATCGGCCGAGGATTGCGCGGGCGTCACATGGCACAGGGTAGCTCAGAGGCTCTGACGAGATGCGGCCAAGGCGAATGCTCAACCGCCCAGCCTTGACTGGGCCCGAGAGCCCCCCTCCCGATGGCTCCTCTACTCGTCAAAAGGCCCCTTAGGGATCTTCCACCAGCGTCACCTGGGCATCGATGTCCTC
>SLIA01000052.1 GCA_007135935.1 Wenzhouxiangella sp.
CTCAATCTCTTCGAGCGCAGGCCCCTTCAGGAGCTACTTGAGCCCAGACCACCATCCGAAGGGCCACCGACTCCACAACAATCACTTATGCTGGCCTGAAGTTTATGGGACAGCAGTGGGTAAATGGCGAAAGGCGAAAGGTTTAGCCCGCGTAGGTCGGGGTAACATCCCCGACGGACGAGGTTTGGGTCACCCCCGTACGGTCAGTCAGGACCGAGGATGGAACTAATGGACAAGCTGCATCTTGATAGACATATTTCCCGCCAGTTCAACGAAGAACTCGAGGAATTGCGCCAGAATGTGATGAGCATGGGCGGCATGGCCGAGGAGATGATCGGCGATGCCATTCGGGCACTGGTCGACGGTGATTCCGAACTGGCCGAGCAGGTAATCGATGTCGATGACCGCATCAACGACATGGAAAAGCAGATCGATGAGCGCTGCAACATGATCCTCGCGCGGCGGCAACCGACCGCCAGTGACCTGAGGCTGGTGCTGGCCATCATCAAGACCGTCAACGACCTCGAACGAGTGGGAGACGAGGCCGAAAAAATCGCCAGGATGGCGATCCGGCTCTCGGCGGCCGATCGTCCGCGCCAGGGTTACCGGGAGCTGGAGAACATGGCCGGTACCGTGCGCAACATGCTGCGCGACGCCCTGGATGGTTTCGTGCGCATGGTGCCGGAAGTGGCGGTCATGCTCACTCGCGAGGACGAGAAGGTCGATGCCGAATACGAGGCCATCCTGCGCCAGTACTACACCTACATCGTCGAGGAGCCGCGCAATACCCGGCGGGTGATCGACTCGATCTGGGTGGCGCGCTCACTGGAGCGCATCGGAGACCACGCCAAGAACATCGGCGAGTACATCGTCTACCTGGTCGAGGGCAAGGACCTGCGCCACGCCTCTCCCGAAGAACTGGAGCGCGAGATCGGCGAGTCGCGCGAGGATTGATTCTCAGGTTTTGAGAAGCCGCCATGCTGAAATCCTCCTTACGCACGATAGTGATGGAGGAAACTCAGCATGGATTCGACTTTTCGATTTTCCCAGGCTCGGGCCAATGCGGCCCGTCACATCAGCCTGCGCGACCGCCTGGCCCGCAGCGTCCATCTGGGGGGTGAGCTGCTGGCCCTGACCAGCCTGGCTGTCGCCCTGGCGACAAGCCTGCTGGTCCTGGCGACTTTGGTCGGACCCTGAGCGGCGCAAGCCGCTCTCAAGCCGCCTGTTCGGACTGACGCACCGGTCCGTTCAGGAGCGCGTCGCGCGTGGCTTCGACGATCAGATCGACCTCTGCCGAGGTGATGCCGAATGTCGGCGTGTAGCGCAGTGAATTCTCGCCACCGTGAATGACGTTGATGCCGTTGAGCCGCAGGTATTCCTCGGTTGAGCCTTCGCCGTAGGCCTTGTAGCGGCGGCTGTCGAGTTCCACCGAGAACAGCAGGCCGGTGCCCTGTACGCGAGTGATGCGACCGTCGAGTTCGTTCTTGAGTTGCTCGAACTTCTCGAGGAACTCCTTGCCGCGCTCGACGATGTTGGCTCGCAGTTCCGGCGTGACCATCTGCAGCACGGTCGTGCCGACATCCAGCGCACGCGGATTGGCCGTCATGGTGTTGCCGTAAACGCCCTTGCGGTAGAGCTGGGCGGCCCGTTCGTTCATGGCCAGCACCGACAGCGGATACTGCCCGGCATTGAGGGCCTTGGAGTAGGTTTCCATGTCCGGGGCTTCCAGGTTTTCGAAGCCGGGGTAGTCGACGATGGACAGCACGCCCTGCGAACGCAGGCCGGCCTGGATGGAGTCGACCAGCAGCAGCGTGCCGTGTTCTTTCGTGAGCTTGCGGGCCAGCGCATAGAACTCGGGGTCGAGATCGGCGCCCGGATTGCCTTCGCCCATGACCGGCTCCATGAACGCAGCCTCGATGAACACCTTGTTCGACTCCGCCCAGGAGAAGACCTGCTGCAATTGTTCCAGGTTGTTCGGTTCGACGGTGATCAGGTGATCCTCGTCGCGGAAGGAGGCGAGGAACTTCACATAAGTCTTGCGCGTGGAGTCGGAATAGCGTGCTGGTCGGTCGGTCCGGCCGTGGAAACCGCCGGTCAGCGACAGGCGATGAATCTTCCAGCCGGCTTTCTCGCCACCGGGGTCGGTGGCCAGCTTGGCATTGATATCGGCAATTCGCCCGGCCACGGTGACCGATTCGGAGCCTGAGTTCATGCACAGGAAGCGGTGATAGGGGCAGCCGTCCGCGCGGCGATGGCCGATCTCGGCCTGCAGCGCCTCGAAGAAGCGCAGGTGCGAGAAACTCGGCGTCATGATGTTGGCCATGACGTGCGGCTGGTTCATGGCCTGGAGAATCTTGTCCGGGCCATGCCCGAAACCGAGCATGCCGTAGCCGCCTGAATCGTGCAGCACCGCGCCCTTGGTGGTGATGATCCACGGACCGCGGGCGGCCAGCGCCACGTAGGGATTGACCGCATCGTCGGCGTAGAAGTTGACGTAACCGGCCTGCAGGGCATCCTTCTGCTCGGCCTCGTCGGCGACGACCAGCTCGGGATAGGCCGCCTTCCAGCACTCCATCACGCCGAGCGCATCATCGACCGCCTGCTCCAGCCGCCCATCGCGGTCGGCAAAGGTCGAAATCGTCTCGTCGGACAGCCCGCGGGTCAGCGGGGCGCCGCCGATCTGGCGCAGTTTGGCAAGTTTGTCGAGGATGCTCACGGTTCGGTCTCCCACGGAGGTTCGGTAAACGGTCCATTGTAGCAAGGGGGAGGGGAAAGGCCAAAGGTCAGAGGTGAAAGGTGAAAGGAAGAACGGGTGAACGGGTGAACGGGTGAACGGGTGAACGGGTGAACGGGTGAACGGGTGAGGCGGAAGACGGAAACCGGAAACCGGAAACCGGAAACCGGAAACCGGAAACCGGAAACCGGAAACCGGAAACCGGAAACCGGAAACCGGAAACCGGAAGTCAGGGTTGCGAAGCGACAAAACGACTAAGCGACCAAGCGACAACTGCCGAACCAACGAACCAACGAACCAACGAACTACCGATGCCTCGCCAGCGCCCATTCAACGTGTTCGCGTACCAGGGCGGACGGGTGGTCGGCGCGCGATTCCAGGGCGGCGATGACTTGCGGGGTGGAGGGGGCGTTGCCCAGGGCGACGGCCAGGTTTCTCAGCCAGCACTCGTAGCCGGTGCGGCGGATGGGGTTGCCCTCGGTGCGCGACAGGAAGGTGGTTTCGTCCCAGCCGAACAGTTCGACCAGGTCGCCGGCGTCGAGATCGCGGCGCGGCGAGAAGTCGTCCTCGCCGGTGAATTGCGCGTAGCGGTTCCACGGGCACACGGCCTGGCAGTCGTCGCAGCCGAACACGCGGTTGCCCATGGCCGCGCGGAACTCCACCGGGATGGCCCCCTTGAGCTCGATGGTCAGGTAGGAAATGCAGCGACGCGCGTCGAGCTGGTAGGGCGCGACGATCGCGTCGGTGGGGCAGATATCGATGCAGCGCCGGCAGGATCCGCAGTGATCGCGAACCGGCGAATCCGGCGGCAGATCGAGGTCGGTGAAGATCTCGCCCAAAAAGAACCACGAACCCTCGTGACGATTCAGCAGCAGGGTGTGCTTGCCGATCCAGCCCAGCCCGGCCTTCTCGGCCAGCGCCTTTTCCATCACCGGGGCCGAATCGGTGAAGACGCGGTGGTTGAACGGGCCGATTTCCTGCTCGATGCGTCGGGCGAGCTTGACCAGCCGCTTGCGGATGAGCTTGTGATAGTCGCGCCCCACGGCATAGCGTGAAATGTTGGCGCGATCGGCCTGTTCGGCCAGTTCCAGTGTCGGCGTGGCCGCTTCGGGCAGGTAGTCCATACGCGCGACGATGACCGAGCGCGTGCCCGGATGCAGTTGATCCGGCCGGCTGCGCTTGCGGCCATGCGCGGCCATCCAGTCCATCTCGCCCTGGTAGCCTTTTTCCAGCCAGGCGTCGAGGCGGGCCTCGTAATCGGCCAGGTCGATGTCGGCAAAACCGACCGCCGAGAATCCGAGTTCGCGTCCCCACTGGCGAATCGAGCGGGCGAGGGTCTCGGGTTGGGCGTCTCTTTGCCTATAATTCGGGTCATGACTCATCACCGCGCATTATATCGGCCCGCACAGGTGGCCGAACTCGACCGGCTGGCCATCGAAGGGCAGGGGATCGATGGCTATGAATTGATGAACCGCGCCGGCGCGCGCGCCTTCGCCACCCTGATGGCGCGCTGGCCGGAGGCTCGTGCGGTTACCGTGTGTTGCGGTGGCGGCAACAACGGCGGTGACGGCTACGTGGTGGCCCGACTGGCGCGCGAGGCCGGGCTTGGTGTGCAGTTAATTGCGCTGAAGCCGCCGGAGGAGCTGTCCGGAGATGCCGCCCGCGCCGCACGCGACTGGCAGCAATACGGCGGCAAGATCGAACCGGACGACGAGCGCCTGCGTGGGGATGTGGTCGTCGATGCCCTGCTGGGTACCGGGCTGGACCGGCCGGTGCGCGATGACTTCGCGCGCCTGATCGGGCACATCAACGACGCCGGCCACCCGGTGCTGGCCATTGACGTGCCCTCGGGGCTGAGTGCCGATACCGGCATCCCACAGGGCGTCAGTGTGCGGGCCGATGTGACGGTGAGTTTCATCGGTCGCAAGCGCGGGCTCTATACCGGCCAGGCCGGGCGCTGGTGCGGTGAGCGGGTATTCGATGACCTGGATGTACCTGAGGTCATTTATGACTCGGTCGAGCCGGATGCCGTATTACTCGATCCATCGCGGCTCGAACAATGGCTGCCCCCGCGTGCGCCCGACACGCACAAGGGCAAGCTGGGCACCGTGCTGATTGCCGGCGGCAACGACGGAATGGCCGGTGCCCCGGTACTGGCTGCGCAGGCAGCACTGCGCACCGGCAGCGGCCTGGTGCATGTGGCGACCCGCGCGACGCATGCCACGCTGGCCGCGACCGTGCAGCCCGAGATCATGGGGCACGGTGTCGAGGAATTGAACGATCTGGACCCCTTGCTCGATGCCGCCGATGTGCTGGCGCTGGGACCGGGACTGGGTCGCAACGACTGGGCCGGAGCCATCTGGCGGCGACTCCTGGCCAGTGACAAGCCGCTGGTGCTCGATGCCGACGGGCTCAACCTGCTGGCCGAGTCGCCCACTGAACGCGGCAACTGGATTCTGACTCCGCACCCGGGCGAGGCGGCGCGTTTGCTCGGGGTCGAGGTCGCTGGCATTCAGTCCGATCGTTTTTCCGCTGTGCGTGAATTGGCCCAGCGTTTTGAAGCCACTGTCGTTCTGAAAGGCCACGGCACTCTGATTGGCGAACCGGGCGGTGGCGTGGCCGTCTGCCCGTTCGGCAACCCGGCCATGGCCAGTGCCGGCATGGGCGATGCGCTGACCGGCATTATCGCCAGCCTGCGCGGGCAGGGCCTGGAAGCATTCGATGCCGCTTGCTGCGGGGTGCTGGTGCATGCTCTGGCTGGTGACCAGGCGGCATCGGGCCGTCGCCAGATCCTGGCCAGCGACCTGATCGGCCGGCTCGGAGATGTCCTGCCGGCATGAGTGAGTCCATGCACTTCCAGCCGGCCACCGAGGCCGAGATGATGGCACTGGGCGAGACTTTGCGATCGGTTTTCGCCGAGGGCGGGGTGGTTTATCTCACCGGCGATCTCGGCGTGGGCAAGACCACGCTGGTGCGCGGATTGCTGCGTGCATTCGGCTTCCAGGGCCGGGTCAAGAGCCCGACTTTCGGCCTGATCGAAAGTTACGACATCGACGGGTTCGAAGTCCATCATCTGGATCTTTACCGCCTAGGCCACGGCGAGGAGATTCTCTACCTGGGGCTTGAGGACCTGCTCACCGACAACAGCCTGATGCTGGTCGAATGGGCCGAGAAGGGGACGGGCTGGCTGCCGGCCGCCGACTGGGTGATCGAGATTGTTGATCGGCCGGATCAGTCCCGGTCGGTCGAGATCGCTGCCGCTGCTGACGGTAGGTCGGGGTAACATCCCCGACGGACAACATCCAATCTAACCCCAACGGCCAGAACAAAGCACCGGGGGTAGAATTCAAGGTCGTCCGTCGGCCACGTTGGGCCGACCTACCGCCGAATCGTGGGTTGCGATGCGCGGCGGGTCAGTGCAGCCGTTCTTCCAGGGAATCCAGAAAACCCCGGATTCGGGCCGCATTGGCGCCGACATCGCTCATGCCCACGCGCGACTTCGACCGCACATCGACTTCGCTGCCATCGTTGAAGGCGCGGATACGGATGACCACATCATCCTTGAAACCGAACCAGAAGGTGGTGTCGGTCGCTTCGATGCGGCCTTCATCCTGGTTCGCGTCGACCAGCTCCCAGCCCTTCTGCTCGACCACCGAGACGGCATGATCGAACACGATGGCCGGGTAGACATCGGTGCGAAACGTCACGATATCCGGATACGCCTCGCGTTGCTGCTCGGCGGTTTCTTCTCCGGGATACTCGAGCGGGTTGGGGGCATCCTCACGCAGCGGGGCAATGGCCACGAATGGTGGCGGATCGACGGTGTCGGTGGTGATGTCGTGAATGCGCGGCACCGACTGGGCCTGCTGCACCCAAAGGTAGGGCACCGCCGCCGTGGCCAGACCGATGACTGCCGCGGCCGCGAGGCCGGGTACGTTTCCGGTGCGGGTCTTCGGAATGATCAGCAGCGCAATGCCGAGCACGGCCGCGGCAACGCCGAGATACAGCGCCCAGCGCATCAGGGTAAAGCCGAAGCCGAACTCCCACAGGCCCAGCCGGGTGCCGGGGCCGGCGATCAGCAGCATCAGTGCCGCGATCACGGCCAGTGCAGGAACGAGTCGAATCAGTTTCATGGCGCTTCCCCGGGATCAATTACAAGCATCTTACAGGCAGTGGCGTTTACGGTGCGCGAGGCCGGAACGGCTCGACCGCCACCCGACCGTCGGCGACGGTCACGAAGCTGCCCGGCGGTACCGACTCCCAGTTGTCCGGGCAGTCGTCGATGGGCTCGGACAACAGAATGGTGCCGCTGGACGGGGTGGCCGAGTCCTCGCTGAGTACCTTGTCGAGATCCTGGCTTCGGCGGTTGTAATACAGCGTCTTGGGCTTGTTGTCGGTGGAATGGCGGATGGCATACAGCTTGTCGCCATCGGAAAATGCACAGGTCAGCCGGAAGGGCTCATCAATGCCGGCCTGGTTCATTTCCGACTCGACGAAGCCGACCATGCGCTCCATCGCAGCCTTGGGGTCTTCTTCCAGGCCGAAGCTCAGTGCCAGGTAGAACGCGGTCTCGGAGTCGGTCGTGCCCTCGATGCAGGGGAACAGCTCCTCGGCCACGGCAAACTGCAGGCTGCGCTTGATGCGATCGAAGCCCGAGATCTCGCCGTTATGCTGGAAGGTCCAGCGTTCATGCATGAACGGATGCGAGTTGCTGCGCTGCACCAGCCCGAAATAGGCCGCGCGCAGGTGGGCCAGGAACAGCCCCGACTTGATCTGCTCGGCAAGATTGACCAGGTTGCGATCCGACCAGGCCGGACGCAGGTCCCGGTAAAGCCCCGGCTTCTCCCGCTCGCCGTACCAGGCCACGCCGAAGCCATCGCCATTGGTCGGAAATTTGCCGTCGGGCATTCCCGGCATGTTCTCGACGTAGTTCTCGCGTGCGAAGCGACTCTGCACCAGCAGCGAGCGCGAGGGTTTGATGATCAGGTCTTCAAGATAGATCTCGGGGCCGGAATAGGCCAGCCAGCGGCACATGATGCGCTCCTTTTCGTTCTGGTGGTGATCGAAAAGGATACATTGTTCATCGGCTTCATCCGATTCACACCCGTCTCCTGGCCGCGGATTGAAGGCCTCAGTGCCGGCCCGCGGATGGCGGAACCGACTACCGAGGGATACGATCAATCCTGTTCGAAGCGATCGCGGAACAGTTCATCGGGTCCGGCAACCGTCAATTGGACGGGGATCTCGACCAGCTCATTATCCGGGTCACTGGTTTCCAGGCACAGGTTGGCCTGGTACAGCCCCGCTCCGAGACCCGCGGCATCAAAGTTCAGCGTCACGATCTGGCTGTCGCCGGGTTCGATGTTCCCCGACACTTCGTCCACTTCAAGCCAGCCGATGTCGTCTGGCAGCTGGCAGATCGGTGCCCATTCCACGGCCAGGGTGAAGGATAGGAGTTCGGTCCCCTCATAGACATCGCCGAGCGAGGTGCTTTCGGCGGTATCGATGTCGATGACGCGGATCTCGCTGTTGCCGCCGCCGAAATAGGCCGCCCAGTAGAGAGTGTTGTCGCGGTGGTCGAAGTCCATGTCCTGGGCGAAAGATGGATCGTGGTCGAGATCACCGATGACCTCGGCCTCGGCGGTGCCGGGATCGATTTCGATGAATTGGTTTTCGACGATTTCGATCCCGAACATACGACCGTCGGCTGCACTGGCGATGGAGATGACGACGGGGTCGTCGTCCATGCCATCGATTTCGATGGAGCCGACTGCCGTGGCGGTCAGTCCTTCGGGATCGATGATGTAGAGGGCATCGACAGCCATGGCATAGAGCGTCTCGCTGGTGTAGTCCCAGGCCATGCTGGTCCAGGTCTCTCCCGGGCCGCCATCGACGATGCCGATTTCGGTAAATTCGCCGGTTTCGGTATCAGTCCAGCCGAAGGTGTCCTGCTCCAGGTCGCCGCCGTCGGTGGCGAGCATGTAGTGCCGTTCGAAGTCGTTTCCGATGAAGGCAGCGGCAAATGCGCTGGTGGGCTGGTCTTCATTGATGATTACAAGCTCGTCGGGAAAGTTGGCATCCAGCCCGACATAGCCCGGAGAGGACCAGCCGGTCGTTGAGAAGGCCGGGACAGAGACCCCCTGGGGTGATGGGGGAGGGGTGGTGATTTCGCTGTCCGGGGTGAAGCTCCACTCCAGCACGTCGTCTTCGGAAAAATTGCTGATCTCCAGTGTTTCCTGTGTGGTGTCGTCGGGATCGAGCTGAACGCTGAAGGACTCGGGATCGATCGAGACCATGGGCACTTCGGCGGGCACGGCCAGGGTGAAGGAGAGAAGTTCGGTGCCCTCATCGACATCGCCGAGCGAGGTGCTTTCGGCGGTATCGATGTCGATGACGCGGATCTCGCTGTTGCCGCCGCCGAAATAGGCCGCCCAGTAGAGGGTGTTGTCGCGGTGGTCGAAGTCCATGTCCTGGGCGAAAGACGGATCGAGGTCGAGATCACCGATGACCTCGGCCTCGGCGGTGTCGGGATCGATTTCGATGAACTGGTTTTCGACGATTTCGATCCCGAACATACGACCGTCGGCTGCACTGGCGATGGAGATGACGACGGGGTCGTCGTCCATGCCATCGATTTCGATGGGGCCGACCTGCGTGGCAGTCAGCTCGTCGGGATCGATGATGTAGAGGGCATCGACGGCCATGGCGTAGAGTGTCCGGCTGGTGTAGTCCCAGGCCAGGCTGGTCCAGGTTTCTCCCGGACCGCCATCGACGATGCCGACTTCGGTGAATTCGCCGGTGTCGGTATCGATCCAGCCGAACGTGTCCTCATCCAGGTTGCCGCCGCTGCTGGCGAGTCCGTAGTGACGTTCGAAGTCATTTCCTATGAAAGTGGCGGCAAAAACGTTGGTAGGCTGGTCTTCTTCGATGATCACCAGTTCGTCGGGGGCCAGGGCATCCAGCCCGACATAGCCCGGAGAGGACCAGCCGGTCGTGGAGAAGGCGGGGACATCGAAATCTTCGGGAACAATGTTGTGGTTGCCCGAGCCGAATGAGGATGGTGAGTCATCGGGTGATGTCTCCGCCCCAGTGGCGGGGGCGGCGAGTGCGCCACCGTGGCTGGTGAACGCGAAAATCAGTAGCAGGCAGAGCAGCGTGAGTCGGGAAGTTTTGTGTAGCAAGAGGCCCTCGGTCGGGTTGTATGGAAAAGCCAGGCCCAGGCAGAGGCTGATTGCTCTCTGATGCTGAGCGTAACGCCGTGCCACGGTATCTGCCGTAAGGCCTTGATGTCAAACCATTGCCGCTACTGATTTTCCGTGTCAAGCCGCGACCGGTTCGCTTGTGCTTGGCACCTTGTCTAATTCCACGTTGGCCGGGCCATCACTGTTGTGGAGCTGGCCCACCAGCGAGCTGCCGGCCAGCATTAGGGATTTGTTGGACCGAGGGGGTAGGTGTCCGCAATTGAATTGAAAGCATGCGGAAGGGTGGCGAAGGTTTTTTCGTCAGTGCATCCCATTCACCCTATCAAAGACAACTTTGTCGTCACTAGCGTCCGGTAAAACCCGACAAATAGTCGAAAAAGGTAAATCTGATCAACATGTTACGAGCTTTTGGGGGTGGTGTCGACTTGAGCGGCAAAGTCTGCCATTTTTCCGGGCCCAGC
>SLIA01000221.1 GCA_007135935.1 Wenzhouxiangella sp.
ACCAAAAAAGCCTGCTTCCCGTAAAATCTTCTCGGCATACACTACTAATTCGGGTATTTCAACCGTTTCTGCGTATGTGGTTCCGGTACCGAAGTCGGGTGGATTTTGCCTCTTTCTTCTTACTGATATATAGTTATGCGACGAATCTCTATCATAAAAGAGACCGACCGAGTATTGATGTTCGCTGGTTCCCGGTATAATCTCCTGTACCATTATGTCTCCGGGATCCATTATACAGAGAGAATTATTATAATTCTCCAGTAGTTCCGACCAATCGTTACAAACGAAAACCTTTTTATTGAATTTCTTTAAAAAAATGTGGCCGATTGATGGTTTAATAATACATGGATACTCAATAGATCGTGAAATATGTTCAAGATCGTTTTCAGTATGCGGATAAAAAGTTTTTGGTATAGTAACACCAGCCCGCTCAGCCAGAGGATAAGAGTACTTCTTATTATAAAATTTCTCGATTATCTCCCAATTATCAACGGTAACGATAAAATATTCATTAAGAAACTGTTTATTCTGAGATACCATCCTCAGATAGGAGTCGTCGGTCGGTATAACCAACCATCTGTTATATCTTCCCTCTTTGCCGTGCCGGATAAGAAAATCCACGATATCATCGCCGGTGCAGGTATAATATGCCTTACAGTACCTGGAATATTTTGTAATCCTGAATTTTTCCGTATCGATAACAATGGATGGGATATTGTGGTCGGCATATACTTTTATGATCCCATATCCAAGAACGTGACCGCCTAATACGATAACCCCGGATGTGCTTGTCATCGGGCGAGTGTCCTGGTCTTCGGCAGAGCTTCGTCATAAATATCTCCACACCGGACAAAATTCGCCTCTCTTTGTTTTCCTTCTGCGATTATCCTTCGGTACACTTCTGCATACCCGGTAAACTCTTCCTCATTGAACATCCGCTGATGCCAGAGAACCGTGAACACTGCATTATTTTGTTCCGCTTCGTCCATAAGCGATTTTGTGAGTGACCAGGCTTTTTCCGGATCGTTCTTCGCCTCAGAAAAGAGATAACATTCCATAAGGGCAAGCGGAATAACATACATGCCGCTTGTCTCATCGGTGAAGGGAATGTACCGGTTGTTGCGATATCCGATACCACGTTTTTTTCCGTATGAAGCATCATACTCGAAACCTGCTTCTCTCTGCAAGATCCACGTTTCGGGTATGTTTAGATTGAGATAATGCTGGCGTATACCGGTTACTTTTTTACCCAACACATCTTCGAGTATAGATTTTTCATCTATGAGCAGTTTGATATTTTTATACGAATTAAAACTACCGTGCACACCTATCTCCCATCCCCCCGCATCGAGTTTACGTATAATGCGTTTTACCTCCGGTTCGAGCAGTGAATACCGCCCAAGAGATAATTTCCAGTTCGCGGGACTAAACGGTTTGAAAGGAAGCGTCTCGTGCAGGAAGAAAAAAGTAGATCGCACTCCGTAGCTCTCCTCCAGTTCCATGAGCCGTTCGAGCTGCCAGTACGGCCGTTCGCCGTTGAATAATGTGCGCAGTTTACCTAATTTCAGATTTCGTACATCGTGCGTAAAGTACTGAAACGTTTTCCGTATGCGGTCGACGTCGTGGGTGAGACAGATTTTTAATGGCATATCAAATTAATTTACATTTACCTTATTTTATTAAACAATTCACGGTTTTTTTTATATGTATACTTACCAATGCCGGTTTTCAATTTTGACCATTTTTTACCCAATAACAATTTTGAACATACAAAAATCCTGTTACCATAGCTTACTCCTGTCCTTGGTATAGAGAGCGGATGATATTTTCGGGAAAAATTATCTTTTTGCATAGAAAATGCCAGCCTAATACCGATATTTTTTAAAATATTCATCTCGCGAACAGTAAAATCATAATCCGGGATGCCGTTTGGATACGAAAAATAAATTACTTTTTTACCGATAATTTTAGATAATTGCTGCACCGATCTCTCTATTTCTTCTCTGGTTTTTGTTTCCGTCTCATTCGCCAATATTGGATGTGTTAATGTGTGGGCACCGACCTCAACCAGACCACTTTTATGCACTTCCAGTAATTGCTCGGTAGTCATGTTCAATGATTTTTTAGATGGAATACCGGTTTCTTCCTGATAATTTTTTATTATTTCATGTATTTTCTCAATCGGCAACATTTTGAAAAAATCTTTTAATGGCACTTTCTCGATAAAACCGCAATTATCGGGAATATAACGTTTCGATATTTTCATAAGAATATTGGAATCATAACCCTTAATCTCCTGGAACCAATAATTTGCACCTGCACTTAGTACATACGGAGACACATACAATGAGACTGGAATATCGTAGCGTTTCAAAAGAGGATAAATTATTTCATAAAAGGTAACATCTCCGTCATCGAACGTGATATGACACACATTCTTTAAATGCTTTTGCCCGTTATAAAAATAACTTTCAATATCCTGTATCGGCACAATGGTATAATACTTCTTAAGATCGATTAATGTATTTTCGAACCATAATTGGTTGGTAATTTTGTGAAAGTTTATAACAACATTTTTAAACAACCCAAACATTTTATCTG
>SLIA01000073.1 GCA_007135935.1 Wenzhouxiangella sp.
AAGCCCATCGTTCAATTAGTTCGTACTCAATAGCCGGTTCTTTTGCACCTTTTGTTTCGACAAACTCTTCATACAAATCCTGAGCCCGTTTAACCTCGGATTCCATTGGTTTAAATTCCGGTACCATATCGAATGCATACAGATCGCGAAATTGCAGGGCAGTTATGATGTTGAGTATCTTTGATTTTGAGAGTATAGTTGGAGGCGCAATGCTAACAATTTTTTGATCCGTGGTTGCCTTTATACCTTGCTTAAACAATTCAATAAGTGACAAAAACTGTATGGGTCTGAAATCCGGGTATTTGGTATACAGGTGGTTCTCGATAAACAGGTCGATTGGTGCATTGTACATCTGACTGTTTATGCCGTTGAAGATATCGTTGTAAAACCGATCTATTGTGGCGTCGTCGAATCCCTTTTTCTGCAACTTCTTGGTGTGTTTCTTGAGGGATTGGTCGAATTCACGGCGGTGACCTTTGTTTGACATGAACAGTTCGTTTTTACCCGCTTCACGAGCTTGCAGAATATATTCCAGATGGAATAATTCGTGCAAGATAAGGTGATTGACAACCGGATAGTTTGGCTTATATTTAACCACGTGCTCATCGCGGTCGTAATTTTCAGCAAGCTCCAACCTTGCGGCTGAAGCCAGACTGTCGTCAGATAATAGTTTTATGCTTTTCCCGGACCGGGATTCAAGCTCCGGAATATATTTTTCAGTTATGGCGTCGGATTTATTATTTCTCAGGACTTTCTTGGCTGATTCAAACACAAGAGACACAGAGTGTTTATAAATGTCATCTGTCTGTTTTGATTTTTTCATTGTAGACACAGCATATTTAAAAGCCGTGACGTAATCCTCTTTTATTTCCGCGAGCAGGGCGATTGCATAGTGGGTGTTGGGATAATCCGGGTCTGTTTTGTAAGCCTTTTCAAAATATTGTTCTGCCTTATCGGTTTGTCCCTGCTTCATCAAAACGACTCCCATGTTGTCCATCGCGACCACATCGTCGGGATCTATTTCCATAGCTCTATCGAAATATTTCATTGCCGTCACGATATCGTCCTTGTGCTTTGCATAGATATTACCCATCAGGATGTATGCATGAATGTTTTTCGGATCCCAACGCAAGGCATCGATCAGACAGTCGAGGGCATCGTCATATTTCCTCTCGTCGAAGTAAATCTGTCCCAGGATTCTGTGGTATTCTGACACATGCGGGGCTTTATCGAGCAGCGAGCGGAGTGTCTTCTTCGCTTCAGTATACTGCCCCTTCTCGCACAGTGCCACCACTCTCCGGTAATCTTGTTCCTGGGTTACAATCAAGCCGGTATCGATCTCTATCGTGACGGTATCGTTTTCTATGTGGATTTTGGGCTTGTATGGCCCCACAGAGTAGAAATCCGTCAGTTCGTCTTTAAGGACCGAGCGGTCGAAATTCGTTTCCTTTGTCCGGGGAAATAGGTCGAGCAAAAGATCGTCGATTTTAAAAATAATTGTCATATTTATATGTGTAAAACCTTCGGAAAAACTTGTCTGGAATTGATGATAATTATACTCAATATCGTAAAATCAAGGCAGGATTTCAATGAAATTCTTGATTTCCTCGCTAAATTCCTTATATTAAATAGGTTAAGGGCAGATGAATATCACCATTCTAAAATATTACATCATAGGTATATTGCTAAATGAGTTTTAATAAAATCCTCAACAAATACCGAAAAATCTCATTTTCAGAGCGGGATAAAGGTACCCGTTTTGAAAGATTAATGCAGGCATATTTGAAGACCGATCCTAAGTATGCATATCTATTTAAAAAAGTTATGCTGTGGAGTGAATTCCCGGGAAGGAAGGATCTCGGTGGTGGTGATACCGGTATTGATTTAGTAGCTCAAACCTACGCGGGAGACTACTGGGCTATACAGTGTAAATGTTATCAGGAAACTGCTTTAATCGATAAACCCACAGTGGATACTTTTTTGTCAACATCAGGCCGAGAATTTAAAGATGAAAATATGCAAACAACAAGATTTTCGCATAGACTTTGGATCTCGACAACGAACCGATGGGGACCAAATGCCACAGAAGCCATAAAAAATCAATCTCCACCAGTCACACGTCTAAACCTTTCCCAATTAAAAGAAGCACCAGTTGATTGGGAAAAACTTGAAAAAGGTATTCATGGAGAAGAATCTAGATTATCAAAGAAACTTATTCTTTCCCATCAGAAGGAAGCTCTTGAGAGAACACACGAATATTTTAAGACTTCTGAAAGAGGTAAATTAATTATGGCATGTGGGACGGGAAAGACTTTTATCAGTTTACGCATCGCTGAAAAGGAAACTAATGGTAAAGGATTCATCCTGTTTTTAGTACCATCGATTGCGTTATTAGGCCAAGTACTCCGAGAATGGACCGCCGATGCAAATGAACCAATTAATGCTATCTGCGTTTGCTCGGATCCAAAAGTATCACAAAAGAAGAAAAAAGAAGAAGATAAAGATATATATAGTGTAGTTGATTTGGCACTCCCCGCAACGACGAATGCAACACACGTGCTTAATTATCTTCGACAATATAGGACAAAGAGAAAATCAGGATTGACCGTGGTATTTTCGACGTATCAATCAATAGATGTGGTGTCACGTGCTCAGAAACTATTAATGAAAGAAGGATTTGGGGAGTTTGATCTAATAGTATGCGATGAAGCTCATAGAACAACCGGTGTTACTCTTTCAGGAGAAGATGAATCAGCGTTTGTTAAGGTGCATGATAATAATTTCATTAAAGGGAGGAAGCGATTATACATGACAGCTACTCCCCGTCTATATAGTGATGATATAAAGAGTAAAGCTGCACAAGCTGATGCTATTCTTTGTTCAATGGATGATCCAGCGCTCTATGGGGATGAAATATATAGGATTGGATTTGGCGAGGCTGTTGAACGTGATTTATTGACAGACTATAAAGTATTGATACTGACACTTAATGAGAATGATGTCCCACCGGCAATTCAAAGAATGATATCTGATAGGTCGAGTGAAATAAATACTGATGATGCTACAAAATTAATTGGAACAATAAATGCACTATCAAAGCAAGTACTTGGTGACGAGGGCATTATAAAATCAGTTGATCCCGAACCCATGAATAGAGCAGTGGCATTTTGTCAAAGAATATCTGTGTCGAAGAAGATTACAGGTATTTACAATTCAGCCACCGATGCTTATATAAATTCATTGCCTGGAGAAAAACGGGAAAAAATGGTTGCAGTCACTTCCAGGCACATTGATGGAACCATGACAGCTCCTGAGCGAGATGAGCTTATGGGATGGTTAAAAAGTGAGGAAGATAATAACGAATGCAAAATCCTCACAAATGTTCGATGTTTGAGCGAAGGAGTTGATGTACCTTCACTTGACGCAGTTATGTTCCTCTCAGCGCGAAATTCGCAAGTGGATGTAGTACAATCCGTTGGTCGTGTTATGAGAAAATCGCCAGGCAAAAAATATGGTTATATTATAATACCGGTAGTAGTACCTACTGATGTTGAAGCTGATAAAGCATTGGATGATAATGAAAGATATAAAGTCGTATGGACTGTACTCAATGCACTACGTGCGCACGATGATCGATTTAATGCTACAATCAATAAAATAGAATTAAATCGTAAAAAGCCGCCTAATATATTGGTAGGTCGGCCTGAATATTCATGGGAAAATGGTAATCCAGTAGAATTAAATCCTGAAAATGACACCCAAACTATGAGGGCGATAAGTCAACAACTTGCATTACAATTTGAGCAACTACAGAATGTTGTATTTGCACGTATGGTACTTAAAGTAGGTGATAGAAGATATTGGGAGCAATGGGCAAAAAGCGTTGCTGAAATAGCTCAACGACATGAGGATAGGATTAAACGATTAATTCAAGAAAGCGATAACTATAAAGATGCATTTGAGAAATTTCTTTTTGGTTTACAAAAAAATATTAATCCCAATATCACACAAAAAGAAGCAATAGAAATGTTGTCGCAGCACCTAATTACTGCTCCAGTATTTGAAGCATTATTTGAAGATTATTCTTTTGTTAGGAATAATCCTATTTCAATCGCTATGCAGAATATGCTTGATTTACTTGAAGAGCAGGCTTTAGAGAAAGATACGAAATCGCTTGAAAAATTCTATGAAAGTGTAAAAAAACGGGCGGAAGGTATAGATAATTCAGAAGGTAAACAGAGGATAATTATTGAACTATATGAAAAATATTTTAAGACTGCCTTACCAAAAATGGTTGAACGACTTGGAATTGTTTATACACCTACCGAAGTAGTCGATTTTATTATTCATTCAGTGAATGTGATATTAAAAAAAGAGTTTGGCCGAAATATATCAGATGAGGATATTCATGTTCTTGATCCATTTACTGGTACGGGAACTTTTATCACAAGATTGCTACAAAGTGATTTGATCGATAAAAAAGATATATCCCGTAAATATAACCAAGAGCTTCATGCGAATGAAATTGTATTATTGGCATATTATATCGCAGCAGTGAACATCGAAAATGCTTATCATGATGTTGTGGGGAATTCTAAATACACTCCATTTAATGGTATCTGTTTAACGGATTCATTCCAGTTGGGGGAAAGCGATGAAAGTAGTGAATTCTTTTCTGAATTTTTCCCTAAAAACTCTGAACGTGTTGCTGCACAAAAAGAAGTACCAATACGTGTAATTATTGGAAATCCTCCATATTCGATAGGGCAGAAATCATTCAATGACAATGCACAAAACCAAAAATACGACCAGCTAGACGCTAGAATAGCCAACACTTACGTAAGCGAATCATCGGCGGGATTAAACAAATCATTATACGATTTATATATAAAAGCTTATCGTTGGAGCACCGATAGATTAAATAATACCAACGGTGGGATCATTTGCTTTATTAGTAATGCTTCATGGATTGATGGTAACTCACAGGAAGGATTTCGTAAATGTTTAGAAAAAGAATTCTCTAGTATATGGGTGCTAAATATGAGAGGTAATGCACGAACCAAGGGGGAGAAAAGAAGAAAAGAAGCTGGTAATGTGTTTGGTGAAGGATCTCGAGCACCGATTGCAATCACATTATTAGTACGAAATCCTAAAGTAAAAAAAGAGAAGGCAGATATTTATTACTATGATATTGGTGATTATTTAAGTAGAAAAGATAAACTTAGTATTTTAAATAAGTATGGTTCTATAAACAATTCGGATATTAAATGGGTGACGTTAAAGCCCAATAAATATGGTGATTGGTTAACACAACGAACTGAGGTATTTTATTCATATATTTCTATTGCCCCAGAAAAAAAACTTGATTTATTGAGTCACTCTTTTTTTGTGGTTAACGGACCTGGAATTTCAACTGGTCGAGATTCTTGGGTTTATAATTACTCATTTAATGGAGTTAGCCGAAATATGAGGAATATGATAATATTCTATAATGATCATGTTCAGCAACTTAGCAGCAATAATTCAAATAGGCCGGACTCATTAGATTCTAAACCTACAGAAATCAGTTGGACGGTAAACTTAAGAAAAGCAGCTCAGAAGCTTATTAAATATAAATATTCCGATGATTACATTATTGTAGGTCATTACAGACCATTTAATAAACAGTACTTATATTTTCATAAGCCATTAATAGAGCGTCCAGGAATTAATCCTATACTATTTCCGAATAAGAATTTAACGAACTTGATTATTTGTGTAAGTTCAGCGGGGACAGCAACTGGTATGTCAGTACTAATATCCAACAGTGTTACAGATTACCACTATAATGGAGATACTAAAGTCTTTCCTCTTTATTATTACGAGGAGAATCAAAAAGCCGAACCGACACTTTTCGATAGTTCGGGAAAAACGGAATATCTTCGGAGAGATGGGATTTCAGATTTTAGTTTAAAAAGAGCTAAAGAATTATACGGAAAGAATGTAAATAAGGAAGATATTTTTTACTACGTGTATGGTATATTGCATAGTGAAGAGTATCGTACAGCTTATGCTGATGATTTGAAAAGAACCCTACCTAGAATTCCGATGATAGATGTGGTAAAAGATTTTTGGAAAATCAGTAAAGCTGGCCGTGAACTTGCTGATTTACACGTAAATTATGAAAATGTCGAACCCCATCCTAATGTAAAGGTAAATGGTGCAGAGAAAGAATATTTTATAGTGGACAATATGCGATTCCCCCAAAAGGGACAGAAGGATACTATAATATATAACAGTAAAATAACAGTATCAAACATACCAATAACCGCGTACGAATATGTAATTAATGGTAAACCAGCTATCGAATGGGTTATGGAACGTTATCAGGTAAAGGTGGATAAAGCATGTGGTATCAAAAATGATCCAAATGATTGGGCTAAGGAGGTCGGCAATCCTAGATATATTTTGGATTTATTACTTAGCATTATCAATGTTAGTGTTCAAACAGTAGAGATTGTGAAAGGATTACCAAAGTTGGAATTTGAATAGAACAGAGCCCACGAAGATCAATATAGAAATAAGTATTAAAGGATAGTTAAATGACCCTACTCTGGTCAAAACAAGGGCTCTATGAACGAGCCCCGTACAAAAAAGAAGAAGATTTAGAAGCGGCGATTAACCTTGTGCAAACCGAATTATTTGGCAGGGATCGTATATATCTTCCGGTTAAGAAACTTATCGGTGCAAAAACAAAAAAGCGCAATATCCCAGATGGATATTTGATCGACCTATCAGGCAAACAACCGAGGGTGTATGTTGTAGAGAACGAACTTGCTGCACACGATCCTCTTCGCCATATCGCCGTTCAGATCCTCGAATTCTCTTTGTCCTTTGAATCAGATGGTCGAAGTGTGAAATCTATTTTATTCAATGCAATACAAAAGAATTCTGGTACATTTAAGAAATGTGAGCAATATGCAGAGTCACATGAATTTCGGAACCTCGATCATTTCCTTGAATACCTTGTGTTCGATTCTCAATTTGCTGCTCTTGTTATTATAGACGAACTACCGGATGACCTTGAGGCAATCCTAGCTAAAAAGTTTCAATTTGGTGTTGAAGTAATAGAACTCGCTCGATATCGGAATAACAAAGGCGAATTCATTTTCCGGTTTTCCCCATTTCTAGCCGATGTTATTCACGACCTCCCACCGGTGGAAGCTTCCGAAGTAGATACTGTAGTTGTTCCGGCTCGATTAGACGGAGCAAAAGAAACATTCCTCGGAGAGAATAGATGGTATGCTGTTCGTATTCACGGTTCAATGAAGCCACAAATAAAACATATAGCACTCTATCAGGTTGCCCCCGTGTCTGCAATAACACATATTGCCGACGTTAGCTCTATTGAACCATGGAAAGATTCAGGTAAGAGCGTTGTAAACTTTACCGGTCCTGCAAAGAAAATTAAACCAATTAAACTTGTAAAAGGTGGTCGAGTAAAAGCCCTTCAGAATCTCCGGTATACCACTCTCAATCGCTTAAAGAAAGCAAAGAAACTTGATGATCTTTGGTAGGTGATTGGTCCAGAGCCTGTTCTTCAACAACTCTCTTTTTTTAAAAAAATACGAGCGAACGATTTTCTATCAAGAAGGTTATAGTAATATCGGTATTCTGAATAGGAAATCTGTATCATATAGCCATAACCATATAAGGACAAATGGTTTATAGGGAGGATTTAATTTGTAGTATTAAAGATTTGACTTAATATCCTAAATTAATTATATTTAATATTGCAGAGAAGTTCTGCATTTTTGATCGTTCTTTGTCATATCATCTGTACGTGGTACACCTTCTTTCCCGACATTTAAATGTCGTGCTTCGAAGCGGTTCCGGGAATATATTTCCTGCCGTGACGAGGTTATGTGAGTATATTGTTTTGTATTCACATCCCGATTGGTAATTTATCCAATTGTCTAAAAAACGTGATGTAACGTTTTTTCAAGTCAAATGGTTATAGCACTTATTGATGATCGTAATTTAAGTGCTATGTTGGAACGATCAGGAAGGAGGTGAGAAGTAGATGAGAAAGCAAAGTTACACCAACATAAAATGCCTTCTTAGAATTCTTGAATATGTGGATAGAAGTAGAAAATTCAAGGATTTAAAGGGGCGGGAAGGTGTATTTTTAAGGAGGGTTATTTATAAGGAGATATATAATCAATTAGAAGATGAGAGTAGTTTTCATCGGAAAGTAATTGATCTTATCAGATACATCCTATACTTAATTATATCATTAATTAATACATCTTCCCAGACTTGCAAACGAACCCGGGTTATAGTTTATAATCTGGTTAATGAAATAATAAATGAACCGGAAAGAGCAGCACTTTCCGAATACTATACCTGAATTGGCGAAGATTCTCCGGATATCAGTCAAGGAGCTTCGCCATTTTTTATATTATATAGATAAACATGTTATATTTGAATATCAATTGAAACCAAAGGGTGATTATAGAAAAATTACTAAACCATCAAAAAGGCTAAAATTAATATTGAGAAGGTTGAATGATGAGATTTTTAAAAAAATTCCTTTACATCCATTACTCTTTCATCAACCGGGAAAATCCCATATTGATTTAATTAAGAAACACATAGGAAAGGGTTACATCTTAACAGCTGATATTGATGATTTCTACCCATCGGTTCATATAAATAAATTAAAAGAAAGTCTTAAATCTGTAGGATTCTCGGATAAAATATTAAAAACATTAACACGAATTACTACAGTTGATTACTCTCTTCCACAAGGATTTCCGACTAGTCCCTATTTAGCGGCCATAATACTTGAACCGGTAATATCCCGATTAGATGGTTTATCTAAGAAAACAAATTTAACGATTGGTTTGTATGCTGATAATCTCGCTGTGAGTTCTACTTATAATCCGCAATATTTCAAGAGATTATTAATCAAAATCTTTAAGCAGAATAGCTTATCTTTAGGGAAATTTGAAATTATGACGCATGATGACCAGCAGGTGATTATGAATGTTATTGTTCAAGGTAAAATAATAAAAGTTAAAACGAGTTATATAGAAACAATTAAAAAAGAATTAAATGATTTATCATTAAAACCACCCAAAGGGAATATGCGATCTACTATGGGAAAAATAAGGTATGTCTATCAAATAAATAAAGAACAGGCCGATAATATATTAAAATATGGGAAAAAAGTCGGAGTTATTTTCAATTGAAGCCTGCTTTATTGTTTCAAACAATCCATAATTTCCATAACGCCCCCGGCAAGCAAACTACATTCCCCCGCGACTACTCCTCTTGATTTTCCCATAAAGTCACACCTTGCATAGTAACTGCCAAAAGGGTCCCATCGAATCTCCCTGTATATTTAAAAGTACTTAAATAGCCAGAGTATGTCGGTGGAACAAAACCTGTCAGAATAGTACCGGTACTATCCGGTTAGAGATGTAGTTCTGGTATATTATTTTTTGGGGAATTTTTCCTGCCTATAAACCCTCCAATCCAAGTTAAATATATCCAGGTCAAAATCAAATAAAGACACCAAATGGTCAATTTTACACAATTTTATAGGTAAAAATAACCGGAATGTTTAATAAATATCATAAAATAGTTAAAATTTAGACAATTTTAGTTGATATTGCTTATTTCTCCATTGGCACGCTGTTTGTTGTATCTACGTATATTTATTGATTTCTTTTACCAAAAATACTTTTAAAGATGGCTTATAGCGAATATTGTAATCCTCAGATCCTGAATATTTTCAATCGTTATATTGAGGATAAAAATTATATCCTATTCAACACTACAGGCGATATTGATAATTTAGGATTATATGTTGCTAAAAATGGTCGGGCGCGCGCAGAAGTAACTGTTGATATGTACAATACTGTTATCGGTAATTATCTTACCGATTGGCAAAATGAGAACAGCGGAAATGATGTCCACATTTGTTATATCCCTTCTGGTGAAGAAATTTCCGTACTCGGTATAACAACAGATTATGACGTTATAGAGAATTTATTTTGGGGACTCAAACATGATATAATTTCTCACATACGTAGTCTCCCTTTTATTAATTGGGCTGAGGGTAACATATCATTTGGGTGCAGTATAATCAAACGGGAAGATATCCATACTCAGATTGAATTATTATTTCGACACATTAAGTCTGGTGCAGAATTAAAAGCAATTGAGGAGTATGTTGAGCTGCTTGTAAAGATACGCAGGATCACTTCTATTGAATTGGATAAAGAAAAGTTTAGAACACTCAATAAAAATACACAGTATCCGGTGGTTTATCGCAATTTTGTTTACTACAAGATGCTACAAAATAAAGAGGATACAGCTGCATTGTTATCT
>SLIA01000159.1 GCA_007135935.1 Wenzhouxiangella sp.
CCTTGACGCCCAGCTGCTCGATCACGATTTTCTTGACTCGTTCTTCAATGCTGCTCATTGGTGGTTTCCTCAGTTGAACAAGGGTTGCCCGAAGCGGGCACATTGTAGTGAACATTCGCGTCCACTGCCAGTTCGAGTTGACCACCGAAACACATTTCTACCCCGGTGGCCCAAATTAATTATTTCTTATATATCAACAACTAAAATGAATTACTTGATAAATCAGGTCATGTACATGCCGCCGTTGACATGCAATGTCTGCCCGGTCACGTAGGCGCTGGCGCCGCTGGCCAGAAAACCGACGGCGGCTGCGATGTCATCGACATCACCCAATCGCCCCAGCGGTATGCCGGCCTGCAGACGCTCGCGCTGAGTTTCGTCGAGATCGCGGGTCATGTCGGTGTCGATGAAGCCGGGGGCAACGACGTTGGCGGTGATGCCGCGGCTGCCCACTTCATGGGCGACCGAGCGGGTAAACCCGGCCACACCGGCCTTGGCCGCAGCGTAATTGGCCTGCCCGGGATTACCGCTGTAGCCGACGACCGAAGAGATATTGATGATGCGCCCGAAACGCGCCTTGAGCATGCCGCGCAGGCAGGCCCGGGTCGTGCGCATCACGCCACGCAGATTCGTATCGATGACCGCATCCCATTCCTCGTCTTTCAGTCGCATCAGCAACTGATCGCGTGTGATGGCGGCGTTGTTGACCAGGATGGTCACAGCTCCGGCTTCCTTCGTGATCCGGCCAATCACTTCGGTGATCGCCTCGCCGTCAGTCACGTTCAGGGCCAGGCCTCGACCTTCACCGAGGCGCTCGCTGATCGCATCGGCTCCGGCTTCACTGGTCGCTGTGCCGAAAACGTCTGCGCCCATGGCCTTCAACCATGCGGCCGTGGCCTGTCCTATGCCTCGGCTGGCACCCGTTACCAGTGCCACGCGGCCATCAATGCGGCTCATCGCCTCGGGGGTCATGAATTGTTTTCCCTCCAGTCTTCTATCGTTTGTTCTATCGCACCAGGTTGTTCGAGTGGTGCCCACTGCGCGCCGCGCTCGATCCGGCGCCCCAGCCCGGACAACACCTTGCCGGGCCCGCATTCTGCCAGCTTCATGATACCGCTGCCAGTGATCTTGCGCACACTTTCGGTCCAGCGCACCGGGCTGTGCAATTGCGCGACCAGTGCCGCGCGGATGTCATCGGGCTTGTTGTGCTCGGCCACATCGCAGTTGTGAACGACGGGAATCTCCGGGGCGCGAATCTCGACATCGGCCAGCACGGCCGACATGGCCTTGGCGGCCGGCTTCATCAAGGCGCTGTGGGAAGGAACGCTGACCGGCAGGATCACTGCCCGGCGCGCCCCGGCTTCGCTGCACTTGTGCATGGCACGCTCAACGGCCGCGGCATCCCCGGCAATGACGATCTGGCCGGGCGAGTTGTAGTTGGCCGGCGCGACAACCTGGTCTTCGGCGACTTCCCGGCAAATGGCCTCGACCACTTCATCGTCGAGCCCAAGCACGGCCGCCATGGCGCCCTGCCCGGCCGGCACTGCGGCCTGCATCTGACGCCCACGCTCGGCTACCACTGCAATGGCCCGGCCAAAATCGATGGAGCCGGCAGCGACCAGGGCCGAGTACTCGCCCAGGCTGTGGCCGGCCAGCCTGGCCGGTTGCGGACCACCAAGGTCATTCCACAGGCGCCAGACCGCTACCGAGGCAGTCAGGATGGCCGGCTGGGTCAATTCGGTGCGATTGAGCTCCTCTTCAGGGCCCTGAGCGACCAGCTGCCACAGGTCCATTCCCAGCACCTCGCCGGCCTCGTCGAAGGTGGCGCGAACCCGTTCGTGTTGTTCGGCCAGCGCCGTCAGCATTCCGACTGACTGCGAACCCTGGCCGGGAAACAAAAACGCGAAATCCGACATGCATACTCCCCGTTCTGCTGTCTTCTCTTGAATGTGAGTGGTGAGTCGGCGGCTAGTAAGCGACCAGCGCCGCACCCCAGGTAAAGCCACCGCCGAAAGCCTCCAGCAGCAGCTTGTCGCCGCGCTTGATGCGTCCGCTGCGCACTGCCACATCCAGGGCCATGGGCACGGATGCCGCCGAAGTGTTGCCGTGCTCATCGACTGTCACGACCACCTGGTCCATGGACATGCGCAGCTTGCGGGCCGTGGCCTGAATGATGCGCAGATTGGCCTGGTGCGGAATCAGCCAGTCGAGATCTTCTTTCTCAAGCTGATTTGCAGCCAGCGTTTCGTCGACGATCCGGCCGAGGGTGTTGACCGCCACCTTGAATACTTCGTTGCCACGCATGGATACCGCCAGTCCACCGCGCTCCTCGGCACGAAACCCTCGCGAGACACCGACATCGACCTTGAGCAGATCGCTGTAGCCGCCATTGGCGTGAATATGGGTCGACAGGATGCCGGGCTGTTCATCGGCAGTCAGCACGGCCGCACCGGCACCGTCGCCGAACAGCACGCAGGTGCCGCGATCGTTCCAGTCGATCATCCGGGTCAGGGTTTCGGCACCGACCACCAGCACGTTGCGCGCGGTGCCGTTACGAATGTACTGATCGGCAACCGACAGTGCGTAGATGAAACCGGAACAGGCCGCATTGATGTCGAAGGCACCGCACTCGGCCATGCCCAGACGGTGCTGCAACAGGCAGGCGGTGGACGGAAAGACCAGGTCGGGGGTGGTCGTGCCCACCAGCAGCAGGTCGATGTCGTCAGGCTTCAGGTCGGCGGCCTCCATGGCCTGTCGGGCAGCCTGCTCGGCCAGGTCGCAAGTGGTCTGGCCTTCGGCGGCCACATGCCGCTGCGCGATACCGGTACGTTCGCGAATCCACTGGTCGCTGGTATCGACCATTTTCTCGAGATCCGCGTTGGTCAGGA
The DNA here is from genome assembly GCA_007135935.1 of Wenzhouxiangella sp. Taxonomy (GTDB): domain Bacteria; phylum Pseudomonadota; class Gammaproteobacteria; order Xanthomonadales; family Wenzhouxiangellaceae; genus Wenzhouxiangella. The sequence continues at coordinate 2,889 of SLIA01000159.1, forward strand.
CCTTTTCGGGCAGGTACCTGCCGGTTCCGATAATGCGCGCGTACATGCCGTGCTCAACTCCCTAAACCATCTATTCCATTAAGTCAGTAGCTTGCCCAGAGCCGGCGTTCGAGCTCTGGGATCAGGTCTCGTCGCGCCTCCAGCGCCGCCAGCCTGACGGCAGCGGCAAACCCGCGAACGCAGGCGGCACCGTGGCTTTTGATCACCGTGCCGCGAACCCCCAGCAAGGGGGCACCATTATGCATGGCCGGATCAAGCCTGTCATGCAGCGTCCGCAAGCGGCGCCGGGCCAGCCACGCGGTCGGGCCGCGCCGCAGCGCCCGATCGATTTCACCGAACATCAGCCTGACCATGCCCTCGGCGCCCTTGAGCAGGATGTTGCCGGCAAAGCCATCGCAGACAACCAGATCCACCGCTCCGGCAAATACCGCATCGGCCTCGACGAATCCGGCGTAATCGATCTCCGCTTCGGCCTCGATCAGGCGTCCGGCCTCGCGCAGCACGTCCGGGCCCTTGCTGGGCTCGTGCCCGATATTGAGCAGGCCGGTGACCGGCGGGCTGCCGGTCAACACCTCGACGGCGAAATGCCCCAGGCGGGCAAATTCCAGCAAACGGTGAGCATCGACACCGACATTGGCGCCGAGATCGAGCACCCAGACGGGCTTGCCGGCTCCGGGAACGGAGGCCATCAGGGCCGGACGCTCGATGCCGGGCAACATGCCCATTACCTGCCTTGACAATGCCATCAGCGCACCGGTGTTGCCGGCACTCACGACCGCCTGCACATCGCCGGCGGCGAGCAACTCCAGGGCCAGCTGCATGCTGCTGCCCCGCCCCTGGCGCAAGGCCCGGGCAGTGCTGACATCCATGGGCAGAACCGACTCGGCATCATGCAGTCGGATGCGCTCGCGCAAGCGGGCATCGACCGGCATCAGGGCGGGCTCCAGATCGGCACGCTTGCCGACCAGGTGCAAGACCAGCTCCGGGTCGTCGGACAGCATGCCGACCGCACCATCCACGACCAAGCGATAACCGCCGTCGCCGCCCATGGCGTCGACGGCGATGTTCACAAGCTGGTTTTCAGGCATGCGGACGCGAATTCGCCCGGGCTATCAACCCTGGGTTTCTTCGAGATCCTCTTCGTCGATCTCCGGTGCGATCTCGACGACCTGGCGGCCACGATAGAAGCCTTCGGCGGTCACGTGGTGGCGACGATGGATTTCGCCGGTGGTGGAATCTTCAGACAGCGTGGCCTTGCGCAGGCTGTCGTGCGAGCGACGCATGCCGCGCTTGGATGGGGTCTTGCGATTCTGTTGAACAGCCATGATTGATCTCCTTGCAAAAACTAGTCCTGGTCGCGTGCTTTCTTCAGATTCGCCAGCTCGGCGAAGGGTCGATGCGTGTCGGCACCACTGCTGTCGTCGTCGCCCATGCGGCTCGAATCCGGGTCGACCGGGACCAGGGGCAAACCGAGAAGCAATTCCTCCTCGATCAACCTGATCAACTCCACCCGGCCGTCGCTGACCATCAGCGGCTCGTAATCCTCGGGCAAGGCGCCGGCATCCTGCTCATTGCCCACGATGCCCACCACGGACCGGCTATCCAGGTCATGCTGGAACACCGACAGCGTCCTCTGACACACCAGCGGCACTTGTCCGGTCACATGCACCTCGACACGAACCTGACGCTGGTCGTCGTGGGCAAAACGCAACTCGAAGGCAATTTCCGCCTCGCCCGGATCGGCTATCATGCCGACCAGACGTTCGAGCCGCCCGAGAGGCACCGTACCGGCAAACTCGCGCCGCGCGGCCGCTGCCTTTTCGACTTGAACCCAATCGGGAAAATCTCGCGACATAAGCCGGGCATTATACCATTGAAAATTGTTCTGCCACAATTGCTTGGAACCATGAAAAAAGGCCATGCAACAGACCAGGGGCGGGCAACGCATGCCTGAACTGATTCTCGCCTCCGGTTCCCCCTATCGCCGCGAATTGCTGGGCCGCCTGGGTCTGGAGTTCCGAGTGGTCTCACCAGATATCGACGAGCGCGCGGACGCCGCGGAAACCGGCGCCGACATGGCCCGCCGCCTCGCGCTTGAGAAGGCCGGCGCGGTTGCCGCTCGCCACCCAGAAGCCGTCACCATCGGTTCGGATCAGGTCGCCGAGTGTGCCGGCTCGAAACTCGGCAAGCCGGGAACGGTCGAGCGCGCCGTCGGGCAGTTGTCGTTCTGCAGCGGCCGCGAGGTGATCTTTCATACCGCGGTCGCGGTCATCGGCGCAGGCCGCGAACAGGCCCGAGTCGTGCCGACCCGAGTGCGCATGCGACAACTGAGCCACGATACCATCGAGCGCTACATTGAAATGGACCAGCCGCTTGATTGTGCCGGGGCGATGAAGAGCGAGGCGTTGGGCATCGTCCTGACCGAGGCCATCTCGAGCAACGACCCGACCGCCCTGGTGGGGCTGCCCCTGATCGCGGTCACGGAAATGCTCGCCGAGATCGGATTGCCGGTTCTTCGTGGCTGGCCACAAGTGCGCACGGCACAGTGATAAGCTACCCCCATACGCACCGGAATGGAGTGAAACGAGGATGTCCGCCAAAGCCTCCAACGGCAACACCTACAAGCACTGGCGCCTGGAAACCGACATCGACGGGGTCGCCTGGCTCTACATCGACCGCGGCGACGAGAAGGTCAACAGCCTGGGCACCGAGGTTCTGAACGAACTCGAGCAGATCGTCACCCGAATGGAAACCGACAAGCCGGCCGGCCTGGTGCTGATGTCGGGCAAGTCCGGATCCTTCATCGTCGGTGCCGACGTTCGCGAGTTCGACGCCACCGACAAGGTGCCCGAACTCGAAGACAACATCAAGACGGTCCATGGTCTGTTCAAGCGGATCGAAGACCTGCCCTTCCCGACCGTCGTCGCCTTCGAAGGCTATTGTCTCGGCGGGGGGCTGGAGTTGTCGCTGTGCTTCGACTGGCGCATTGCACTCGATGCCGACCACACCCGAATCGGCTTTCCGGAAGTCAATCTCGGCATCTATCCGGGCTTCGGCGGCTCCGGACGCAGCATCCGGGCCATGGGCGGACTCAAGGCCATGCAGATCATGCTCACCGGTCGCATGCTCAGGGCACGGGCCGCGCGCGGCATGGGCCTGATCGACCAGACAGTGGACCGGCATGGCTCACTGCGCTGGGCGGCCCGCAAGGCGGTGCTGAGGAAGAAGAAATCGAAGGCGCCGGGACTGACTGCACGCGCGACGACGTGGGGTCCGGTGCGCAAGCTTCTGGCCGGCCAGATGCGCAAGCAAACCGCGGCCAAGGCACGCCGGGAACATTATCCGGCACCCTACGAATTGATCGACGCCTATGAAGCGGCCGGCGATTCGACCGCGGAGCTGATTCGCATCGAGGCCGAGAAGGTTCCGCGCCTGCTTGCCGGCGAAACGTCGCGCAACCTCAGGCGCGTTTTCCGGCTGATGGAAGAGCTCAAGGCCCAGGGCAAGCGCTCGAACTTCAAGGCCCGCCGAGTGCATGTCATCGGTGCCGGGGTGATGGGCGGCGACATAGCCGCCTGGTGCGCCTCGCGCGGCCTGGAAGTCACGCTTCAGGATCGCGAGCTCAAGTACATCGAGCCGGCGATCAAGCGGGCGAAGTCGCTGTTCAAGCGCAAGCTCAAGACCGCGCCTGCCGTGGCGGCCGCCCAGACCCGGCTGATTGCCGATGTGGACGGCAAGGGACTGGCCCAGGCCGATGTCGTCATCGAGGCCATCTTCGAAGACCGCGATGCCAAACGCGAGCTGTTTGCCGAAGTCAACCGCAAGGCCCCCAAACACGCCGTGCTGGCGACCAATACCTCGGCCATTCCACTGGCCGAAATCGCCGATGTACTCGATGACCCTTCGCGACTGATCGGCCTGCACTTCTTCAACCCGGTCGCGAAGATGCCGCTGGTCGAGGTGGTCTACGACCGCCAGTCCAACCCGGATCGCGTCGACGACGGCTCCAGTTTCGCCACCCAGATCGGCAAGTACGCCCTGCCGGTCACTTCCACGCCCGGGTTCCTGGTCAATCGGGTGCTCGCCCCCTACATGCGCAATGCCATGAAAATGCATCGCGAGGGCGTTCCCAAGGAAGCGCTCGACAAGGCGGCCGAGAAGTTCGGCATGCCCATGGGACCGGTAGAACTGGCCGACACCGTGGGACTGGATGTCGGTCTGGGCGTGATCAAGACCCTGATGGGCGAAGCCGCAGGCGAAGACCGCCAGGTGCTCGAGGAAATGGTCAAGGCCGGCAAGCTGGGCAAGAAGACCGGTGAAGGCTTCTACCAGTGGAAGAAGGGCAAACCGGCACGCGACTCCAATGCTGCCCAGGGCCACGACCTCGACCAACTGGCCGCGCAACTGATGCAGCCGTATTTCGACGAGTGCCGTTCCTGCCTTGAAGACAAGGTGGTCGAGTCCGCCGACCTGCTCGATGCCGGCATGATCTTCGGTACCGGCTTCGCTCCCTTCCGCGGCGGCCCCATGCACTATCTCGAATCCAGCGCTGCAGACCGCAGCGAGCAAGCCAACAAGGAGCCATCCTGATGACCGACAGCAGCCCGCGCAGGATCGCCATCATCGGCGGCAGCCGCATTCCCTTCTGCCGCTCCAACACGCTGTATGCCGACCAGACCAACCTGGACATGCTCGCCGCGGCCATCCAGGGCGTGGTCGATCGTTACCAGCTCGACGGCAAGAAGATCGACCAGGTGGTTGCCGGAGCAGTCACCACCCACTCCAAGGACTGGAACCTGGCCCGGGAGGCCGTGCTTTCAACCACCCTGTCACCGCTCACGCCCGGCATCACCCTGCAGCAGGCCTGCGGCACCAGCCTGCAGGCGGCACTGATGGCGGGCGGCCAGATCGCCGCCGGTCAGATCGACTGCGCGATCGTCGGCGGCACCGATACCACCTCGGATGCTCCCATCGTCTTTCAGCGCCGCTTCGCCCAGCGACTGATCAAGCTGTCGAAGGCGCGCAGCTTCGGCGACAAGCTCAAGGTCTTCAAGGGCTTTCGCTTCGGGGAACTGGCTCCGCAGCCTCCGCGCAACTCCGAGCCGCGGACCGGCCTGTCCATGGGCCAGCACTGCGAACGCATGGCCCGGGAATGGGAAATTTCGCGAGAAGCCCAGGACAAGCTCACTTTCGAGAGTCATCAGAAAGCCGCCCAGTCCTGGGAATCCGGATTCTTCGATGACTTGGTCAGGCCGCATGCCGGCGTGATTCGCGACAACATCGTGCGACCGGATACCTCGCTGGACAAGCTGGCCAGCCTCAAGCCGGCATTCGATCGCTCGGCCACCGGCACATTGACCGCCGGCAACTCGACTACGCTGACCGACGGCTCGGCCGCCGTCTTGCTGGCATCGGAAGAATGGGCCAGGGAAAACGACCTGCCGGTGACCGCCTGGCTGAGCTTCGGGCGCACCGCGTCGGTCGATTTCGTCAATGGCGACGAAGGCCTGCTGATGGCGCCCACGGTCGCCGTGGCCGAGATGCTGCAAACGGCCGGACTGCAACTGCAGGATTTCGATTTCTACGAGATCCACGAGGCCTTTGCCGCCCAGGTGCTGTGCACACTCAAGGCCTGGGAATCGGAACGCTATTGTCGCGAGCGGCTGGGACTGGATGGCGCCCTGGGCAGCATCGACAACCGCCGCATGAATGTCCATGGTGGTTCGGTCGCCATCGGCCACCCGTTTGCCGCCACCGGCGCCCGCATTCTGGCCACACTGGCCCAGACACTGGAGAAAGCCGGCTCCGGGCGCGGCCTGATCTCGGTCTGCACGGCCGGTGGCATGGGTGTCGCGGCGATCGTTGAACGCGACGGCAGCGGGACTCCCGGCAACAGCAAGAAGGCCGGCAAGAAAAAGGCCGCCGCCAAGACCACGAAGAAGAAATCGGCCAAGAAGAAGGCGTCGAAGAAGAAGGCTGCCGCCAGCAAGAAGGCAGCCAGCAAACCTTCCCCCGACACCGATAGCGAACAGGCGGCCGAGCAAAACGACTGAACTCGGTGATTCGCCGGTCGCCCCTGACCGGCGCCCTGGTCCTCCAGGTCGCCGTTGTCGCAATTGCCCTGTTGCTGGCGTGGCTGTTCGGACTTTCGCCCTGGCAACGCCTGCACTGGGCACCGGAAGTGCTGGCATGGTCTTTGCTGGGCACCCTCCCCCTGGCGGCCATGCTGCTGCTGTTTCCGCTGGCTCGCTGGCGCTGGACGCGCGAGATCAGCCATCTGGTGGAGCAGATCATCCTGCCCCTGTTCAAGGGCGCACCGGTCGGCAGCGTGGCCCTGGTTGCGATACTCGCCGGCATCGGCGAAGAACTGCTGTTTCGCGGCGTTGTGCAGGACGGGCTGTCGCTGATGCTGGGTCCCGCCGTCGCTTTGATTCTGGCCTCCTTGCTGTTTGGCCTGGCCCATGCGGTCACGCCCACCTATTTCCTGATTGCCAGTCTGATGGGGGCCTACCTCGGTTGGCTCTACCTGCACACGGGCAACCTGCTCGTGCCCGTCATCGTGCACGCACTGTACGACTGGATCGCCATCCACTACTACCTCCACAGCCGGAAAAAGCGACGCGCCGGCGCCGGGCACGAGGAGCGCGGCCCCGATGATTGAGGCAGGCGCCTGAGGCTGACCACACGACCGGCACTCAGCGGGGGCGATTGGCCTGATGAACCTGTTCGAGCTGGAGCAGGAAGCGCTCCTGACCGTGGTCGGAGCCGTAATCGATCGGAGTGGCCGTTGCCTGCAGGTGACATGTGCTCTCGCCGATGCGAAACGGAAACTCCGCCAGGATGCGCTGCACGCGCTCGCACACGGTGCGTGCGCCAGCGTGATCGGTCATGGGCAGTATCAGTATCGGCTCTGCCGCCAGGGATTCGTCCAGAGAACCAACCACGTCCGGTTCACGCGCCTGACGGAATATGCGGGTATACAGTTCCGGCAACAGCAAGCTGGCTTCACGGGATGTCGGTCGGCGGGCTGGCCCGCCATCGATGGCAATTTTCTCAATCGTCACCCGGATCACGGCGAAGCTTGTGGCATACCGTCTTGCACACACGACCTCCCGGCGCAGAAACATCGCGGTACCGGCGGCATCAATCACGCCTTCGGGCAGGGCCATGGGCGGTCCCTCCGGCAGGGCCTGCCCCAGCGAGTCGAGGATCCCGGCAATCTCATCGGTGCTATAGCCATGCTGTCGCATCAGCCGGGTTACCGGTGCGCGCATTCGTTCAAGATCCGATGGAGACAGCAACTGCTGCTCCAGCCATTCGATAACCACTTGTGGTGAAAGTGCCTGGTCAGCCTGCATCAAGGCATCGAGCGCGGCCAGGCGGCTGTCGTCGAAAGCCCGATCGACACGCTCGCCCAGCTTTCCGTCCAGCCGACTCATTGCCGTGTTGTCGGCATTGCGCTCGTCGAGATGAATCACCAGCTCACGCTGCAGGCGAGTCAGCTGATCCTTGACTGCGCGCGGGTCGAGCGGCTGGTCTTCAACTCCGCTCCTGCTGCCGGCGCGAGACCCAACGCGATCGATGTAATCGGAAAATGCCGCCGACAATTGCTCTTCATCGGCCATGCCACCGTGTCTGAGTTCAGCGGCCAGCACCACCAGCCGCGCGGCCTCGGCAGGGTCATCGCGTATCCGGTCGACGATCTCGTCCACATCCAGGCCAATGCTGTCGGCCCCATCCTCCAGGGCCTGAACCAGGTGCTCTCCCCGCAGCCCGATTGACAGGTAATGGATGAGCTCGCCGTAGTCCTTCAGCGACATGCCTTCCTGAATCAGCGCCTGCTTGAGTTGAGGCAGCAGCTTTCGCAGCTCCTGCGGATCGGGCAGCATGCGATTGATGATCTGCGCAGTGCGACGAGCGGAATAGTTGCTGCCACGGTACTCTTCGCGCACCAGGGAAATGAGTGTGGTGTAGGTCAGCTGATCGATCTCCCCGATCACCTCGCCCTGGTCGGAAAGAATGGTTTCCATGTCCTGACGAGCGGCAATGGACTGCCTGACCCGTTGGCGCAATGTATTCATCGCCAGGAACAGGTCTTCGGGTGAAAGTTTGGATGCGCCGACCGAACCACCATGCTCGATTTCCTGCGCCAGGTTGCGCAGGTGTTCGATGAGCTTGACGCGGCTGGAATCGCCTCCGCTGGCCAGCGAATCGGCCAGATTCTCCCCCGCCGCCTCCGGCTCATCGGCCAGACGCCCAAGGGACATGAAGCCCTCGAGTTCCTGCAATACGCGTTCGGCCACCCCACCGCCATACCGGCTGGGTCCGTCGGCAGCCAGGCCGTCGGCGTTCTTGCTGACCACTTTCTGGTCCGAAGTCAGCTTGCGATAAACGATGTGATTGAAGCGCACCGAGTCCACGTTGTGACGCGTGAGGGCGGCTTCTGCATCGTGCACGCCGGAATGGGCCACGGGATCGGAGAAGATTCGCATCAATAGCTGAAAATCAGCAAGGATGATGCCCGCCTCGAACGAAACCGACTCGATTTCCATCGCCGCGAACATCTTCAACAGCCGCGAGGGGTTGAAGCGATCTCCGACCGGGTGTTTCTCGACAAACAGCGAGCCGCGATCCGACAACAGCGTAATGACCGGTACGCGCTCGAGGGCCTCTCCCAGGGATTCGTGTGCCTGCTCACAGGCCCTGCTGGTCAACGGATGCTCGTTGCCGTAGCTGCAGGCATTGGCATAGGCCGTGCTGATCCGGCGAGCCAGCAGCTCGGCCTCCAGGGGCTCGATTTTTCGGGTTGCCGTCTCGGTCACTGCATTGCCTGTGCTGTGTGTGCGGTCATCCAGCGCTCCAGTGCCAGCGAGAATGCCCGCGCACTGGTAAAGCGGTTCAGTGGATCGGCATCGGTCGCCTTGAGGATAATCCGTTCCATACCGTCATCGATGTCCAGACTGCATTCACTCGGTCTTCGGGTAAAGAAAGAATCCGGGTCGCGCATCTTGCGAAGCAGGGCATTGCGCCCGGATTCATCGCGCACGGGCAGAAACCCGGCCAGCAACTCGAACAGAATCACGCCTACCGAGTAGATGTCCGTGCGGCGATCGGTCTCTTGGGCCGCTGCCTGCTCGGGCGCCAGGTAATTGGGCGTACCGACCACCAGGCCACGCGCGAAAAACTCGATGTGCTTGGTCTTGGCAATGCCGAAATCGGCCACCAGCGCGCGTCCCTGGCGATTATCGATCAGTATGTTGGCCGGCTTGAGGTCCTGGTGAACCACACCCTGCTCATGCGCGAATTCCAGGCCATCAAGCACCTCCCGAATCACCCGCACCGCGTGATTGAGCGGCAGACGGCGACGTGATGGCACCGGATGCCGACGCAGCCGGGACAGCAGTTCGCCAAGATCGGTACCCTCGACCATCTGCATGACCTGGAAGAAAAACTCGTCATCCTCGCCACTGTCGAAAATGGTGATGATGTGCGGGTGATCGAGTACCGCGACGGTTTCGGCCTCATCCCGGAACTGCATGCGAGCCGAATCGCTGGATGCGAGCATCTTGGGCAATAACTTGATCGCGACCTGGCGCTTGAGGGATTTCTGATATCCGGCGAAGACGGCCCCCATGGCGCCGCGGCCCAATTCCCGCACCACGACGAAATTGCCAAACGACCGCCCGATGATGCTGCGGTAGTCATACTCGCTGATGGCGTTCATCCCACCCCCGTACACCGATCTTTGCCGCCCGCTTCAATCTGACACAACATGTGAACTGCGTCAACATTCCAGACCCTTGACGCCATGTTGGACGCTCCTGGCCAGAGCAAGGGCCTGCCATGCTGGACTTGATCGGCAGCCCGGGCAAGAATGGAGCCGCATGGGATGGATTGCACGAAAATTCGACAACCTCGGCAGCGCCTGTTGTGGCGCTGGCGGCGGTATGGGATTGAGCCAGGCGCCTGCCTTCACCCAGGCCTACCTGCAGCGCCTCGGCGGTCACCTCGACGAGGCCCGACGGACACTTTCCATGGTCGAGCGCGGCGAGTGGCTGCAGCGGCTGGGCGTGGCCGAGCGTGAAGACGCGGTCGCGGAATTTGCCCTTCGCGTCAACGAGCTCGAGCAGGCGTTCCTGGCAATCTCCCAGGCGCCGCCACTGCTGCAACCACTGGTCATGATGCAGCACGCCGAAAGTGACATCGCCCAACGCGCCTGGGAGCACTTCACCCCGGCCATCCCCGTCGACGCGCCATCGCTGGTGTATACCGGCGCGGGCATCGTTCTGGCGCTTGTGCTCTACGAGTTGATCAAGGCCCCCGCTGCCCTGTTCCAGCGCAAGACACCGACCCCGGGCTGATCACTGACAGCAGCTCATGCCGACCGGCGCACCCGGCCATGTTGTCGCACCCACGGATAAACCAGCCTATTTCAGGAAAACACGAAAACAAGAGACTTTCGAGGAGTTATCAATGAGAAAAAATACCGGCATCGCTTTGGTTCTCGCTCTGGCCTGCAGCGGCCCGGGCCACGCAACAGGCTTCGAGCCTCCCGAACTGATGATGCGCTCCGGCGCCGGCAGCGCCTACCAGATCCCGGTCGGATCATCCTGGTCGAGCAAGACCCCCAGCATCAATGACAACGGCCAGGTGGCGATGAGCATCAACAGCGTGCCGCCCGAATTCCACGCCGGTGTCTGGCTCGGAACCGTCGAAGGCGGCGATATTGTCGACATCGCCGTGGGCGATGGCGACCTTTACAGCAATGTCAGCATCAACAACCATGGCCAGATCGTCTGGACGCGCAACGAATCCAGCCTGGACGGCATCTTGATGTACGACCCGGTCGAGGACGAGACGGTTCATCTCACCAATGCGCCTCTTGGTGCCTCTGGCTGGACTGCCGTGTCCATCAACGACCAGGAAGCTCTGGGCTACCGCGCGTCATTCAGTGGTGGCCGCGCCTGGGTCAGCTGGGATAGCGACGACGATGACGTGATACACCTGGCCGAAACCGGGGTCGACAGCAACAGCGACTATGCCTTCCTTTTCACGCCCAGCCTGAACAACGACCGGTTGATAGCCGGAAAGGCGGCGATCGATTCATTCAGTACCAACCAGATCGTCACCGTCGATGAACAGGGCAATATCGACGTCCTGGTCGAAGACGATGAGCTGGATCCGGATAGTCCATTCTCGGACTTCAACAACAGCATCGGTTTCAATGATCACGGCCAGGTGGCTTTTGTTGCCCAGCTTGCCGCCGGCGGCAGCGGACTGTACGTGGCCGACGGCAATGGCTGGACCCAGTACGCGCTGGTGGGAGAAGACGGCCTGGACAGCCTCGAAGCATTTGCTCCCGCGCTCAACAACGATGGCCTGGTCGCCTTTCGCGGTTTCAATGACAGCGGCCAGCGGGCCATCTGGGTCGCCGATGGCGAGAGTGTGAGCGCCATCGTCACCGAAGGCGACATCGTCGACACCGACCTGGGACCGGCACGTCTGGAGAGTCCCGACGATGTCGGCGGCCCGAACTTTGGTGGATCGGTCACCATCAACAACAGCGGACAAGTCGCATTCGTTTCCCTGTTGACCGACCCCGACTCCAGTGCCAGCAGTCGCGGCCGCGGCCTATTCCTGGTCAGCCCCGAATTTACGGAAGACCCGGCCATCAGCCTGGAAAAAACGGCCGACCCGATGATCTACCAGGAGGCAGGCGACATCATCAGCTACACCTATGTCGTGACCAACACCGGCAATGTCGACCTTGACGGACCGGTAACTGTCGACGATGACCGGGAATCGGTTGAATGCCCGAGCGGTGATCTGGAGGCAGGGGAATCGATCACGTGTCATGCCGAGCGCACGATCTCGTCCGACGATGTCGAGGCCGGATCCGTGACCAACACGGCGATTGCCACCGTCGACGGTATCGACTCCGATCCGGCCATCGTGACCGTCAGTACCCCGCAGATCTTCGACGATCGTTTCGAAGCCGACGCAGACTGAAACGGCATCTCACCGAAATCCATTGGCCCGGCACGAGTGCAGATCGCATTCGTGTCGGGTCAGTGAACCAACCAGGCCATCAGCATCGGTGCACCGCTGACCAGCAACAGGATCAGCACTACGGGCAACGACAACACCCGCAGCCCCGCGAGCAGTGCATCACCCCGGTCGCCTGGCACGCAATGGGTCACAGAACGTGCCAGCGGCACCAGGGCCCGGCCGATCAGCAGGCCGGCCAGACAAACGACCCCCAGGTGCACGCCCTCCAGACCGAACCACAGCCCCAGAGGGACGACCAGAGGCGTGAGCAGCATTACACCGACCTGAACGCCCAGCAGCAGGCCAGCAGAAAGCAGTAGCAGGTTCAAAACGACCAGAAAGGCAATCTGGCTGCCGGGTGCCGGCCCGAAAGCTTCCCCCATGGCACGCAGCAAACCGGCATCATTGACCATCGCCGCCCAGGGCATGGCCAGCCCCGCGATCAACAAAATGACAGCCGATGCGATCACTGCCCGATTGGCCTTTGCCAGCAGCTGCCGCCAAGTCAGTTCGCGAAACACGAATAGGCGGGTGACCACCATCCAGACGGTGCCCAACAGCGCCACGTCAACGACCGTCGCACGACCTGCAACAACGCCCCCGACGACGAGCAGGGCCACGAGCAAGTCGCTCAAATGCCGACCGGCGCCTGGCGCCTCAGCCGAGGCCGGCGGGGAAACGCGCTTCAGATACCGCTCCAATCCCGGCAGACAGGCCACGACAGCCATCACCAGTGTCACGGGAACGAGTGCTGCGACAACCAGCGCCTCGGCACTGACCGCACACCATGGCGCCGCCACCGCCGCGATGACCGAGTAAAGTATGGCCGGCACGATCAGGGAGACGGCAACGGCACATGCAGCAGCAAGTGCAAACAGCAGTGGCCAGAAGAGTGTTGCGGGATTCGGCCCAGGCCGCACCCGGTCGGCGCTCGAAGCCAGAAAATGCGCCCAGCGACGCCACTCTTCGCGACCCAGCATGGCCACGACAAAGCTTATCAGCGGCACGGCCAGCAACTGCACGTGATCGCCCAGGTCGGAAAAACCGATCACCAGCAGCGCCGGATCCAGCTCGGCACGCGCATAAGCGTGCAGCGCCACCACGGCCACGACCGCAAATGCCGGCACGCCAATGACGAGCATCAGCAGGACAATCAGGCCGATCAAGTGTTCTGATCCTCGTCGTGCCGGGTGTCGGCCATGGGAGGAGGCAGCAGTGCAAAGGCGAGGAATCGCGCCCCCATGAACACGAAACCCGCCGGCACAATGGCATGAACCATCCAGACCGGCACCTGCCCGAACGCCAGCTGAGCGAATTCATATTCCAGCAAGACCGCCCGGAGACCGTGCCAGGCCAATACCAGGCTTACCAGGGCAGCAGCGAGAAAAGCCAGCCGCCTGAAGGCCATCGCCACCGGTAGCGGAACCAGCGACTCGGTCAGTCGCACGCGAACATGCTGAAGTCTGCCGGCGGCAACCACACTACCGACCATGACCAGCCACAGCAGCACCGACGGCATTGCCTCTTCGACCCACCCAGCCTGCAGACTGTCGATATGACCGGCAAGCTGCAAAACAAGCCCCATGAGAAAGAGCATCAGGAGCAGAACGACGACGAGTCCTGTCTCGATCGCGCCGATCAGTCTTCCGGCAAGATCATCGCCCCCCGGCTCGGCACCTGCTGACCTCTCGCGCTTCAATCCGGCCACTGCTTTATCGGCAGGACCGCCCTGCCCCGGTGCCCGACGCTGCACTCACGGCGCCCGGACAACCAGCCCGGCGGCTTCGGCGGTGTTCTGCAACAGGGTCGCCACGGTCATTGGTCCAACGCCACCGGGCACGGGCGTAATCCATCCGGCCCGAGCCGCCACGGCATCAAAGTCGAGATCGCCGCGCAACTTGCCGTCCTCGCCCCGGGTGATGCCGATATCGACCACGATGGCGTCTTGCGCAACCCAGTCCGGATCGACCAGGTCGGGCTTGCCAACCGCCACGAACAGCACTTCGGCATTGCGCACGTGCTTTTCCAGGTTGCGGGTGAAGCGGTGGGCCACGCTGACGGTTGCACCGGCCAGCAGCAGCTCCAGGGCCAGTGGCCTGCCGACGATGTTGGATGCCCCGACAACCAGCGCATCCATGCCCTTGGTGTCGATGCCATGCGCGGCCAGCAGGGTCATGACTCCGCGCGGCGTGCACGGCCTGAGGCCCGGATCGCGCACGGCCAGCCGACCCATGTTGACCGGATGGAAACCGTCAACATCCTTTTCCGGCCGGATCCGGCGGGTGACCTCGCGTTCGTCCAGGTGCGCCGGCAGCGGCAACTGCACGAGTATGCCATCGACGCTTTCGTCCTCGTTCAGGGCATCGATCAGGGCAAGCAGTTCACCCCGGCCGGTGCCGTGCGACAAGCGGTGCGTCTCCGAAACCAGTCCGGCGCGCTCGCAGGCCCGAATCTTGTGATTGACGTAGACTTCCGAGGCAGCATCGTCGCCGACCAGCACCACGGCCAGTCCGGGCGCGCGCCCACCCCGTTCGATGTGGGTGGAGACCGCATCGGCCACGTTGGATATGAGACGGTCAGCTACCGCGCGGCCGTCAAGCGTTCGGGCATGCGTATTCATAGTGGGGCGACATTGTACTAACAAAACGACAAATCGTGCCTGCCTTGCGCCCGACGACAGGTTCGCGGGCGCGGCTTGATTCAGTAAGATAGGAATCTGTCCATGTCGCGAGGGAGTCGCTGTGAACCTGTTCAATCACCATTTCATCGACCTGGAAGGCAACCGCATTTACCTTGACCACCATCGCAACCTGCCCTTCCTGATTGTCAACATCGCCACCGAGAGTCCATTTACCCCGCAACTTGCCCGCCTGCAGTCGCTCTATTCGCTTAACCAGCAGGCCGGTCTGCGCGTACTGGCCATCCCGTGCACTGATTTCGACGAAGAACCGCGCGACGAGTCGGAAATCGCGGCTTTCCTGCGCGAGAACTATCCGATCAATTTCCTGGTTACCCAGCGCTACAGTGTGACCGGACGCGAAATGCATCCGCTTTTCAGGGAAATGGTGCAGGAGCGCTCGGCAGCGATCCTGCCGCGGGGAACGTTTCACAAGTACCTGTTCGACCGCCGCGGCGACCTGGTCGAGGACTGGCAACCGCACGTGCTGCCTGACGACCCGGGCCTGATCAACGGCATTCAGAAGCACCTGACGTCGAAGAGCCTGTAAGCTCCTTCAACGGCCCCGGCCGCAAGCCGGGCAGTCGGGGTCGGGGACCAGGCGGGTGGTTCTGAAACTGCCGGCCAGTGCATCGAAATGGACCAGCCGCGATAGCAGCGGCTGGCCGATTTCAAGCAGCAGTTTCAGGGTTTCGGTTGCCTGCAGCGTACCGATCACTCCCGGCATCACCCCCAGCACACCGGCCTCGGCACAACTGGGCGCATCCTCGGCCAATGGCGGCTCCGGAAACAGGCAACGATAACAGGCCTGATTGCCGGCAGCCGGGTGAAACACCGCCACCTGGCCGGCAAACCGCATGACCGCGCCGTAGACCAGCGGCAAGCCCAGGCGAATGCAGGTCTCGTTGAGCAGGTAGCGCGTCGGAAAGTTGTCACTGCCATCGACGATCACGTCATGCCCGCCGAGCAGTTCCTCGGCATTGTCATCAGTCAGTCTCGAGGCAATGGTGCGTATTTCAATATCCGGATTGAGGGCATGCAGGCGCTGGGCGGCCGATTCGGTCTTGGCGTGTCCGACCAGATGGTCGCTGTGAAGAATCTGTCGCTGGAGGTTGGAGCGTTCAACGCGGTCGTTATCGATCAGTGTGATGTGACCTACTCCGGCGGCTGCCAGGTAAAGCGCGGCCGGCGAACCCAGTCCCCCGGCTCCGGTGATGAACACGCGACTTTCCAGCAGCTTGCGTTGACCGGCCTCCCCCACCTCGGGCAGGGACAGGTGACGCAGGTAGCGCCCCCTGGCCATATCGTCGAGCAGCGCGGGACGGCTCACCGGCAGGCCGCGGGCGCGCCAGGCATTGAACCCTCCTTCCAGGTTGAATACCTGCTCGTAACCCAGGCTCAACAGCGCATCGGCGGAAATGGCTGAACGGTCGCCACCGGCACACATCAGCACCAGCTTGCGATCGGTTTCGGGCACATGCTGCCCGATATCGAGTTCGAGCATGCCGCGCTCGATCAGCAAGGCGCCCGGAATCGTGCCGGCCGAGGTTTCCCAGGACTCGCGAATGTCGATGATGAGTGCATCCTCGCCAAGCATCTCCCGGGCCTTGTCCGGCGACACGGCCGGTACCCGCTGCCGGAGCCGCTCGAGATAGCGACTGAGCCGGTCAGCCTTTTCGTTGCTTGCGTCGGACAAACTTCTTCAACCGCCTGCGTTTCTGAATCTGTCGGGGAGAGAGCTTGTTGGTGCGCCCTGCGTAGGGGTTGTCACTCTCCCTGAACACCAGTCGAACCGGCACCCCGGTGAGATCGAAGTGCTTCCTGAAGGTATTGACCAGGTAGCGCCGATATTGATCCGGCACATGCTCGGTACGATTGCCATGAATCACCACCCGGCTGGGGAAATGGCCGCCGCCGTGTGCGTAGCGCAGTTTCGGCGCCAGGCGCCGGATCGAGGGCGGCGGATGCGCCTCGACCGCCTTGCGCAGCGCCCGGGTCAGGGCGGAGGTGGACAGCTCGGCCATGCCGACCTCGTTGACATGCTCGATCGCATCGGTCAGTTCGCCCAGACCGCTGCCGTGCAATGCCGACAAGGTGACCACCGGCGCAAATCGCGCAAAATCGAGGCGTTCAGCCACCTCGGTCAACACCCGACGACGGGTGTCGGCATCGATGGCATCCCACTTGTTGATCACGATCACCAGTCCGCGCCCGGCGTCGATGACATGTCCGGCCAGACGCGCATCCTGCTCGGTAATGCCTTCGGAGGCATCGCACACCAGGCAGACGATGCGCGCCTTCTCGACAGACTGCAAGGCCTTGATGGTGCTGAACCGTTCAATGCCTTCATGACTGCCGCGACGGCGTCGGATGCCGGCCGTATCGACCAGGTGATAGGTCACGCCATCGCGTTCGACGGTGGCATGAATGGGGTCGCGCGTCGTACCCGGCACGGGTGTGGCCAGGGCACGCTCTTCTCCCAGCAGGCGATTGAGCAGGGTCGACTTGCCGGCATTAGGTCGGCCGATCAGGGCCAGCCTGATGCCTTCGTCGGGCAATTCTTCGGCAATGTCGATCGCCGGCAGCCGAGCCGACAGTCTGCGCTCGAGGTTGCCCAGCCCGCGCCGGTGACTGGCCGCCATGGCGCAAGCCTCCCCCAGGCCCAGTTCGGCCGCTTCGGCGATCGCCATGTCCCGGTCGATACCGTCGGTTTTGTTGACCACGTGAATGACGGGCTTGTCGAGCGCGCGCATCTCCGATGCAATCTGGTGTTCAACCGGCAACACGCCGGCACGACCATCGGTCACGAACACCAGCACGTCCGCCTCTTCCATGGCGTGGCGGGTCTGCAGCTGGGCTCCGCTTTCGACTTCACCGGAAGCCTCGTCCAGTCCTCCGGTATCGATCAGGATGACCGGCCGTCCGTCGATGACGGCACGGCCATAGATCCGATCCCGTGTAACGCCGGGGGTATCGGCAACCAGCGCGTCACGCGTTCGCGTGAGTGCGTTAAACAGCGTCGACTTGCCCACATTGGGCCGGCCGACGATGGCAACCACCGGCAAGGAAGACATCGCGCGCAGCCCCTGTTGTCCGCCTAGTCGCGCGGACCCGCGCGCCAGGCACTGAGCGTCCCGTCGTCATCGAGCAGGTACAGAGTGTTGCCGACCACCAGGGGAGCATCGGAAGGCCGATTCCGGCTCGCCCGGATCCGCGCGGAAAACTCGCCCGTCCCGGCATCGTAGAAATGCAAGTAACCTTCCTTGTCCACCACGACGATCTGGCTGCCGTAAAACACCGGCCGCGTCAGCTGCCTGCGCTTGAGTTGTTCATCACGCCACAACGTTGCGCCGCTGCGACGGTCGACCAGCCAGACCGCATCATCGCGATCACTGGCTGCGAGCTGTGTCCGACGCAGGCTCAGGCCGGAATGGGACGAGACATCCTTGACCCACTGCATTCGGCCCGAATCCAGCGCCAAGCCCGCCATGCGCCCACGATAGGTCACGACGTAAAGCTCGGTACCGACAATGGCCATCGGACCATCGATATCGGCCAGGCGCTCGAGTTCGGTCCGGCCCTCGCGCTCACTGACGCGTTGCTCCCACAGCACTGAACCGTCGGCCACGCGCAGACCGATGACCATACCGTCGTCGTAGCCGATGAAGACCTGGCCGGCGCGGGCCAATGGATCGCTCGTCCCCCGCAGGGTCAGCAGCGGGACACTGCGATCATGAATCCACAACCGGCGTCCATTCTCGGCATCGAGACCGAAAATCCGGCCGTCGACGCAGCGCACGACCACCACACCTTCATGCAAAACCGGATAGGACAGGACCTCCGAAGAAAGTCCTGCCGTCCAGCGCTCCTCGCCGGATTCGGCATCGAGCGCCACCAGCTCGCCATCGAAACTGCCCAGCAGAATCAGGCCCTCCTGCACAACCGGCCCGGCGGACAATTCGATATCGGTATCGAAACGACGCTCGACACGGCCACTATCGGCACTCACGGCCACGACCCGGCCGCGGTGATCTCCGACCCAGATTCGGCCGCCCTCGTAGAACGGGCGCAGGTTGGGCTGGCTTCGACTCATGCCCCGTCCGGTACTGACAGACCAAAGCTGCTCGACTTCCAGCGTCGGAGTAAATTCAACCAGCTCGGCCGGAGCAATCTGACCGTCATCGCGCGAGAAGATGCCGCAGCCGGCAAGCAGTACGACAGCGAACAAGAGACCTATTGTTTGCAGCACTGACCTCACGAGGCATCCTCGGCGGTCAGTCCGGTGGCATCGATCTTCATTTCCAGCAGGCGGGTATCCCCGCCCTGTTCGGGCTGGTTGTCCAGGGCCTCCTGCCAAGCCAGGCGCGCCTCCTCGACGCGTCCGCGCTCGAACAGCAAGTCGCCACGGGCCTCGGCCCAGGCCGCGGCATGACCTTTCGGTGCCTCGCCATCGACCAGCGCCAGCGCTTCGTCGATGTCGCCACGCGCCTCGAGCACGCGAACCAGCCGCAGGGTGACCATCGGCCACAATGACTGCAGGCGCCGATCATCGAGCATCTCCCGGTAGATGCTGGCAGCAGGCGAAAGCTGGCCATCGGCCACATAAGCCGAAGCCAGGTGCATTCCGGCCAGGCCAACATAGGAATTCCGACCGACCGAGTCGCGCATGACCTGGTACTGCTCCTCGGCACCGGCCAGGTCGTCGGCCTGGACATTCTGGCGGATCACCTCGTAATACTCCGAAGCCAGCACTCGCTGTCCGGACTGGTGATCCTGCCAGTAGCGGAATCCGAAGATCCCGCCGAAGGCCAGTATCAGCCCCATCACGATCGCCGGTATGTACTCCTTGATCCACTGGCGTACACGTTCGCTCTGTTCATGTTCGTCGTAAAGCTCTACGGCCATGAGTCGTTATTCCCTAAAATGATGATGAATATTCGTTGTCAGCCGACCATGATAGATCAGTCGGCACCTTCTCCGGCAATCAGTGCCTGCAATCGGGAGCCGAGCGCATCCAGATTGACCATTTCCTGTTCGCCGCGTTCAGTTCGCAGATCCTTGATCGCCGCCTGCCCGGTCTGATATTCGGCTTCTCCGAGAATCACGCAATAGCGGGCGCCGCTGCGATCGGCGCGCTTGAACTGCGCCTTCATGCTGCCGCCGCCGACGGCCGCGGCAACACGCAGGCCCGGCACCTCTTCGCGCAGCCGCTCGGCCACGGTCAGCATTTCCGCTGGAGGCACGCGCGTGACGACAAACACGTGAGGAAACTGGCTTTTCTCCACGCTTGCCGCTTCCAGCAGGGCCAGCAGGCGCTCGATCCCCATGGCGAAACCGATGCCGGGAGTCGGTTTGCCACCCTGCATCTCGACCAGGTCGTTGTAGCGGCCGCCGGCACAGACCGTACCCTGCGCGCCCAGATCGTCGGTGATCCACTCGAACACCGTGCGGCAATAGTAGTCCAGCCCGCGCACCAGCCCGGGATTGACGCTGTAATCGATACCCAGCCGGTCGAGCATGTCGCAGACCTCTTCGAAATGCTCGCGTGCCTCCGGGCCGATCTCGTCGATCAGGCGCGGGGCGTTGGCCATGATCTCGCGGGTTCGATCATGCTTGCTGTCGAAAATGCGCAGCGGATTGGTATCCAGGCGACGCTGACTGTCCTCGTCGAGTTCATCGCGAACGGGCAGCAGGTAGTCGACCAGTCGCTGGCGATAGCGCTGACGATCCTCGCGATCGCCCAGGGTATTGATCTCCAGCCGGATCCCGCGTTCAAGCCCAAGGCGGCGCCAGATCCTTTCTCCCAGTGCGATCAACTCCACATCGGCCGCCGCGGCATCCATCCCGAAAACCTCGGCGCCAAACTGGTGGAACTGTCTCTGACGCCCCTTCTGCGGCCGTTCATGCCGGAACATCGGGCCCTGGTACCAGACCTTCAGGCCAGGCGTATGCAGCAGACCATGCTGGATGGCAGAGCGCACCACGCCGGCCGTGCCCTCGGGTCTCAGGCTCAGGGAGTCGCCATTACGATCCTCGAAGGTATACATCTCCTTCTCGACCACATCGGTCGCCTGACCGATGGCGCGGGTGAAGACCTCGGTCTTCTCCAGCACCGGGACTCTAATCTCGTGGAAATCATAGGCGGCAAAGGTGGACGAAACCTGCTGCTCCAGCCAGCGCCACAGGGGCGAGTGCTCCGGCAGGATATCGTGCATGCCGCGAATCGACTGTATGTTCTTCATCTGGTTTCACAATACGGCAATGAGCCCGCCGTAGGCGGGCTCGCTGAAATCTCTTGTCAAGCGGAGGGAACGTGCAACCGATCAGCGCTCCACTTCACCCCCGGCCAGCAGTCGCAAACGTGCCACATCACTGCGGTCATGGCCATCGAAGGTCACCACCTCGTCTGCCAGCGACAGGCGCACGGCACTGGCGCGCCCGAGCAAGAGCTGAAACGGCGCCTCGCCACGATAGGTACGATTCTGGCCGGCGCGCAGAAGATCGTACTCCAGACGCTTGCCATCGGCTGCATGAATCTCCACCCAGGAGTCCTCGAGCAGCTCCACGGACAACTCCATGATCGCGGCACCGGGCTCGTCGCCGGCCACTTCGAGCAGCTCCGCGGCGGGCAGAAGCAAGTCCGGAGCAGCGGCTTCCTCGACCGGCTTGGTCTCCCGAAGCGGTCTTACCGCGGCCAGCGGCAGCGCGGAAGCCGATACATGGCCGACCTCGCCTGATTCACTTCCGGAATCCGATTCCTCCAGCGCCAGCGCCCGGGCGATGCGATTGCGGCCCTGCCGCTCGCCGTCCTGACGCTCTTCCGAGATCACCGAGTCACCGTGCTCGACCACCGGGTCGCGCTCCATGATTCTCGAACCGCCTTCGATAAAGAAGTAGACGAGAGGCGGAACAATCACTGTAGTAACAAGGACATATGTCGCAACCCTGATGTATCGCTCGAGCCTCCAGCCCTGCTGGCTGACCGGGAGCACCTTGCGCAATTCAGGGGGCCGCTCCTCGTCGCTCACTGCCGCGAGCAATGGGTCAGGATCAAGCCCCAGCGCCCTGGCGTAGTTGACAATGTAACCGCGGCGATAGAGCGGAGACAATCGCTCCACCCGACCGTGCTCGATGTCCTCTATCGTCATGCCGGGCAGACGCAACTGGCGAGATATCTCACCGATATCCCTGCCGGCCTTCTTTCTGGCCTTGCGCAGCTCATCCCCTATCTGAACGTATACACCGGCCTCTTCCTTGCTGGTCTTGCTGGTTGTATCAGTCGTCATTGTCTTGTAATTGTGTTCTCAGTTCTCTCGCTTCCCGGGAATCGGGATAGCGTTCCTCCAGAATGCTGCCGTACTGTCTCGCTTCACTGGCGTTACCCAGACTGGATTCGACGCGATAGCCGAGCAGGAGTGCGCCCGGTTCGGTTTGCCCGGTGGCCTCGAAGCGCTGCAGAAACGCCCGCGCCCTGAAGGACTCGTCGCGCTCGTAGTAGAGCCGGGCAAGATGATAGAGCGCACCGGGCAACTCCGGGTCGATCGCCAGCGCATCGCGCAGATGCTCTTCGGCTCGCTCCAGCTCCCCGGAGCGACGGGCGCAGGCGCCGGCATTGAGTTTTGCCACTTCCGGCGTGGCATAGAAAGGATCGAGCAGGGCGCGTTCGAACAGGCTCTCGGCATCCGAATAGTCCCCGCGCCGGCAAAGGAAGACGGCATAACTGTTCAGGGTTGCCCCGTCGTCCGGGGCGTGCCGGATCGCCTGGCGAAAATGACGTTCGGCCTGCGAAGAATTGCCGACCTCCTCATAGATCATCGCCAGCGTGACAATGGCCGGCACGTGCGCCGAATCATGTCGCAGTGCGGTGTTGAGCTTTTCCATGGCAACCTGCAGATCGCCCCGCTCCAGGTACCCGATACCAAGGCGGGTATTGACCTCGGCGGCGCGCACCGGGCTGACCCGGTCCATGCCGGAACGAGTTGTCGGTCCGGTATCGGGGGTTGCCGCACAACCGGTCAGCAGCAGGCCGAGAATCATCGCAAGCGCTAGACCGGACGTCCGATTCATGGGGCTACCGCCTGCCTTGCCAGCTGTTGCTGGACCAGTTGACGCCGCTGATTGGGAGTCAGCAGCTTGCCGACCAGTTGCCCGCAAGCGGCATCGATGTCCTCGCCGCGGGTCTTGCGCACCGTGGTGATCAACCCGGCCGCACGCGTGATCTTCTGAAACTCGTAGATTGCCTCGTCGCTGGACTGGCGAAACGGCGTGCCCGGGAACGGATTGAACGGAATCAGGTTGATCTTGCACGGCAGGCAGCTCAGGCGGCGTACCAGCGCCCTGGCATGCTCCGGCCGATCATTGACTCCATCGATCATGGTGTACTCGAAAGTGACCGAACGACGGTGATGCCCGGAGGTGTAGCGTTTGCATGCGGCAATGAGTTCCTCGACCGGGTACTTGCGATTGAGCGGTACCAGCCGGGAACGCAAATCGTTCTCGGCGGCATGCAGCGAAACCGCCAGTGCAAACTCGACGCCCTGTGCCATGCTGTCGATGCCGGGAATCACGCCGGCAGTCGAAATGGTGACCCGTCTGGATGCCAGGCCATAGGCCAGATCGTCGCGGAGCAGGTCCAGCGTCGGGCGTACGGCCTCGAGATTGAGCATTGGCTCGCCCATGCCCATGAACACGACATTGGTGACGCGCCGACGTCCGTGGCGCTCTTCCGACAGCGTCGTGGCAGCCTGCCAGACCTGGCCGATGATCTCGGCCGCGGTCAGGTTGCGACTGAAACCCTGCGTGGCCGTTGAACAGAAGGTGCAGTTGAGCATGCAGCCGACCTGCGAGGAAATGCAGAGCGTGCCGCGGCTGGGCTCGGGAATGTAAACGGTTTCGACGGCGTTACCACCCTCGGTCGCCATCAGCCACTTGACCGTACCATCTTCCGAGCATTGCTCGCTGATGATGCGCGGCGGTTCGATCCGGGCATGCTGATCCAGCCGCTGGCGCAGGGCCAGCGACAGGTCGGTCATGTCATCGAACCGGGTAACGGCTCGCTGGTGAATCCACTGGAGCAACTGACGCGCACGGAACGGCTTTTCGCCCAGGTCGGCGAAGTATCGCTCCAGACCGCGTCGGTCCAGCCCCAGCAGATTGACTTTATTTTCAGGCCCTGCGGGCATTTGCGAGAAATCTCTGATAATTACCGTGAGTATATCTCATCATCACCGAAAAAGAAGGCGATTTCCTCTTTTGCGGTTTCTTCGGCATCCGATCCATGCACCGCATTGGCATCGATGCTCGTGGCGAAGTCGGCGCGAATGGTGCCCGGGGCAGCCTGACGCGGGTCAGTCGCTCCCATCAGCTCACGGTTGCGTGCGATGGCGTCCTCACCTTCCAGCACCTGGATCATGACCGGACCGGAGGTCATGAATTTCACCAGGTCGCCAAAGAACGGCCGCTCACGATGCACCGCGTAGAAGCCCTCGGCTTCCTCGCGCGTGAGATGCTTCATCCGGGCGGCCACGACCTTGAGCCCCGCACGCTCGAAACGCGTATAGATCTCGCCGATGACATTCTTGGCGACGGCGTCCGGCTTGATGATGGAAAGAGTGCGCTGCATGAATACTCCTTAAAGATAAAGGTAAAGAACCAGAACTGAAAACGCTGACTGTTACGTGAGAATCGGATTTGCGAATATTTCCTGTCGCCTGCGCGACAGCCGATACAGGCTTCGATTCCGCCAGGACGGCTGCCGGGACACGCAGGTTTTCCACAAGCCGCGCATTGTATACGGGATGCTGCACAACTTCTATCCACCAGTACAGTGAAACCGCTCACAATTACGCCAATACGTATCCATCGACCCACCCTGCCGCGCGCCTGGCTGGGCTAGACTGTGGTCATGATCAGGGATTCGTCAGATGTCGCTCATTCATCAAGCCCGTAGTTCCACGGTCGTTTCACCGCCCTGCCCCGGGCTTGAGGGTATGCACCTGCGATGAGCGCCCATCGGGGTAAGCTGCCGCACTGGCGTATCCTGTCCGGCCTTGTGCTGGCTCTGGTGCTTGTACTTCTGGGGTGGAGCATTCTTGATGAAGCCCGCTTCGCTTCGGAGCGAATCGGGGTCTACATCAGCGAGGATGAGGGCGGCATTCGCATCGATGCCGTAGAGCCGGACCTGCCGGCCGATCATGCCGGTGCCGAGGACGGTGACCTGGTCATTGCGGTGGAAGATGAGCCGGTAACGGATCTCGCTTCACTCGCCCGTCTGTTCGAGCACCACCATCATCCCGGGCAATCCCTGGCCGTCACGGTAATGCGCGACGACCGTGAAGTTCGCCTCGAGCTTGTTCCCGGCACGCCGCCGGACATCGTTCGTCTCCTGTCCCAACTCGTGTTGGTCGCAGCCTATCTGGGGCTTGCCGTGCTGGCCGCCCGCCATCAACACGGGGATCTGCGTGCTCGGCTTCTGATGATTTTCGTGGCATTGGTGGCCGTCGAGCTGGCATTACCTGCCGGCTATATGCTGGGCAATACCGGCACCCTGCTCCTGGCGCTGACCTGGATGGCGATGACTGGATTCCAGATTGCTGTCGAGCTGCACCTGGTCAGCCTTATCCCCGACCGCCTGAAGCTGCTGGCGAGATATCGCCTGATCGTTCCCGGATTCTACCTCCTCGGCGCTCTGATCAGCCTTGCTCTCATGGCGACCATCATCTACCAGTGGCGCAGCAGCGGTGTCGTCTACTCGCAACAGTTGCTGAATTTGCAGACCGGGATCTTGCTGGCATGGGCCGCCGTGGTGCCCGCCATCCTGGCGTGGCAAGCCTGGCGAGCGGTGACACCCAGGGGGCGCAACCAGGCCATGCTGGTGCTGTTCGGGCTGTTGCCCTGGGTGATCTACATCATCGTGTCCAGCCTGTGGAGCGGCTGGGTCGAACTTGCCCCGGCAGTGACCAGCCAGATCGAGAACTTCGCGCTGCTCTTCTTCCCCGCTGCGGTATTCGTGGCCATTTTCCGCTTCGGCCTGTTCGATATCGAGCAGATCGTGCGTCGTGGCGTGGTCTACAGCGTTGTTGCCGCGCTGGCACTCGTCGTGCTCTACATGCTGCTCACCGCGGCACTGCCGTGGTTCACGCAGAGTCTTGGCGAGGATATCGGCCTGTGGCTGGTAACCGGTATCGCCGTGGTCTGCGGCATTCTCTTTCGTCCCCTGCGCATTGCAGTCGAACGGCTGGTGGAGCATGGCCTGTTCCCTGAACGACGCGCCCTGCGCAAGCGCCTGATCGAGATCGCCACGGCGTTGTCGCAGCAGTCCAACATGAACGACCTGCTCAGGCGGCTCGCCGGCCAGACCCGAGACACGCTCGACCTGTCCTGGACCGGCGTGGTGACGATCGAACAGCACGCCATCGAATGCCGCAGTGCATTCAGCGAAGGCTTGGACGAGCGCAGATGTCACGACCTGGTCAGGCTGCTGGGCACCGAGTCTCCCGTATTCATCCACCTGTCACGCAGCAAGCGTCCGATTGGCGTTCGGCGACTCAGGCACCACCTGCCTGAGCAGGGGCGGGCGCTGCAACGCATCGGAGCCGAGGTGCTTGTGCCGCTGTACTTCCAGCGCCGCATGATCGGAATACTCTGTCTGTCGAACAAACGCAGCGGAGAACTGTTCGTACGCGAAGAGCTGGAGCTTCTCGACCTCTTCTCCCACCAGGTTGCGGCAAGCTTCGAAAACCTGCGCCTGTTCCAGGATGCCACCTACGAGGAACTGACCGGCCTGCTCAGACGCGAAGCCGTCATGCGCCAGCTCCAGGCCGAATGCGGGCGGGCCGTACGCAGTGCCCGGCCATTGAGTGTATTCATGATCGATATCGACCACTTCAAGCCCGTCAACGACGTCCACGGCCACCTGTTCGGCGACTTGATTCTGCAGCGCGTGGCCGAAGTGATGCACGATGGCATTCGGGCGGTGGACTCGCTGGGTCGCTATGGCGGAGAGGAGTTCCTGCTGATTGCACCGGATACCGACTCCGAAGGTGCCCGCCAACTAGCCTCCAAGCTGCGCCAGGCCGTCTACGATCTCGAGTTCACCGCACCCGATGGCGACTCCCAGGTACGCGTCACTGTCTCCATCGGCTTCACAACCTCCAGTGCGATGCAGACCGACCCCGAGCGGCTGGCCGGGGACCTTCTGTCGCAGGCCGACAAGGCCGTCTACGCCGCCAAGCGCAGCGGACGGAATCGAATCGTGGAGTTCGATGAATCTTCGCGCGCCACCGCAGCGCAAGATACGCGCCCGGCCTGAAGTGCAAATCGATGCCGAATTGGGCTTGACGAAAACCGATTCTGCGGGGACAATACCCGGCTTCCAATCCCCGGTAGCTCAGCTGGTTAGAGCGGGTGACTGTTAATCACTAGGTCGTTGGTTCGAATCCGACCCGGGGAGCCAGATAAATCAAGGCCTTGCGAGTGTTTCGGCACCG